>PLHP01000311.1 GCA_003138955.1 Acidobacteriaceae bacterium | reverse complement strand
ATTCTCTCCGGGCGCACCATTCTACCCAGCGAACGGGTTTTCAATCCGTACGCCCGCGATCGTTTGTCCCGCATTCAGATCCTCGGAGAGGATCCTATCTGCTCCGCACTTGGCCGCGGACGCAACTATGAGGGCATCCCAAAATCCGATCCGGGATTCGTCTTCGATTCGAAACGCCGATGAAATTTCAGCCGGAGTGATTTCGACGCACCAGACAGCGTAGCTGTTTACGACCGTGCGCGCCACATCCTTGGGGAGCGGAAGCGCAATCTTACGGGTCACATTGACATAGAATTCCTGCAGCACCTGCATGCTGAGGATGCCCGTTCGCTGGCGCCAAAGTTCGCCGAGGACCCTTTTTGCGACTGTATGCTTTGATTTCGCATCGGCGTCATGAGCGTAAATCAAAATGTTGGTGTCGACAAAGACCCTATCGCTCATGCAATTGGCCTCGACTGGCTCGAATCACACCGCCCATATGAAACGCCTGATCGAGCAGCGTCATGGCCTGTCGCTGCGCGCGCGCGTAGGCTTCTTCTTCCCCCACAAGGATCTCCACTTGCTTAGCCAGCAGACCACTGATGGAGGTAGCACGGCGGGCGGCGAGAACCTTCACCTTCTGGAGCGTCTGCCGGGTTAGGCTTATGGTCACGTTTTGCTTGGACGTATCCATTGGATCACGTATTTTACGTGTAGCACGTATTACACGTGTTGTCAAATTGTCCGCGTTCTTGGCGCCTGAAAGAGAACAGTGCTAGCCTTGCTTCAGCTTCAGCTTGCCCTTATTTTCTTCAATGAAAGCCTTAAGATCGGGAACAACGTCGAGCAGCCTCGTCCACTGTTCGTAGTAGAGCGTCACCGGAAAGCGGCCCAGTCCGTACACGCTGACGCCGCCCTTCTCGCTCACGCGGAATTCTATGGCGCCGCTTCTCTTTTTCGTTTCCGCCTGCTTTTCCAGATCGGCAAGGCGAGCTTTTAATTCTTCGTAAGTTGGCTCTGTCATGAATGCACCTCGAATGATCTTTTGTATCATAGGGGTTCGCCTGCTGCGATGGCTTCCCTTTAGGTGAAAAACTCTGCACAATCGTGCTTACGGGCGGGCCGTCCCACGCTATCTCATTCTGCGGCAATCGCTTGCGGTCCTTTGCCGGGTCCGGGAATGGAAGCGCGAATGCTAAAATGACTACGGCAACAAATTCCGCGTGGACGAAACTGTGGAGAAACTAAAGAATGGCAAATGAAGCGAAAAAGAAAAATGCGCTGCTTGAGAGCGTGCCCGCCCTGGTCCTGCTGGGACTGCTCGCTGGCGCGGTCGGAGGCTTGGGAGTCGGTCTGGTCCAGTTGAGGGCCATGTCGCAGGCCGCGAGCACCGCCGCTGGCAGGTAAATACCGCCTGCCGCATAGAAATTTATCCCATCTTTGATCTTTGGTATGCGTGTTTTGATCCTCTCTGCGATCGAAACCATAAAAGCGGTTCATCCAGCACAGGAGGGCCGCTAAACAACCTTCAGATTCCCGACCGTGGGATTCCATCCGCACCACTCCATCGCTAAATTGTTCGAAAGATGGAGCGGGAGACGGGGATCGAACCCGTGACATCCAGCTTGGGAAGCTCTGGTCAATGACCCGTTCAACGTGAAATCAATGGTTTGGCGCGGGTCTAAGAGGGTGTAATGTGGCACTGTTGGTACCAATTGAACCCCTTATTGAACCCTAATTTGATTTTCTATCTAAAAGTTCTGCGGTGATGTTCAGGCCCCGCCCGGTGAGTAACTCGCGCTCTACGAGGCTGCAAACGCAAATGTGGGGCATCTAGAGACGCGGGCTGACTGCGCGTTTCGGCCACCCGCCTTCTCCTGCTGTCCGCCACCTACCGACTACAACTTTTCGCTGGGGCAGAATGCAGAATGACCGGAACTGATGCACCTGCACAGAATCCATCTGAACCACATCGAGGATCTAACGCAAGAGCATCTTGCTTTGCTAGCAAGAAGATATTCGTTATTCCTTTCATACAGAACTGCTCTCCATCTGCTAGTTGGAAACTGAAATTCTTTCCTGTTGGAGAAACCAGTTGTAATGCTATCGAGATGCAGTTCTGTGTAAGCTGTCCAGCATTGAGAGTAGTACATGATGGTAGAACAAAGCTTGGTCCTCCCAACCATAGCATGTCACACGTTGTCTGATAGGGCGGGATACCGCAGCCTAACCCTGTTGTGATAGGACCGGTTCCTTGATTACTTCCTTCAACAAACAGTGAAGCATTGCTAAAAGCAATCGGTTCTGCCGTAATTCCGGTTGCGTCAAGGGATAGTTCGTAGCCGCTAGCAATGCTACCGTCCTGCTGGACATCCGCCCAGGCGTATTTCAGTTTGCCGATGTCGATTGACTTTGTCTGCGCAAATGCCATTCCGGCCATAAGCACTAATAGGAACAAGAGACTTGCTCGTGCAGTTTTCATTTGTTCCTTTTCTCCTATCCCAAGGTGCGCCGCAACGAACGGCTCGACAGATTCGGGGGGGGGGCGGGACGCACTAATGCCACACGAATGATCCCATCCTGTCAGTGAAATGGGTCACACGTTGATGTGCGTTGGATCACAAACAGCCGCAAACGTCAGCCAGCGGGACTGGAATCGCAAAAGCGGGGCATTCTGGGCGCGAGGAGGTTCCCGTAAAACTCGAATCTCAATGTAGAGCAACACGCCCAAGCACATCAGCAGACCAAGTGTGTAGTGCATCTTTCGTTTCATCAACTGCGCTTTCTGATCCTGATGACCGGTTGGCCGTGGGCGCGTTGCCTAGGGAGTTGGCATGTTTGTCATCTGAAAGGCGATAGTGTTAGATGCTCCTTGTGCAGAAGCAACTAACTGCCAAGAACCAACCGTTGAGTTGGCCATCAGGAAAGAAGATTGGAAAGCCACTCCATTACTGTTAGTAATATCTGTTTCCTGATTTTTACCAGTGGAAGTAAACGTTGCTGATGCGCCACTAGTTGGAGCGGTGAAAGTAACCGATATCCCAGCTACTGGTTCACCATTCCTTTGTACTAAAACGGCTAGCTGAACACCGAAAACATTGTTGATTGGGGTTCCTTCGCCTGATAGAAATCCTTGTGGAATAGATAAGCTTAGTGCGGGTTGAGTAGCTGAAGGCGCTCCACATCCCATCAACATTAATAGAAGTAAACCGCCCAAAATTGTTTTGCCACAATTCACTTTATTCCCTCGTTGATTTTCTCAGTGTTGGGTTATTCGCTCAATGCCGGTCCAAAGACAGATGGCGAGACGAACGAATATCACACGATGAGTGCGTTCTGTCAGTGAGAAAGGTCACATGGTGATGTGCGGTGATGCCGAACCGCAAACGCCCGCCAGCGGGGGGCTCTAATCGCAAAAGCGGGGCATTCATCACAACGCTGAGTGATGTTTGACGCTGCAAATGCGTTGCTGAAAGCCAACGATCATCCATCAGGCGGAAGGTGCGAGGTGGAACATGTCAGACATTTATGAGCAGGAACTAGCACGAGCACAGAAAGAGTTGGCAGAACGCGAGGCCGAAAGACAGAAGTCCTTAGCAAACCCGTTCGATGCACGCAGTGAAGTATCCGAAGATGCGCGGTATATTTCTGGGCGCATCGTCAAGCACCTGTGGATCATCTTCGTGCTGCTGCCAGTGGTGCTGGGCATCCTGTTCGCAATTCTGAAGTAAGGGAGGACACCGTGACCAAAGCTGCATCATTGCAAAGGGGAAACTCCGAGTGAAACAATGCCGATGAATAGCAAAAGAGGGAGCCGGATTTATGGAGACGCGATTCAGAGCTTTGAACTTTCTTTGTAAGCTGCAAGTGTACATCGGCGTCCTGGGCATTAGCGGCGGCGTCATATACCTTCTGAGTTCACTGTTCGTGAATGGGCCAAGCCTTTTGCTCGGGCTTGCCGTCGGGGCGGGTGTTATTTTCTTCGGGCTGCAGATCATCGCCATGGCGCAGGTGTTTCAATGCCTGATGCAGATCGAGACCAACACGCGCCATGCAAATTCCGCAGCTTCCCTATCTCCCGAAGTTGCCCCTACGAAGTTCACTATTACGGGACAGCCGCGCTGATCGTCACGAGCACCAGCCGAAATAATGGGCCCCACTGCCGTGCACGGTAATAGGGCCCATTTGTTTCTACTCAAGGGCCGGGTCGCTCGCTGAAGATCGTGCGCCGCTTGCAAACCCGCTGCCCGGAAGCGCTCGAAAGACTGACCACCGGAGTTGAAGTTGCGGCTAGGCATAGGCCAGTAACGACCCCTTATTTTTGATCTGCTTTTTTGTTGCGCTCCAACTTGTCGGCGTGTCTCACAACCCTGTCAAGCCGTTCAGTCTCGTTAGCCGGTTCTAAATCACTTTCGGTCAGTTGCGCAGAAAATTCCAAATTCTCCCGATAACAATCGGTGATTTGGGCTACGGTAAGTTCCCGGTCGCCTTGCAACTCAAGAATTGTGGCGATCATTGCGACTATCTGCGGTTCGGTCATGCTGCTCCTCCATGCATCGTAGTGCCGTTTAATACGCTTGAGCAGGGTTTCTACAGAGATGGTTTTCATGCTTTCCCCCGGCAACCGAATTTTTCAGCGACATAAGCCTTGGCCTTGGCCAGCGTAGGGAACGGCCCGCCGCGCGGAAACCCCAAGCTCACCCATCTCGCTTCCGCGTAATAATACTTGCGCGGGCGGGTGATTTCCGCAACGCCTACACTTCTTCCGCTTCCAATGCTTCCCTGCAAATAGCAGCACCCAAACCGAGCCCGCTTCCACGTGTAGCCCTCAAGCTTGAGCAGAACATCATCTACCTTTTGCTGCGAGCGTTCCGCGCGGGTCATGCCTGCCCCCTTCGCTGTTGGAAAGTTTCGGTCTTTACGCGTTCTTCGATGGCGTACTTGAGTGCCCCGCGCGCATTGCGCAGTAGCTCCTCGATCACATCCCCGGTCAATGATTTGCTGTGGCGCTGCGTGATTATGCCCTCTGCCGTCTCCATGATCTGCCCAACGGGGATTTCAACCATTTCCTGCTCGCCCCACTGGATCACCGCGTTATTGGTGATGTGGTTGCGCCATTGGTCCGTTGCAGGCAACGGCTCACGAATTATGCAGCCGGAAATCACGAAGTGCTTGTCTGCAAGTGGGGTTTCGTCCAAGAACTGTGCGAGATCGTCGCCAAGGGTGTAGTTTTGCCCTGCGAAGTAAATCGCCGGGTCAACCCCGGTCGGGAGTTCCCGACTGAGGGCTGTACCGTAGCGCCGATGATCTTGGTCACAGGTGACCACGAATTTACAAAGCCAGCCGTTGACGTTGGCTTTCGCTGCTGCTTCTGCTTCCAGATCACGTGGCTTGATTTCGATGCGGGGAGCCGGTGCGTTCGTGCGCGGTGAGTACTTGCTGGGCTTGGGCATTGAGCCCTCCTGAAGTCATGGCGACTTCAGAGAGAGCGCTGGGAGCGTCTTATGCAATTGTGCTTTTCCGCCTTTCCGTTGGGAGGGGCAAGTTGCCCCACTGTGAATTTAGCAGGTTCAGGCAGGTTTGCATAGGTTCCAAGACGAAAAATTTTAGGTATTTCTCAGGGTGGTTGTTCCTGCCGGGGGGCTCATTCATCCGGTTTTATATGCCATAAGAATCAATAACTTGCAGGCAATTAGTTTGGCACTAAACTTGCTCACGAAAACAACCCCCTTGCATCTGATCTCTGGGGAGCTAATCTCGACTCAGCCCGTAGATCGAAAGGCCCTCAATACCGGCCAGAAGTCGCGCACGCCCGGCTCACTTGAGCAAGGCGTTTGGCGCAAGCTGCGCGCAGTCACCGGGGAAGCCGGGGGAAGCTGGATCGAAGCGGCTTGTAGTGCGTAACGTGAAGCCGTGAGCGCACACCGCATTTTCATTGCTCGCTTCCACTGTTCCCGTGGGTTGTATTGCGCCCCACTGTCAAGTTAGGCTACAGGCCAGATGGAAAAACGCATGGTCTGTAAGTCGCTGATAAAGTGTCAGAATAGAATTATTTTGACATATTATAAATTAAGTCTTAGACTTAAACTGCATGAGGGGAGGATGCCGAATCATGACCGGAAAACAGATGACGGGCAAGCGCGTGGGTTACAAGCGCGTGAGCACAGGCGAACAAAACACGGCGCGGCAACTGGCCGATGTGAAGGTCGATAAACTTTTTGAGGATAAGGCCAGCGGGAAGGATCGCGAGCGGCCAGCGCTCAAGGCTGCGCTCGAATACTGCCGTGAGGGTGATGTGCTGATCGTTCACTCTATGGATCGCCTAGCGCGAAACCTTAGCGATCTGCTGGCGCTGGTGAAAGACTTGACCGAGCGCGGAGTTGCGATTCAGTTCCTAAAAGAAAATCTCACCTTCACGGGCGACGATAACGCGATGGCAAATCTACTCCTGCAACTGCTCGGAGCGGTTGCACAGTTTGAGCGTGCGTTGATCCTCGAACGTCAGCGCGAAGGGATCGCCGTGGCGAAAGCAGCGGGCAAGTACAAAGGCCGTCAGCGTTCACTATCGACCACACAAGCAAACGATCTACGTAAGCGCGCGCTGGCAGGAGAAGCCAAGGCCGATCTAGCGGAACGCTTCGGTGTCAGTCGCGAGACGGTGTACGCGTATCTTCGCGGTTAACGCAAGCGGGCAGAAGCAATCACCGCAGTGCAGTAAAAAAAGGGGAAACACTTTCTCAGAGCGCATCCCCTTCGAGCACTACACCCTTATGCGGATTCGCCTTGAGCTATGATGAACCCCACTTCTATGGACCGCCACTCAAGGCCCGATCCGCCCCGGTTAGGAGCAGGCGATCTCGGGGTAACTCAATTTCTAACTCATTCCGTTGTCGTAGATCGCCAGCACTGTGCTCAGGTAAAGCTGTGTCACCGTCGATCCGGCAGGATCATTCGCTGGCGGTGTCGGTACGACTTGCGCAACATTCTGCTGGGTTGGTCGCGAAGGGTCTTCATCAGACGTATACCATGGACCCCACTGGTTACTCGGCATTTCCTTACCTACTTTCTTGTACGTACAGTGCCGTTGTTACGTTTAAGTAAGGGGCAAGCAGTTTGCTCACCCCCTTCAGCACCACGTGGCACAACCCTTTGTGCGCGCTGAAACTCAATCAAGCTTCGTCAACGATCCGATCCGTCACAAACGCTGCCATCGCATCGGTCAACCGCTCGAATCGGGCCTCTGGTGGCGTGCGGAACAAAGAGCGCAGCGGGCGAAGCATCTTAGTAAGCACTGCCCGACGCGCGCCGTCGCCCTTCGCCAAATCCGCTTTGCGCGCCTCGACAAGAACGGTTGCTTTGATCGGGATAAGCGCGCTATTAACTTCGCGAAAAATGAGTTTTTCGAGTTTCGTGTTCAATTCGCGTTCGCGCTGGGAAAGCGACTTAGCAAAGGTTAAGGGCTCCGGCGTGCAAGCCGTGATCTTGCGCACTTCCGGCACCGACAAATCGCAAGCCTTGCTAATGAGGTCTTCGGTTTCCAAGCGTTCACAAAGACCGTCAGCCGCGCCGGTTGCAGGCTCAAGTTCCGCCAGAGGATCATCAACGACGGGGAGCGCAGGCACGGGTGTGCGTGTGGCCTTCAGCGCTTCGCGCGATGGGGCATCAAACAACCCGCTCCATAATTCAATTTCTGGATCAAAATTTGCCATTTTCTTTTTTCTCCTAAGAACTTCAGTTCTCCATTGGTTCCGACTGCTGCGCGATCAGATCGGGAAATGTGCCCGGCATCACGGGGCCACCGGTAAAAACTCCGTTCGTGCATGGCGCGCCGCATCTAAAACAGCGGTCATCGCCGCATGATTCAAGATACTTATGCACAATTTCATCTAAATGCTCAACCTGCAGATGCCCGCTTGGGTTTTGTTTCTCGCTCTGCTCCTGACGTTTCGCTTCGTGGCGCTGTGCGGATTGCAGCGACCGCACCGCAGCGGATAAAGCAGAAACCTGCGAGCGCACATCGCCATTGACCCCAGCCTGCATGTAAAGATCGTCAGCACGGCGCAGCCATCGGTCAAGCTGATCGTTCGTGGTTTCCCCGGTTGCAACCGGGGAAGCGAGACACTTCCGCGAATGGCGCGAGATCGCAAACTTGCTGACACGGAACTGCTGCGCAACATCCTGTTGACGCATACCGCTTTCCAGCGCAGCGGAGATCGCGCCCGCTTCCGGGTGTCCGCAAATGCTGCATTTCTTCTTAGCCATTGTTCACCCCAGAGGCTAAAAATCTGCGAATTTCGCTGAGGCGAATTTTCTGGTGCGCCGTTTTGTATGGTCGCCAGACCGAAATTTTTCCGTCCGCGATCAACCGGCGAACGTGCGAATACGACATTCCACCGGCTGCGAGCCGAAACTCCGTCAGGCTCATGAGCGGATCGCTGAATAGTTCCGATTTGGTTTCAACTTGCTTTGCGATTGTGGCGGCTAACGGGCTACGTGGGCGACCGCCCCGAGCTGGTTTGACCGGCGTTGCGATGGTTAATGGCGAATTGGTGGTTTCAGACATAAAGGTTTATGTGGTACAAAAACCACAGGTGTCTCTCTTTTACCACAGTCAAGGCCGGGTTACAAGCTTTTTCTTTGGTTTAAGCCCGAAAGTGTAATCCGAGCCGGGCAGAAAACCGGGGGTAATTTGGCCTTGGAGCCGGGGTCGGCTGGGGGTCGAAAAAAGGGCGGCGCGAATCGCCGTCAAAAATCGAATCGATTCAGAACCCCCGTGTCCAAGCGCTTCTTTTTACGTTTTCGATTGATTGTTTTTTTATAAAATTCCTTTGTTTTCTTATACTTAGAAAAAATTGGTGGATAACTACAAGAGAAGGGCTCTTGAGAGGGGGATACGCAGCACCTTGACGGCGATTCGCGGTTTTGACGGCGATTCGTGACGGCGATTCGACCCTGAAAGCGTGTTTACGTGGGGTGTATGCCAAAATGTTGAAGGCGATTCACCTAATGCATTCATAAATAAGCTATTTATACCGCTTCAGACCTTGACGGCGATTCGAAGCATTGATGGCGATTCAATTCTAAGCCGTGACCGCCCGCCACTTGCGCCAAGCGCTTGGGCGACGGGTCCAAACTTCCCCGCAAACGTTGCCGGATTTGACAACCCCGTGGCAAAAGCGCAACAATCCAGAAAAAGCCGGGCGACGGTTCGGCTGCATCTTGCGGAGCAAGGGGGCCAGCGGCCTAAACACGTTTGCCCCCGCGTTCCGCGCCTGTTTAGGGGGCACAGATGGGAGAAAGCGAAAGCAAAGCCTTAACTTCGGGATGGACACCGGAACCGAAGCCACACGATCAGCACCAAGCTGATCTACAAGCGGAAATCCGCCGTCAACAGGAATTGGAACTGCTCAGCATCCCGCTACAGGGCAAGCCCACAACCGCCAAGGTGAAAAAGCGACGGCTCAGCCTGAAGACTCAGGCGCTCTATGCCCGTGTGCGTGAAGTTCCGCGCAAGGTTCGACTGAAAGAGTTTTGCCGCCGTCAGGATGCGATGCAGCGCCGTTTCCCCATGCCACCGGAGTGGTTGCAGGAAGGTTGTAATCCCAAACTGCTCGAAGCTTGGAAGGATCGCGACTGGCGGCAGAGAATTCATGACCTTCGCCAGAACGCTTGGCGACCGGAAAATCAGCCCGAAAACCTTGTGTAAAGTGTGTCGTAACACAAGCGTTACACACGCATAAACACTGCTCGAAACCGCCTTCCACTTCATTTTCTTCCGCACTTTTTTCGGCACAATTCCCGAATGTCTTTATCTTGGAAGAATGACAACCAAGTCCGATACCACTCCCGTTTCCATACTTCTGCAAACGTGCGACACGCTAGCCCAAGATGCCGAGCGGTTGCGGATGGCCCACGTCTGGGCGCGGGAAAACAACTGGCCCGCCCCCATCGTGGAAGATGAGAACACGCTCCGCGAAGCGGCGGAAAAGGTTGAAAGGTGTCGGCTGGGTTTGCTGCGCTTCACGCGCTTGCACTTGAAGGATTTGAAATCTTGAAGATTTGAAAAGCGCAAGGGCCACGCCCCGCGAAGAGTCTGGCCCTTACGCTGGAAGGGACAAAACATGCATTCGAAGTGTACACCGGAAACTTTTTCCGGCGAAAAAAGTTTTTGCATTTGGTGCTGTCAGCGCGTGACGGAGATCAGCGTTGACGGGCGCGAGATCGCCTTTGACCTTGATGAAACCGGCAGCGCTGATCTGACGCAGCCCCGTGCCTGTTTCGGTACGAAGCGCTACGCGGAATTCTTGGCCGATGACGAAGACGAATTCGAGGCCGATCTGTGAATGTCATCGCTCAAGCTGCCTGCGATTACATCAGCGCTGGACTTGCGCCTATTCCTGTGCCCCCACGCTCGAAAAGCCCGGATGACCGCACCGGCTGGCAGAATGAGCGCTGGGCTGTAATCGACGTTTCCCAGCAATTCCCCGAAGACTCGAACATCGGTTTGCTACTAGGTAAAGCAAGCAACGGCTGGGTTGACGTTGACCTTGATTGCCCGGCTGCGATTGCGCTTGCACCGGCTTTCCTACCATCCACACCTTTCATTCATGGCCGCGCCAGCGCACCGCGCAGCCATTGGTGGTACATCGCTGACCCTGTTCCGAAGTCCATAAAATTCAGCGACTCGAAAAGTATTTCCGGCGAGTTTCACGGCACCAAAGTTCTCGAATTGCGCGCCAGTGCCGGTCAAACCATCGTACCGCCCAGCATTCATCCCACCGGCGAGCAGCTCATCTGGGAAGCAACCGCAGAAGTTGAGGGCGCAGTACCGGCCAAGGTTGCCGGTGATGAACTCACATGCGCCGTCCGCACGCTTGGCACAGCGATCATCGCACTGCGCCACTATCCCGCGACGGGCGACCGGCACGAATACGCCTTGGCCCTTGCTGGTTTTCTGCTCCGACAATCGGGCTGGGATGCTGCCCGCGTCAGCCACTTTGTGCAAGCCGTGGTCAGCGCAGCCGGTGATGATGAAAGCAAAGATCGCGTGACGGCGGTTGAAACCACTGCCGAACGGCTTGCCACCGGAGAACCTGCAACCGGTGGCGGGGAACTGCGAAAGATCGTTGGCAATGCGGTTTTCGATGCCTTTTGCACGGCGCTGGGGCTGAGCTATACCAAGGACACGCGCGGATTGCTCCCCGTGGTTGAAGCTGCCACGGTTGCAGATGAAGTGCTTGAAGATTGGCCAGCGATGGCGCTACAGGGCGATTACATTGCAGACCTGACCGACTTGCTGACCGATGGCACTCCGATTCCAAAGCCGTTTGTGCGCGAAGGAATCATTGTTGGTCTGGGCGCGCTTTGCGATCAGGTTTTAAGCTATCCGCTCCACCACGATTTGACCGTGCGCCGATACATGGCGCTGGTTTCGGAAAATGCGCAAGCAGGCAAAGGGGCATCCACCAAGCGGACCCTTGGCCCTAACGGAGTGCTTCGCTTTTTTCTCGACACCGGGGCAGTAAAAGTGCTCAACGGTAGCTGCATCGGCTCGGGGCAGTTCTTGGCGAAAAAGCTTGAAGAATCCCCACGTTTGATTGTGGTCTGGGACGAAGCGAGTGGGCTTTTCCAGCAGACCGGGCAGCTAAGCAGCACGCTGCTTTCTGCGCTGAAGTCGTTGTATGAAGATCGGTCGCATTGGTCGGGGTCTTTCACGAACAAGCAGCACGGCACCGACGATGCCGGTTTGAGCGTGGTACTCCAGTCCACTCGAAAGACGTTCGTGCAAGGCTTCGCCACTCGCGGGGGAATCAGCGATGGGCTGCTTTCACGCTTCATTTTCAGCTATGCAAGCGCTTGGCCTGTGTTTCCCGAATGGACACCGCGCGACTATGCACGCGAACAGGCGCTAACGGAAAAAATCATCGCCCTGATTCCCAAAACCCCCACAGCACCGGGCATTGACGATCAGGCGCGTAAGCGCATGGCGGACTTCGTTCATGAAGTCAACGGCTCCGGGCGACCGCACCCTGACCACACCCCGCGCTTGTTGGAGCACACGAAGGTGGATGTGCTCATGCGCTGTGTTTTTTCGGGCTCCAAGGTCATCACCCTTGAAATGGTTGAGCGGGCGATTGCATGGGCACGTCATCAACTAAAGTTGCGCCTCGAATTCTGGCCGCCAGATGCGCAAGACCAAGTGACCGTGATGACCCAAACGCTGCTCCGTCGATTGCAAAAAGGTTCCGCATCTGACCGCGATCTGCGCAAGGTTGCAAACGTTCACCGTGAGGGCAATCACGAACTATTCGCCCGCGCTAAGAGTGCCCTATTGCGCAGCGGTGACCTAATCGTTTTGGGCAAGAATCGCAAGGGTCAGCCGGTTTACACGCTCGAATCCGACGATGCAGAAGGAGAAAGCAAGTGACACTGATCGCACCATCGGAATTGCTGAAAGCTTACGAAAAATGGGAACAGCAGGAAGCTGCGAAGGCCACACCCGCGCCAGCGCAGCCTGCACCGGCATCACGCTTTCGATATACACCGCGAACGAAAGCACAATGGGAACGAAGGGCACGACAAAATTACAGGGGTCTAGGACCGGCAACGCGCACGGCAAAGCCGATCACGCCAGCGGTCACGGTCGCCGAAGATGCCGCCACTGATGAGCCGAAAGTAAAAGTTTCGGGAAAAACAAAGTGTGTGTGTGGGCACGCGCGCACAGTGCATTGCGCGGGCAACCCGATGCTGCACACGCCAGAGGGCAGCGGGGGCGGTTACTTCTGCTTGTTCGAACATTGCGAAGGGCAGAAGTTTGTGGAAGGCAAGATGGTTGCTTGTGACTGCGCTGCGTTCCGGGTTGCCGAAACCGACACGCCAAAGCTGAAGCATCCCAAAGCGGATGATTTCACAGCGTGCGCGAACTGCGGACACTGGCGAAGCCATCATTGCAAGGCGCGGAAACCGTCGAAGGCCAGAAAACCCAAGAAGCCGGACAAGTGGCAAGGATTTGAGGTCAACGGGGAACCATTCGTGTGCAAGCACGTTCCGTCTGACCCTGCATTGCCATTCCATTGCACTTCAACAAGCTGCGCGCACTCCGCAGACGGTGTGCACTTTTGCGGTTGCGAGCGTTACGTTAACCCACTGGCGAAGCCAAGGGTGAAAGCGGCCAAGCCGCGCAAGCCGCGCACGCCCAGAACAGTGACCGCTTTCATGACCGGCGTGGGAACACCGGCGGAAATGGAGCAAGCCACGGGAGAGCAACCATGACGGAAAAACAATGGGCAGAACATAGGCGGCAATACAAAACAGAGTTGTTGCAGGACATTTTCGAACTGGCCGCAAGGTTACTCGATCCGGCTTTTCAGCAAGGGCTTAAAGCGCGGCAGGTCATTCGAGTGATGGATTCGGAACTGGACCAACTCCGGCTGTCGTCGCTGGGTGCTGGCAGAGGGCCTGAATATGAAGATGCTTACGCAAAGCTGAAAAGGCTGGTCGGATCGGAAATGATTGATGATTTTCTGCAAGACGAACTCGACAATTTACTTAGAGATCGCGTCGCTTGCGAATTGACCACAAGAATCGTTGAGCGAATGCGCGCGAGGTTCAAATCAGGGGGAGAATCGCGCAATGACCACTGAAGAAAGCAGAAAAGTTCGCGACGTTTTGCGCGCGTTGGACGGGATAACGCCGGAACTGATGGCAGAGGCACGCGCTGTGCTTTGGCCGTGGTGGCTATCGTTCGAGTATGGCGAAGATTCGATCTACCGTGCCGAGGCGCTGAAACTCGTAAACAAGTTTGAGGCCCTTGTGGGGGAGGATGAGTTTGAGGAAATCTACTGCGAAGAAAAAAAGCGGTTCGAGTCCTACCACGATGGATCATGCCTTTATGACGGCTGTAGTTGCCATACCGCGTGGTGCGTGGCGCAAGAGGAGAACGATGACCGAAAAAACTGCTGACCGAAAAGTTCGTGACGTTTTGCGCACGTTGGACGGGCAGCTTGATGAGTTGCTGATCCGCGTGCGCTATAGCGAACCAATGGCAGACGGGAAAAATCCCGCGCGGGAATTGGTGCGCTTGGTTGGCGAGGAAATGGCCAAAGATTTTTTGCAAGATGCGATTGACGACGCGGCGAAGCGGCGAAAAACGACAATCCGCGCGCTGATTGCACAGGAAAAAACGCGGGAACACGTGAAACGATCATGAACATTGAAGAAAAACAGTTACGGACACTTGAAGAAGTTGCCCAGCAACTCGGAGTTTCTAAGGCATGGGTGCGCGATCACGCCACGCGGCGCAGCCCGCGAATCCCCGTAATCCGCCTAGGCGGAAAGCGCGCACTGCTCCGCTTTCGCCCACAAGATGTTGAGCAGTTCATCACCGAGCACTTGATTTCTACATCAGATGGGGGTGTATAGTGACCGCAACTCGGAGAAAACCAATGCGCACACGTCATCAGGATGGCTGGGTTGAGGAGCGTGGCACCAAATCGAGGCGCTGGTATGGCCATTACTACCGCTATCTGACCGATGCAACGGGCAAGGAAACCCGGCAGCATGTGGTTACGGTGCTCGGAGAAAAATCGAAGCTGCGCAAGTGGGCAGCGGAAGAAAAGCTGCGCAAGATCATCGCCAGCGTCACCAAGGCGCAGCCGAAACCGAATGTGCTCACGCTGGCGTGGTTTGTGCGCGAAAGATTCCTGCCCATGCGCCAAGCGCAGTGGGCACCATCCACGCGGGAAACCAATCTGTACCACTTGGACAAGCACATTCTGCCCGCGCTCGGAGACAAAGTGCTCTGCGAAATTGAAAAATTTCACTGCCAAGTTTTTCTCAATGGGCTAGCGGAAAAGGGTTTTTCGTTCACCATCGTTGACCACTGCCGCACGATGCTGAAAGCGGTTTTCGAGGAAGCGCTTGACGCTGATCTGATCGGAAAGAACCCGGCTCGAAAGTTGGTCAACCCGGAGACGCGCGAAGCGGAAAAGCCGGTGCTGCCAAAGTTGCAAGCCCGCCAGCTTCTCGAAGCGCTTCCCTTCCGTGACCGGCTCATGGCTGCAATCGCTGCATTCTGCGCCATGCGACCGGGCGAGATATTCGGCTTGCGTTGGTCATCATGGCGCGCCGATCACTTCCAGATTGAGGGCACAGCTTGGCGGGGTACTCTGCGACCGGGCAAGGCCAAAACAAAGGGCAGCAAAGCCCCGGTCACGATTCCAGACGTTCTCCTGCCCGCGCTGCAAATGTGGCACGAACAGCACGCCAGCGCACCGGCTGATGCTCTGATCTTCCCGACTGAGAAGGGCACGCCCATGCGCCCGGAGAATTGGCTGCGCCGAAGGGTTAAGCCGATTGCGCAGGCTGTGGGCATCACGGTGCCGGTCAACTTTCAGGTGCTACGGAGAACGTTCGCCACGAACGCGCAAGGGTTCGGGAGCGCAAAAGACGTGCAAACCCATCTGCGCCACAGCGACATTGGAACCACGTTGGGGGTTTACACCCAGCCCATAGATGCGAACGTGCGCAGGCTGGTCAATGCCGTGGCAGATGACGTGATGACGAGCAAATCGGAGCGGGTTCAGTGAAAAGAAAAAACCAATTGAACCCTTTTGAACACCCTAAACCTAACGCCCCATCGCCAAGTGACTGAAAAGATGGAGCGGGAGACGGGGATCGAACCCGTGACATCCAGCTTGGGAAGCTGGCGTTCTACCGCTGAACTACTCCCGCTCAACTTCGTTAGACTACCATTGCGTTGTATCCAAGACAACGGTCACTGTCCCTGCGTTTGCCTTTCTCCCGCACTCTTCGTAACATTCCCGCTCGGGACTTGCGTTCGACTCATTTCCCGTCGCAGGAGGCTTGATGTCTACCGATTCCCTTTCGCCGAAGTACAACTCGCGCCGTAAGTTTCTCCGCGCCGGGTTGACCGCGACTCTGGCTACGGCTGCTTATCCGGCGCTCGGCGCGGCTCGCGTCGTCGATCTGGCGGCGCCACCGGCGCCAGGCGTCGTTGATCTCGCGGCCAGTGATCTCAAGATGAGTGATTTCAAGATGGACTTCGAGCTCGACGAGATCACGATTGACGATCTGCAGAAGGCCTTCTTGTCCGGTCAGTATTCCTCCCGCTCTTTGGCCGAGAAGTACCTGGCACGCATTCAGGAGATCGACAAAGCCGGCCCCATGGTCAACTCCGTTATCGAGCTTAACCCCGAGGCTCTCCCGATCGCCGACGCGCTCGACCGGGAGCGCAAGGCGAAGGGGCCGCGCGGGCCACTGCATGGCATTCCGGTCCTGATCAAGGACAATATCGATACCGGCGACGGCATGAATACGACGGCGGGTTCGCTGGCGCTCGTCGGATCTCGTCCTGCGAACGACGCTTTCGTCGCCGCGCAGTTGCGTAAGGCCGGCGCCTTGATCTTGGGCAAAACGAATCTCAGTGAGTGGGCCAACATCCGCTGCAGTCATTCCACCAGCGGGTGGAGCGGACGCGGCGGACTTACACGCAACCCTTATGCTCTCGACCGCAATCCCTGTGGATCGAGCTCCGGAACTGGCGCTGCCGTCTCCGCGAATCTTTGCGTTGCCGGGGTGGGCACGGAGACGGACGGGTCGGTCGTCTGTCCGTGTTCTGCGAACGGTCTGGCTGGGCTTAAACCTACGGTTGGGCTGGTTAGCCGCAGCGGGATCATTCCGATCTCGCACAGTCAGGACACGGCGGGTCCGATGGCCCGCACGGTGCGGGATGTCGCAATTCTTCTTGGCGCTATGGCTGGAGCGGATCCACAGGATCCCGCGACTGCTGACAGCCGGGGCAAGATCTATCCCGACTACATAAAATTTCTCGATCCCGCGGGACTCAAAGGGGCGCGCCTGGGAGTGGTGCGCAAGTATTTTGGCTTCAACGATGCGGTCGACCAGCTCATGGACTCGCTTCTCGGCGAGATGAAAAAGGCTGGCGCTGAGATTGTCGATCCCGCCGATATTCCCACGATTGGCAAGTTCGACGACAGCGAGCTTACCGTCTTTTACTACGAACTTAAGGCGGACCTTGCGGCGTATTTTGCTCGCCGCGGTTCTTCGGTCAAGAGTTTGAAGGATGTGATTGAGTTCAACGAGCTCAATCGGAGCCGGGAAATGCCCTACTTCGGGCAGGACATTTTTCTTAAGTCGGAGCAGAAAGGCCCGCTCAGTTCAAAAGAATATCTCGATGCGCTGGCCCTCAATCACCAGCTTACCCGCGCTGATGGCACCGACTTTATCATGGACAAGTTTAAACTCGACGCGCTGGTCGCTCCCACGGGAGGCCCCGCGTGGATCACCGATTTGATCAATGGCGATCACGTCGCCGGAGGCAGTTCGGGCGCCGCGGCCGTCGCCGGCTATCCCAATATCAACGTCACGGCAGGATATTTGTGGGGATTGCCAGTCGGTATTTCCTTCTTCGGACGCGCCTGGAGCGAACCCACCCTGCTCAAGATCGCCTATTCGTTCGAGCAGTTGACCAAGGCGCGACAGAAGCCGCGCTTCCTGCCGACGATTGAAAAATCTTAACCACAGGGGGCACAGAGGAACACAGGGCAACACCGGGAAGGGCGCTTCATCCGTTACTTCTGGGAATCCCTGTGACCTCTGTGCCCCCTGTGGTTGATCTTATCGATGCGGAGCCGGGCCCGAGTCTCGCAGCGAATCGGGCGCCGATTGTGCTGACGACGGCCGGATTCCCTTGGCTTCTACGATCGACCATCGCCAATCTTCGTCGGGGCCGGGGGTGATTCCGATATTTTCGTGAAACGCGGTTGTGCTGAAGGGCTTGGCCGTGGCCTTGAGGTGATAGAGAAGGGTTACGTCGGAACGCCGCTCGACGGCGACGGGCGCGTTGTTTTGGGCGGCGGGAATTACCCGCGCACGCGCGGTCACTTTAGCGTTCTCTCCCAGCTTGCGTTCGAGCGTCAGGCCGATGGTGATTTCGCGAAGATCCCAATCGGTTCCGTTGAATACTGCGAGCTGCAGATTTTCATCCTGAATCGAAGCCGGGCCGTCGAGCTTTAGCAACTCGGTGAGCGGCAAGTCTTCGATCAGAACGGGTTTGACCAACAGCGAACTGGCGCGGGCGTTGAACGACAAACTGCAGGTTACATCGGGTGACGATATTTTCAGCGCACTGCTGGAAGGGTCGATGGAAAACACCGTCTTGTCTTGCTTGACCGGCCTTGCTTTCTTGGCGTCCTCCATGACCTGGGCGAGATTGTCGTTATCGATGACAGTGCGCGCGGCATCAGGCTGTTGTTGAGGCTGCTGCTGGGTTTTGTTCTTGCGCAGGTTGCGCGCGAGGTCACCGAGCGAGGGAGCATCGTCTTGCGCCGACGCGGCCAACGGGAGCAGCGCCGCCAACAGCGGCACAAAGACTATCAGACAGAGCGCAAGCCGTCGCAAGCTGGGGAGTCTGGATCGCATGATTTCGGTCGCTGAAGGGCGCATGTGCGTTCAGCGCGTCCACCTATGAAGAGTTTAGGCGAGACGAAACAGAAAAGAAGTTACCGGAGGGACACGGTAGTGCTAGCACTTCCGTGTTTGGCAAAAAGGGATGGGAATGGGGCTCGAACGCGCTCAGATCGAAGCGACGCGCAACGGGACGCGTCCATGCCCCTTTCACCACTTGTTCCTTACAGCAGGCCAGAGGTACGGAGACGGGCGACCGGATCGGTTACCTGCATTGGTTGACGCTTGAAAACCCAGCGCGCCACCGCAATCCCCAATGCCGCATAACACAGATGCCAGAGTTTCATACCATCGCTCCCCACGCCGGACCCTTACCAGGGAAGGTCCCGTGGTCAATTAAACCTAACTCTGCTCTATCGGCAGGTCTAGCCCACGAAGGTGCCATTGATTTGTACAAAGGTAATCGTGGGTGATGATCGCGGTAACGACGCGGTTTGGACACGGCGTTTTACTGCATGGAGTTTTCGATCCAACCACCGCCGACGACGATGTCGCCATCGTAGAAAACTGCGGCTTGGCCCGGGGTGATGGCGCGTTGCGGCTCATCAAAGGTAACTCGAACTTCGTCCGGCCCGGCGGATTCACCGGCAGGTTCAATGATGGCTGGCGCGGGTTGATGCTTGTGGCGGATTTTCACTGCGACCCGCATGGGCTGGCGTAGCTCGGCCGTTGAAATCAGGTTCACGCGGCGTGCGTGGAGGGTGCGCGAGTAAAGCTCTTCGTCCTTGCCGACCACCACTTGCCGCGTGTCGTTCTTGATTTGAATCACATACAGCGGCGAGCCGGTGGCTACGCCTAGTCCCTTGCGCTGTCCGACGGTGAAGTTGTGAACGCCGGCATGCTCGCCGATCACCTTGCCATCGGTGGTGACCATCTCGCCGGCGATCGTCTTGTTCGAAGTGCGTGCCGGCTGCTCTCCCTGCTCGGCGAGATAGGCTTCGAGAAAGCGCTTGTAGTCGCCGCCGGGGACGAAGCAGATTTCCTGCGAGTCGGGCTTTTCGGCGATTACCAGGTTGTGCTTGCGGGCGAGTTCGCGCACCTCCGGCTTGGTCATGCCGCCGAGCGGAAACAGAGTGCGGCTCAATTGCTCCTGCGTGAGGCCGAAGAGGAAGTAAGTCTGGTCTTTGGATTTGTCGGCTGGGCGCTTCAGCAGCCAGCGATTGAGGTGCTCGTCGAAGACAACCTGGGCATAGTGGCCGGTGGCAATCTGTTCGGCGCCAATCTGCTGTGCCACAATCAGAAGCTGGTCAAACTTCAAGTGATTGTTGCATAGACTGCAAGGGATCGGCGTGCGTCCGGCGAGATACTCCTCGACGAATGGCCGAACCACATCGCGCTCAAAGCGCTCTTCGTGATTGACTAGATAGTAGGGGATGCCGAGGGTCTCGGCCACGCGGCGAGCATCGTAGACGTCGTCGATCGAACAGCAGCGTCCCTGCACGGATTCCGGCATGCCTTCGTGTTCGGCGAGACGGCGCTGGTTCCAGAGTTGCATGGTCAGGCCGATGACGTTGCGCCCTTCGGCGCGCAGCATGGCCGCAACGGTNNGAGGAGTCGACTCCTCCCGACATGGCGACGGCGATGGTTTCGGTTGACACAGCTATTAGCTCCTAGCTGCTAGCTTCTTGCTAACTGCGGCCTTCGGCGTTGATGACGGCCACACCGGCGATAACTCCCGCAGACGTGCGACCGTTTCCGGGATCAGGCCCAGTGCGAAGTCTATATCCTCGGGCGTATTTTGTTTACCGAGGCTGAAGCGAATGCTGGCTTTCGCGCGCTCGCGACGCAGCCCCATCGCGGTCAGTACGTGTGACGGTTCTATCGCCCCGGAAGAGCATGCAGCGCCGGTTGAGACTGCCAGTCCCTTCAAGTCCAGCGCGATCAATAGCGCCTCGCCTTCGATGCCATCGAAATAAATGTTGGTCGTATTCGGCACGCGCGGCGCGCCTTCTCCGTTTAAGCCTGTGGCTTCGACTTTGAGCAGTTCCCTTTCCAGGCGGTCACGCGCGACGGCCATCGTTTGATGGTCCATCCGAAGATCGTCGCCGCGTTCGTCGCCGCGCTCATTGCCGCGTTCGAAGCCACCGCTGGCCAACTCGGCTGCCTTGCCTAAACCTACGATGCCTGGAACGTTCTCCGTCCCGGCACGGCGCGAGCGTTCGTGGCTCCCGCCGTAAAGCATGGGCTCAAGCTGAGTCCCTTTGCGGACGTAGAGCGCGCCCACACCCTGCGGCCCGTGAAACTTGTGGCCGGAGATGGTCAGCAGATCGCACCCGATTTTATTGACATCGATCGCGACCTTGCCCGCTGCTTGCACGGCATCGGTGTGGAAGTAAATGTCGGCTTCGGCAGCAATCTTTCCAATTTCTGCGACGCGTTGTACGACTCCAGTTTCGTTGTTGGCGAACATGATGGTGATCAACTTCGTATTCGAACGGAGAGCGCGCTTCACATCCTCCGGATCCACCAGGCCACGACCATCGACAGGAAGATAGGTTACTTCGCATCCCTTGGCTGCCAGATGCTTGCAGGCGTTGAGGACGGCATGATGTTCGATGGTGGAGGTGATGACGTGGTCTCCCGGCCGCACTGGTCCAAAAACTGCAAGATTGTTGCCTTCCGTACCGCCGCTGGTAAATACGACCTCAGAGGCGCGGCAGCCAAATAGTACGGCCACGGATTCGCGCGCGCGCTCGACCGCGGCCCGCGTCTCCTGCCCATGATGGTGGATGGAGGACGCGTTCCCAAAGCGCTCGCCAAAGTAAGGCCGCATGGAATCCATCACTTCGGGGAGCACCGGAGTAGTCGCGTTGTTGTCGAGATAAACCCTTCGCATCATACTGATTTCTATTGTACCGATGTCGTAGGGACGTTCGGCGCAAGAATCAGGCTCCCGGTCCGACGGGCGAGGCCATGCGCTTGGCCTGGAAGTGCGCGCGGGGTACAATTCTTATTCTGCCCTTTGCCGCTGGAGGACGTGTGGCCTTCAGCAGAATTCCCACAAACTCACGGAGAATTCATGAAGACAAGACTGCTCATTTTCGGCCTCATTCTTGCTCTCGCAACGCCCCTGGCGCTCGCCGACGAGGGTATGTGGCTATACAACAATTTTCCCAAAGATCGGGTCGAGAAGCAATACGGCTTTCTGCCGACTCAGGAATGGCTGGACCATCTCCGGTTGTCGTCGGTGCGTTTTAACAGTGGCGGCTCAGGGTCGTTCGTGTCGGCCGATGGCCTGGCAATTACCAATCATCACGTCGGCGCCGACTGCATCGAGAAACTCGGCACCTCCGGCGCCGACTACATGAAGACCAGTTTTTCCGCCAGGACCCGGGCCGACGAGGCCAAGTGCCCCGATCTCGAACTGAATGTGCTGGTCGGCATCGAGGATGTTACCGCGAAGATGAAAGCTGCTGCGCCGGCAACCATGTCCGCCGCCGCTGCTGGTCATGGTCAGCGCTCCGCCATGAGCGCTCTCGAAAAAGACTGCGCGATTTCGACCGGCCTGCGCTGCGACGTGGTCATGCTCTACTCGGGCGAGGTTTACAACCTCTACAAATACAAAAAGTACACCGATGTGCGCCTGGTGTTTGCGCCCGAATATGACGCGGCATTTTTCGGCGGCGATCCCGACAACTTCACCTACCCGCGCTATGACCTTGACATCACTTTCTTCCGTGTTTACGAGAACGACAAGCCGGTCCATCTCGACAACTACCTGCAATGGTCGAAAGCAGGAGTGAAGGAGGGCGAACTGATTTTCGTTTCCGGCAACCCAGGGCACACGGATCGCCTGGATACCATGGCGCAATTGCAGTTTCTGAAGAATGTGGATTATCCATCGCGTCTCGCCATCTACAAGCAGCGGATCGACATGCTCCAGAAGTTCAGCGCGGAGTCGGCGGAGAACGCGCGCATCGCGCAGAGAGACATCTTCGGGTTGCAGAATTCACAGAAAGCCATTACCGGCCAGCTTGAAGGGCTGCAGGATAAGGCCGTGATGGAGCGGAAGAACACGGCGGAGCAAGAGCGGGAAAAGGCTTTCATGGATAAACATCCGGGCGAGCCCAACCCATGGCAAGAGATTTCCAACGCGATGAAGGTGAACCGCGAAATTTATGACCCGCTTACGTACGTTGAGCGCATGCGCGGGTTCTCCTCGCACCTGACGGCATACGCTCGGACTCTGGTTCGTCTCGCCGAGGAAAAGCCGAAACCGAACGGCGATCGGCTCCGCGAGTATCGTGATTCTGCCCTGGCCTCGCTGGAGCAGCAACTGTTCAGCACGGCTCCCATCTACAAGAATCTTGAGACCGCAAATTTGGCCGTGGCATTGGCCCAGATGCAGGAAGCGTTGGGACCCGAGGATGCGGCCGTGAAATTATCGCTGAGCGGCAAGTCGCCCGAAGAGGCTGCCAAGGCGCTGATCGCCGGTACAAGGCTGGAGGGTGTGGCCGTCCGCAAACAACTTTATGAGGGCGGTAAGGCAGCCGTGGATGCGAGTACGGATCCACTGATCGTTCTGATGCGCAAGGTGGATCCCGAGGCACTGGCGGTACGCAAGCGCTTCGACGACGCGGTGGATTCGGTGGTGCGGCGCGACGGCGCGACTATTGCTCGGGCGCGATTTGAGCAGACGGGCTTCACTCAGCCTCCGGACGCGACCTTCACCCTCCGCCTCACTTACGGCACGGTGAAGGGGTACGAAGAGAATGGAAAAAAGATCCCTTACTTCACCACTTTCGGCGGCGCTTTCCAACATGCCGACGAACACGGTAGCAAGCCTCCGTACAATCTGCCCGAGAGCTGGGTGAAGATGAAGTCGGAACTTCATCTCGAAACGCCGCTGAATTATGTTTCCACCGCGGACATTATCGGCGGTAATTCTGGCAGCCCGACCGTCAACCAGGCGGGCGAAGTGGTCGGAATTATTTTTGACGGAAATATCCAGTCGCTGGTCTTAGACTTCTACTACGACGATCGCCAGGCACGGGCGGTGCATGTCGATTCGCGTGGCATCCTCGAAGCGCTGCGGAAGATCTACGGCGCCGACGCTCTGGCCAACGAACTGACGGGCACGAAAGCGGCAACCAAGGCGGCCGGCGAATAGAAACTTGACATTGTGTGGTGACGGGGCTCTGCCCCGTCTTGGCGGGGCGAAGCCCCGCCAACACACGAGCTAGGCCGTGCTATTCCGGCCAGAGCGAGGCCGCGGTCTTGCTCAAAATCTGCTCTTGCATCTCTCCGGGAATGGGCAGAGCCTTGAATTCCTCAAGATTCCGCCTGACGTCCGGAACACCCGGGCCTGGCCAGTCGGTGCCAAACAGCGTCTTGTGGGAGATCTCGGCGAGCCGCGGAAAATATGTCAGCAGCGTCTTCGGTGGAATGCCGCTGATGTCGAGATAGACGTTCGGGTGCCGGCGGATGAGAAAGAAAGCGGTATGCATCCAGAGCGGGCGGCCGCCGTGTGCCAGCAGGATTTTGAGCTTGGGGAAATCGACGGCAACATCGTCAAGGTAGATGGGGTCGCCGTACTTATTGCGCGCGTCGGCGAAAATCGATGTCCCCGTGTGGAACATGACGGGGATCCCATTGGCCTCGGCCGCCCGGTAGATGATTTCCAGTTCCTTCACACCGTTCAGATAATCGTTGGGAAACAGCAGTTGATGCGGCGGGTGGATCTTGATCATACGTAGGCCAAGGCGCAGGATGTGCTCGACATCCGCCATGATGTTGGTGGTGTGGCGCGGATGCAGGCCGCCACAGGAGATCAGGCGCTTGGGATCGTACTTGGTGTAGTCGGCGACGAACTGATTGACCTCGGGTGTAAAGCCAATCACTTCCGGCGCCACGTAGTTGATCAGTGCGGCGCGGTCAACACCGCAGCGGTCCAGATATTTCAGGAAGGCCTTGGGCGATCGGCAATATTCGGCGATCTCGTCGAAATTGGCGCGCTTGCTCTTCATTAGTTCAAGCGCCTGCGGCTTGAACAGTTCGAGCGGTTCGATGTGAATGTGGCAGTCGGTGATCATGAGCAGTGGACAGTGGTCGGTGGTCGGTGGCCAGTTTTGCCGCTGGCGCTGTACAGGTTTTGGTTTTGCCAAGAGCTAATAGCGAAAAGCTCTTCTCAGTACAACGGCACCTTCGGATCCACTGTCCGCGCCCAGCCGTCGATCCCGCCGCGCATCGATTGAACTTTTTCGTATCCCTGTTGGCGGAGCCAGTTGGTGACGGTCAACGAGCGCACGCCGTGATGACACAGGACCACGATGTAATCGTCCGGGTCGAGTTCCTGGTGAGCGCGCGTCGGGATGTCGCCCATCGGAATATGCTTTGCCCCTTCGATGCGGGAGGCTTCGTATTCCCAAGCCTCGCGGACATCGAGCAGCGTAAATGTTTCCCCGCGCTTTTGCAGCGACTTGACCTGCCCGGGAGAAATTTCGAAGTCCATAGTTTAAGGTCTCAGGTGTCAGGTCTCGGGTCTCAGGAAAACCGGGCCATCCACGATCACCGATGGTGCGCGTCATTGCCCCGAAGCTCTGGCGCACTTCTTAGCGTCGTCAGACTCACCAGCGCGGCCAGCGCCCAGAGCGCACCGGTTCCAATACGAGCGGTACGCACATCGGCGGACGGAATGTTGCGCCACAGGGTCAACCCACAACCGGCCACAAAATTGATAAGAAGCAGTCCAAAAAACACGCGCTCGCGCAGGCAGCGCGTATCGAGCGCCAGGGCAGCCAGTAACAGGATCCACACGATATAGGTCGCGGCGGTCCAGACGTCGTGCGGCCATTCATACTCGTGGCGAGTGACGTGGCTAAACGAAATCCACGCGAAGTAGGCACAGGCGAGGAAGCCCGCCACGCCCCACAATGGCGTGCGGCACATGAGGTGGCCGGAAGTGTAGGGCCGCTCCGCCCCGGTCGTTGTCCTGCCCTTCGCGTTCTCTATTGGGCTGTCCATTTCGGTGGTTGTTTTCTCAAGGAAGCCAATGATACCCTCGCGCGCGCCTGCGGTCGAGACCAGTTCATCAGTTGAGGCGGGCAGGAGTGGCCGCCCCACGCCAGCTAAAGGTTAATCGCTAAATGTTGATCGCCGACTTGCGCGGCTCGCCAATGGTGGACAGCGGATCGCGCGCGCCCTCCTTCTCCATGATCCACTTCTTTTCGTTGCGGATGATGTCGAGCAGCAGCTCTTTATCCTTCACACTGGGCAGATTCTCTTCACAGTGCTGCTGGTAGCTGCGGTCGTCGAGCGGTTCGCCGGTTTCGCAGTGGTGCTTGTTGCCTGCCCACCGTCCGATGTTGCGGTTAAAGTGGATGTCGGGTGTGTAGAGCTTTTTTTCGCCTGGCTTGAGGAACGTGTTCAGCCGTTCGACCAATCCCGAAACTTCCTGGCGATAGAGGTGGCGGCTGTAGTCGTTCAGGTCGTCGAGGTCGGCCGCCTTGTCGTTTTGCAGTTCGTCGTACCGGCCTTTGATTCCCCAGACGTACGCCCAGTGCGCCGAGGAAGAATGATCCGTGCCGAAGAGATCGAACGAACTCGATATCCACTTATTCAGGTATTTCTGCAGGAGCCATCGTGGAACCACGCCCGCCTCGACCACGCGGCGCAGCCCGTCGTTGCCGGTTCCCATGTGGAAAGCTTCCTCGCGCAGCATGTAAGAGGTCGAGCGCCCGAGCGGCGCGAACGACGAATACTTCAGCATCTGCAGCTGGAACTTGCCGTCGCGGTCGACGAAATCGGTGTAAGTGAAAAAATCCAGCCAGTTATCGACGTCGACGTTGAAAGTGCCCAGCAGGCGCTTGTTTTCAAACGCCCGGCGCTCCAGCATTTTCTGCGCTTCCACCTTGCCTGACGAACCGAAAAAGTCGATGAGCAGGGCGCACATCTGCCAGCCGTGCCGCATTTCTTCTATCATGACGCGGGTGAGGGCGCGGCGATCGTATTCCGTGGGCGCGGTTTCAAACAGGTTGCGCTGCTGCTCCACGCTGGCAAATTCGGTGTCGCCCTGGTAGACGATCATGTTCATGAGCGCGTCGCGCATCTGCTGCGTGGGGACCTGGCGCAGGTTCTCCCACTTGTTGCGGCCTTTGTAGGAACCGAACTGGATCTCTCCTGTCTCGATTGCG
The DNA here is from genome assembly GCA_003138955.1 of Acidobacteriaceae bacterium. Taxonomy (GTDB): domain Bacteria; phylum Acidobacteriota; class Terriglobia; order Terriglobales; family Acidobacteriaceae; genus Acidiflorens. The sequence continues at coordinate 10,558 of PLHP01000311.1, read as the reverse complement.
CCGTAGAGCGTATCGAAGTGGAAGGCCTCGACGTCGCCTTTGTTGACGCCTACTTCCTTGCGCCACTCGTTGAAGAGCCCGACCCAGTCGCTGAAGTTTCCGATTTTCGCTACTTTGCCTGGCATAAAGTCAAAGTCCTTTCACCGCAGAGACGCAGAGTACGCCGAGAAATGCGTGTCTTCTATTTTCAGAACAGCGCGTTCATGGTTCCCTCGCGCTTGAGTCTCTTGCCTGGGTTGGAAGAGCGTATGTAGCGCCAGTAAACTTGTGCCCCGTCTTTTACTTTGCCATTTGCGAATTCGTCTTCGAACAACTCGACCGATTCGTAGACCTCAGCTACACGCCAATGCACCATGCTGCCGCAAGAATTCTTGCAGGGAATCTCTCGCCGCGCCACAATCCGCTTGGCTTTGATCTTCGCGCCGTCGTGAGTCCGCGCGTGTACCAGTACGATGCCCTCCTCGTACAACGGGACTCGCTTCGGTTGCCCTTCTCCGCTACATCTATTTAGCAGTCGAACCGAATACAACGGCATTAACTTTCCTACTTGGCCTTGAATACCGCCGGACGCTTCTCAACATAAGCGGCCAGACCCTCTTTGGCATCTTCGCTCTGAAAAAGGATCTGCTGGTTCTCGCGCTCGACGGCCAACGCGGATTCCATCGGAATCTCCCACCCCGTCTGCACGGCTCGCTTGATGCGTCCCACCGCCTTCGCGGCTTTGTTGGGCGGAGTGAACTGGCGCGCGTACTCCATGATGTTTTCCATGAAGCCCTCGCGCTCGAAAATGTCGTTCACGATGCCGAACTCTTGAGCTTCTTCGAAGGAAAACGTGTTGCCGGTGATCATCAGTTCGATGGCTTTGCTTTTCCCCACCAGGCGCGACAGGCGCTGCGTTCCGCCGGTGCCGGGAAGCACTCCGAGGTTGACCTCGGGCAGGCCGATCTTGCCCGCATCTTTGCGCGCGATGCGGAGGTCGGCAGCCATGGCGATCTCGAGCCCTCCTCCGACGCAATGGCCGTTGATCGCGGCGATCACGAGCTTAGGGGTATGCTCCAACCGGAGCAGCATTTCATTCGCGTGCAGGCAGAAGTAATACTTGAACGTGGGATCGACCGAGGCCAGCATCTTGATGTTCGCGCCGGCCGAGAAAAATTTGTCGCCTACGCCCGTGAGCACGATCACGTGCACGTCGTTATCCATGCGCGCCTTGAGGATGGCCTCGTCCAGTTCGCGATTCATTTCGTAGGTGTAGGTGTTCGCCGGTGGATCGTTCATCTCGATCACGGCCACTCCGGCGTCGGTGCGATAGTTGATGAGCTGCTTGGTCGTTTCGCCGGTGGCCGGCTGCATGGTGGTCGCCATAAATTGCTCCTTATTGGATATAGTCGTCGGTCGTCAGTCGTTGGTCGTTGGTCGTCAGCGAGCGGTGTTTGCAAACGACTAACGACCATCGACTCGCGGCTGCTTGTTCGCGTTAGCTCTTCTTGCGCGGCTTGCCGCCGTGCACAATTCCGTTGAGAACAATGTTGCCCATCTGCTCCGCAAGCGCTTCGGCGTTGCCGTCGACGCGCGAGTTGTACCAGGTGTAGATCCAGTTGACCATGCCGAACAGGCTCAGGGCCGCGGTGCGTGCGTTGAAATCGAGGCCGCGGCTGCGCCGGAGGTCCTCCATCAGGCCGAGGCAGATGTGGTAGTACTCGCGCTTGATGGCGGCGATCTCCGAGCCCAGGCTGTTCTTCAAAGACTCGTCTTCATGCGAGAGCACCTTCAGCCCCTGCTGATTGCTCATGAAATATTGGAGGTGATTCAGGATGAAGACGCGGATGCGCTGCTCGGGATCCGTGACATCCTCAAGCCGCGCTTTGAGCTTTTCGAGAATCGTGGTGAAGGTGTGCTTCTGAATCAAAAAGAGCAATCGCTCTTTGGACTCGAAGTAGTAATAAAGCCCCGCCAACGACATGCCTGTAGCGCGAGAAAGATCGCGCATGGAAGCGCCTTCGTATCCCTTGAGGCAGAAGACCTCCGTGGCGTGGTCGAGAATCTGCCCGAGGCGGCGGTCGAAACGGGTCACAGGACCGCGACTGGACGTTCCTCCAGGCACGGTCTTTTGACGGCGGGAAGCGAGGGCTGCGGGTAAAGTGGGCATACGTTCGAACGTTCGTTCCAAGTATAGGTACTTGTGTCGTCGATCACAAGCGGGTGTGACGTCCAGGTCGCCAGTTCCTGCACAATCCTCAGCTCTTGATGCCCGCCATCAACTTCTCAATCTCGGCTTTCTGCTGGCCCGAGAGCGGCAGGAATGGCAGCCGCGACGGGCCTCCGTAGTAGCCATTCAGGTCCATCGCATACTTCACGCCGGGGACGCCGAGTTCTCCGACTACGCGCTGGGCAGCGAGCTTTATGCGCTCTTGCTTTTCGCGGGCAAGCGCGTTGTCTCCGTCTTTTAGCGCGGCGTAGATTTCGTAACACGCGGTGGGCGCAGGGCACGCTAAAGCTAGAATGGCGCCGACCGCTCCCAGCCCCAGCGACGGTTCGAGCTGGTGAGCGGCGCCGACCATAACCTGGAAGCCGACTTCTTTCTGCCGCGTCTTCAGTTTGCCTACGACGGTCACGGCAGAGGATGACAGCTTCGTCACGATCGCATTGTGGACGGGTGGGGACACCTGCTCGAATGCCGGCGAGACGCCGGCGCTACGTGTGGGGCCCGCTAGTGAGGCTACGCTTACCAATTCCCTGCTCTGCTTTTCGCTTTCGGCCGCTGCGGCCTTGAGCATGCGCGGCGTCACGGCCTCGAACGTTTCCGTCACCGTGGCCTGCCTCTTTATATTAATGTTGCGCGTGCCCTCGATCATCGTTTTCACTTTGTCGAGGTTGCCGCTCGATTCCTTGATGGCGGCGATGTTGGGATGGCTCGCTAGTTCGATCACAACCTCGGCGGGGATGTCGTATCCGGTGGCCTGCGGGAAGTTGTAGACGATGATCGGCAGCGCGGACCGGTCGGCGACCGTGCGATAGAAAGCGAGCAGGTTCGCGGGCAGCATCTGCCTCTTGTAGTAGTGCGGGGTGCGCACCATGGCGGCGTCATAGCCGAGTTGGGCGGCATACTCGATGAGCCGCAGAGTTTCATGCGCGGACTCGATGCCGGTGCCTGCGATCATGACTTTATTGGGCGCGGCGGCGGCGAGCGCGGCCTTCAGCACATCGCGGCGTTCCTGGTCGGAGAGCAGAATCGCCTCGCCGGTTGAACCCTGGACGACGATGCCCGCGACCGGCGTGCGCGAATAACGCTCAACGTTCGCTTCGAGTTTCTTGTAGTAGACTTCGCCATCGGGATAGAACGGCGTGGTGATGGGCGGGAAAATTCCGGATAGAAGCATAGGTACTCCAGTCGTTCGTCGCTAGTTTTTCGCAAGTACCGTTGCCTTCAAATTATCGGCCCTCGCTCTGAACTTTGTCATCCCGAGTATGACAATTTGGTGATGAGCGTCAGCAGGAGAAGAGATCCGTCAACGATGATAATTGTGGATCCAATCCAAATCAGAGCGATCGTCCGCACTTTTTCCAAAGGCGGAGGGGTAATTCCGATCGTGCTGTGCAAATAGCCGAGCATCGTACTGACGAGTTGCTCCGGCACCGCTCGGCTCCAAATACCCAGACCCAGAAGTGCCATCAGGACATGGAACACAACGATGCTGATCATTCGTCTTACCCACTGCTCGCCGGCAACCCAAGCGTAACATCTCTAGCCTATTCATGAAGACGGCCGGTCGTCGTTTACTCATCGTTTGCTTATCACTCGCAGGCGCCCCAGTTTTTCCAGTGGAGTCGATGGTGTGGCGATGCTGATGTTTGGAGGTGCTCCGTCTTGCTCACGGCCTTATTTCGCACCCACCCGCTCCGCGTGCAGCGCCTGCAGAGCTTGCACGCGCACTTCCCCGCGCTGCAGCGCGGAGATGCCTTCGGCGGCGGCTCGGGCGGCGGAGAGCGTAGTAATGGTGGTGATGCGTCCGGTGACTGCGGCGCGGCGGATCGCTTTCTCGTCGAAGTAGGGGTCGGGACCGTGCGGCGTATTGACGATTAGCTGGATGCGATCGGCTTTGATCAGATCCACCGCGTTGGGGCGGCCTTCTTTCACCTTGTAGACGCGCTCGACCGCCAGGCCAGCTTCTTCCAGGACGTCCGCGGTGCCGTGCGTGGCCACTAGTTTGAATCCCATGTCGACGAAGCGACGCGCGACCTCGACCACGTGCGGCTTGTCATGGTCGGTGACGCTAATGAAAACTGTGCCCTGCGCCGGCAGCTTCTGGCCAGCGGCAATTTGGGCCTTGGCGAAGGCTTCGCCGAAATTGTCGGCGACGCCCATGACTTCTCCGGTGGAGCGCATTTCGGGGCCTAGAACCGTGTCGACGCCGGGAAATTTCGACCAGGGAAAAACCGGCGATTTCACGTAGAAGCAGCGGCCCGTATCCAGATCGGTGCCGCGCTCGATGTTCTCCGGGAGAAACTCGCGCAGCTTGCGGCCGGTCATGAGGCGCGCGGCAATCTTGGCCATGGGCACACCCGTAGCTTTGGAAACGAAGGGCACGGTGCGTGAGGCGCGCGGGTTGACTTCGAGCACGTAGACTTTGCCATTCCCGCTGGCTGTGTGGCTGCGGGGCTCTGCCCCGCTCGGACGGGGCAAAGCCCCGTCACCACACAAGCTAAACTCACCGCGCGGAATTGCGAACTGCACGTTCATCAGGCCGATCACTTTGAGGGCGCGCGCCAGCCTGAAAGTGTATTCGCGCATGCGAATGAGCAGCGGCTCGGGGATGTCGACGGCGGGCAGCACGCAGGACGAATCGCCGGAGTGGATGCCGGCTTCCTCGATGTGCTGCATGATGCCGCCGATGACGACGTCCTCGCCGTCGGAGAGCGCGTCTACGTCGACTTCAATTGCGTCTTCCAGGAATTTGTCGATAAGCACAGGGCGGTCTTGCGAATACTCGACAGCCTGCTTCATATACTGCTGAATCGTGTCTTCATCGTAGGCGATAACCATGGCTCGGCCTCCGAGGACATACGAAGGCCGCACCAGCACCGGGAATCCGATTTTCTTCGCGGCTTCGACCGCCTCCTCAACCGAGGCGACCATGGCTCCGGGGGCTTGCGGTATGTCGAGTTCCTCCAGCAGTTTTCCGAAACGCTTGCGGTCTTCCGCCAGATCGATCGATTCGGGCGTGGTGCCGATGATGTTGACGCCGGCGGCTTTGAGCGGCAACGAGAGATTCAGCGGCGTCTGGCCGCCGAACTGCACGATTACGCCGACTGGCGCGCCTGCCGATGCTTCGTGCTCGCAGACGGCGAACACGTCTTCGAGCGTGAGTGGCTCGAAGTAGAGGCGGTCGCTGGTGTCGTAATCGGTCGAGACCGTCTCGGGATTGCAGTTGATCATGATGGTTTCGTAGCCATCCTCGCGCAGCGCGTAGGCGGCATGGCAGCAGCAGTAATCGAATTCAATTCCCTGCCCGATGCGGTTGGGGCCGGAACCGAGAATGACGACTTTTTTCTTCGCTGTGGGCGCGGCCTCATCTTCTTCTTCGTAGGTGGAGTAGAGATAAGGAGTGTAGCTTTCGAACTCCGCCGCGCAGGTATCGACCCGCTTGTAGACCGGCTTGAGGCCGTGCTTCTTGCGGAAGTGGCGAACTTGTTCCTGGCCGCCTTTGCCATCCAGACGCCAAGTGCCGGCGAGCCGTCCGTCGGAGAATCCCATACGTTTCGCTTCGCGCAGCAGATCGGCGGGGATCGATTCCATCGGATGCTTTTCCAGCTCAAGTTGCATGTCGTTAATCTCTTTGAGCTGGTAGAGGAACCAGGGATCGATCGAGGTCATCTTCGCGATTTGCTTGATGGTGTGCCCCTGGCGAATGGCGTAGCGCACGTAGGAGAGCCGCTCGGGATGCGGCGTTACCAGGCGCTGGGTGAGGATCTTGGGCTCGATTTTTTCCGAGCCCACGCGCTTGCCGGTATCAAGCGCGCGGATTCCCTTCTGCAAGGCTTCCTTGAAGGTGCGGCCGANNGGAAATTTTTCGAACTGCCACTTCGGAATCTTGACGACCACGTAGTCGAGCGTGGGCTCGAAGCAGGCTGGAGTCTTGCGCGTGATGTCGTTCGGAATCTCGTCGAGGGTATAGCCGATAGCCAGCTTGGCGGCAATTTTCGCGATGGGGAAACCGGTGGCTTTTGACGCGAGCGCCGACGACCGCGAGACGCGTGGGTTCATCTCGATCACCACCATGCGCCCGGTCGAGGGATTGACGGCGAACTGGATATTCGATCCACCGGTCTCGACGCCGATCTCGCGGATCACGGCAATCGCCGCATCGCGCATCACCTGGTACTCGCGGTCGGTGAGCGTCTGCGCCGGGGCGACGGTGATGGAGTCGCCGGTATGCACGCCCATGGGATCGAAATTTTCAATCGAGCAGATGATGATGACGTTGTCTTTGGTGTCGCGCATCACCTCGAGCTCGTACTCTTTCCATCCGAGCACGGACTCTTCGATCAGGCACTCATGCACCGGCGAGAGATCGAGGCCGCGGGCGAGAACTTCCATCAGTTCTTCGCGGTTNNTTGTAGGCGATGCCGCCGCCCGTTCCGCCGAGCGTGAACGACGGACGAATGATGACCGGAAAGCCGATCTTGCCGGCGAATTCGATGCCATCTTTCAGATTGTTGACGAGCGCTGATTTCGGGACGTCGAGCCCGATGCGCTGCATGGCATCTTTGAAAAAGAGACGGTCTTCGGCCTTCTTGATGGCGCTTATCTGCGCGCCGATCAGATGCACGTTGTACTTTTCCAGCACGCCGCCGTCGGAAAGTTCGATAGCGAGGTTGAGCGCGGTCTGTCCGCCAACCGTGGGCAGAAGGGCAAAGCCCGCGCCTGGCGACAGCTCGCGCTCGACGCGAATAATCTCTTCGAGATATTCGCGGGTAAGCGGCTCGATGTAAGTGCGGTCGGCTGATTCAGGATCGGTCATGATGGTGGCTGGATTCGAGTTGGCCAGCACGACTTCAAAGCCCTCCGACTTGAGCGCCTTGCAAGCCTGCGTGCCGGAGTAGTCGAACTCGGCCGACTGGCCTATGACGATGGGGCCGGAGCCGAGGATTAGGATTTTCGAGATGTCAGTTCGTTTTGGCATTGAGCTATCTGACCGCCGCTATGTGCTTCTTGTTTTGAAGCCGCTTGATCTTTCCGTCACGCATCAAGATCCCAAGCAGGCTGTAGCTTAAATAATTCTTAGAGCCACCCCCATAGTCGCTCTGCAGCCCGAGGCACTTAGCGACCTCGTAATTAGTTATGCCGTCCTTGTTAGCTCGTGTCGTCTCAAACACTGCGCTTTTCAAGTGGTCGAGGGCGATCTGAGCTTTTTCAACCACGCCCGACGGAACAACTACGCCGCGACTCCTACCTAGCGCCACACCTGTCGGCACTACCGCATTTGTAAGAAGACCGCCGCGATCTTCCGTTCCAAATGCGCTGATCAATTCCGCTTCAATCCTCAGAGACTCGGCTTCAGATAGCCCTTCGACCAACTTGACCGTGAGCACTTCCAGTCCCGCAGCATGAATTTGCCTTATCCGCTCACCCTTGGCGGATTGATCGGCACGAAGTTCGTGCTCCCAGGCGCGAGTCCCAGCACCTTTGCCAATATAAAAAGGGCGAGCGGGATTCGATCGCGGATCTTTCAAAGCGTAAACGTAGAAGACGCTTTGGTCCTTCACCGCTTGCACTCCTCCATCATTTTCACAAAATCTTTGAACAAGTAGTGCGAATCGTGTGGCCCCGGCGCGGCCTCGGGGTGGTACTGCACTGTAAATAGCGGCAAATTCCGGTGGCGCATGCCTTCGAGCGTCTGGTCGTTTAGGTCCATGTGCGTCAATTCAACTTCGCTTTGCGGGAGCGAATCGGGATCGACGGCGAAGTTATGGTTATGCGCAGTGATTTCGATCTTGCCGGTGGCCAACTGCTTTACGGGATGATTCCCGCCGTGGTGGCCGAATTTCAGCTTGAAGGTCTTCCCTCCGAGCGCTATGCCCACAAGTTGATGTCCCAGGCAAATTCCGAAAATCGGCTGCCTTCCCATTAGTCGCCGGATGTTGTCCACCGCATAGGTGCAAGGCTCGGGATCGCCCGGGCCGTTCGACAGGAACACTCCGTCGGGCTTCAGCGCCAGCACGTCTTCCGCCGTCGTTTGTGCCGGGACAACGGTAACCTTGCAGCCTTCTCCGCGCAGCTTGCGCAGAATGTTCTGCTTGATGCCGAAGTCATAGGCGACCACGTGGAAGCGCGCCGGCTCGTCTTTGACGCCGACAATTTCGTCCGGTAGGTGCGAGCGCTCGCCCGTCTCCCACACGTAGGTGTGGTTGGTCGAGACAACTTTGGCAAGATCCTGGCCATCCATTTTCGGGATGGCGCGCGCCTTGGCGACGAGTTTGTCGGTATCGTCTTCGAGCGTCGAGATCACGCCGCGCATCACGCCGTTATCTCGCAGGTGGCGGACCAGGGCGCGCGTGTCAATCTCGGCGAGCACCGGGATCTTGAACTGCTCCATGAACTCGTCCGTGACCTGCTGCGAGCGCCAGTTGGAACTGACTTTCGAGAACTCGCGCACGATCAGCCCCTCGATGTATGGACGCACCGCTTCGCTGTCTTCGGGATTGGTGCCGTAGTTTCCGATTTCGGGGTTGGTCAGGACGACCATCTGCCCGGCGTACGACGGGTCGGTGAAAATTTCCTGGTAGCCGGTAATGGAAGTATTAAAAACGACTTCGCCGGAGCACTCGCCTTTAGCGCCGTAGCCTTTGCCTCGGAAGACTCTGCCGTCTTCCAGCGCAAGGATCGCTTGCATTAGAACTCCTGGGAGTGGATTTTATCGATTCTAGCAGGAGTGTGAGAGGGTGTCAGCAGATTTAGCTGTCAGCCGTGCCATCAGCCGCCAGCCATCAAGAAGACCAGCTCTATTCTGGGATATAGATGAAGCATGGCCACAAAACGCATTTCCTGATGGCTGACGGCTGACAGCTAGCGTAAGCGCCCCAGCTTCTCCATAGGCCAATACCCGAAGACGGCTTTGCCGTAGATGTAGCGTTCGTTCACGGTACCGAAGTCGCGGCTGTCGTTCGACATCGTGCGATGATCGCCGAGAACGAAGAAGCTATTCGGCGGAACCTTGACTTCGCCATAAGAACGGGCATCCGCGTAATCGCTGGGAACGTAGTCTTCGTCGAGCGCCTCGCCGTTCACGTAGACCTGGCCGTTCTCGATGCGGACTCGGTCGCCGGCGACGCCGATGACGCGCTTAATGTAGCTTTTCGACGTGTCGCGCGGATAGCGGAAGACGACGATGTCGCCGCGCTGGATGGGCTCCCAGCGATAGACGAACTTGTTGACGAAAATCCGCTCCTGGTCTTCGAGGCCGGGCATCATGCTGGTGCCTTCCACTTTCACCGGCTGATAAAGAAATATAATGATGAAAGCGGAGATGACGAGCGAGACCAGCAGATCGCGTGCCCAAACCGCCACCACGGGCAGGGTGCGCGCACCGGATTCCTTTGTGGCCGCCGGGGGCGGCGGCTGAGGGCTCCATAGGTCAGGCATCGTGTGCATATTCTATACGCAAGCGAGGCGAGGGAGCGAGAGGTGGGAGGTCAGAGGTGAGAGGTCAGATTGCAGAGGTAAAAGCCGCCCTTGCTCTTCACCTCTGCAATCTGACCTCTGACCTCTGACCTTGCCAACACGCTCCCTTCCCCGTACAACTAAACTTCTTCCATGACCGACTACTCAATTTTTCCCAAGATCAACGCGACACTCAACGGATCGAGCGCCGTGCTGCTGGTTACAGGGCGGATGCTTATCGCGCGCGGCAAGATCGCGGCGCATCGCGCGGTGATGCTGACCGCATTCGGTACCTCTTCGCTTTTCCTCGTGTCTTACGTTTACTATCACTGGCCACATCACGGCGGCATCGTGTATTTTCGCGGTACGGGATGGGCGCGGATCCTCTATCTCACCATCCTGATCTCGCACACGATCCTAGCCATCGTTATTGTACCCATGGTGTTGATTACGTTGACCCGTGGGCTGCGTGAGCAATTTGACCGGCATCGGGCCATCGCCCGCTGGACGTTTCCAATCTGGTTGTACGTCTCGGTGACGGGCGTGATCGTTTACCTCATGCTGTTTCAGATGTTTGCATAGAAGATGGAGATGGTTGTTTCGCTTCGGGAGACGCGGCAAGCCGCGTCTCTACAGTTGGGGCAAATCGGCTCCCCCCGGAACCCCGCTCCCGATTCATCACATATTCTTAGTACGTGCGACACCGCCAAGGGGTCGCCCAATTCTGCTATAGTGAGCGTCTCGAAGGTCAGCGTCTCGACGAAGGAGCCCGCACTCATGAAAAGCGTAAACAAAGTCATTCTGATTGGAAACCTCGGCAAGGATCCCGAAATCAAGTACACGCCGCAGGGCAAGCCGGTGGCGAAATTTTCCCTGGCCACCAACGAGCGCTACAAG
>PLHP01000039.1 GCA_003138955.1 Acidobacteriaceae bacterium | reverse complement strand
CCAACGCCTTTCACGGCGCACTGTAATCGCCTGGTTGCCATCAACTGGCCTGTGTCAGAATGTAGTGGCCGCACGGAAGCGGGTATGCTCGTACTTCACGCCATCGTAAACGCCATCGTACTCTTGGTGATTCCGTTGCTGCTGGCCCTTCTCCTCTTCAAGGTACGCGTTCGGCTCGTAGCTCCTTTACGGTGGTTCACTTTACCGCAGTATGCGAAAGTCTTCATCCGACTTTTCGCGGCTGTGGTCATGTGGGTTTTCCTGATTAGTGTTTGCGTCTTGTACAGCTTTATACACCCCTCCGATTTGGCCTATGCCGCTCTAGCTCTCGTGGTTCTGTGGTACTTCTATATCCCCTTCTTTTTTGCGGTGGTATCGATTGCTTGGTTTACTACTGAGAAACTTGCGGAGCGGAGGCGAGGCAAGTACGGGGTTGGCGACGTGTCGAAACCTTGGTTGACGTGACGTCCCGATTACACTCAAAACCGGGTTCTAGACCATCCTACCGCTCCACCGCCATAGCCACAGCGTTCTCCCCGCTCAGGCACAGCGCCGCAATCCCGCGGTGAATCATTTCATAAATCAAGGTGACGAGCACACGGGCTCCGCTGGCCCCTGCGTCGCTTGAAAATCGTCTCTCATCATAGAGCGTGACAAGCATCGCGAGGTTCTCGACGCGCAAACCCGCCGGTATCCGAACGACGCTTTCGGCTGAAACGTGCGCGCGGCAGAAACGACGCGAGGGGAGAACAAGCGAGAGCGAGTTGTGATGTCACGCGAATTTTTCTTCGCGCGCGAGTCGCGCTGGTGACTTTGGTACAGCGTTGCACGCGCCCGTTTCGATCATTTTTCTCTTGACTTCGTTCTGCATTGACTCTATACATCAATCAGTTGCAACAAAACACCGTTGCGAAATTCCATGAAGAATGGAAAGGGAGAATAGATCCATGGCAACCAAGAAGAAAGCAAAGAAGAAGAGCAGCAAAAAGCACTAAGCACCTGCAACAGGCAACGACAAAGGGGACGCGATGAGCGTCCCCAAAGTTTTTTGCGACGTTTTCCCGATTTCCAACACCACTCCGCTTGTTCCCGCGAACGAAAGCCTTCTGCTCAAACCAGGGCTGGTCTCATGAATGGTTTTGGGAAGGGCACGGCTTCAGCCGTGCCATCGAGAGCCAATAAAGATGCGGGCTTTAGCCCCTGAGGGCCGTGGCAGTTTACCCCCTTCGATTCGTGATGAGATGGCCTCTAGTTGACGCGAGACGCCGACTTTTTCTGCGGAGCCGCGACCGTCTTCTCCGTCGCGGGACAAAGATTGCGGTAGGGACAAAACGCACAGTGATACCCGGGCTTCGGGGCAAACTTTCCCTGCGCGATTCCGTCTGACGCTTTTTGCACGCGCAACTTCGCCGCTTCCAATTCGGCATCGGTCCGCGTGGTGTGGACGGGCGTATTGTTTTCGAGGTTGTGGAAGATCAGGCGGTCGGCCCGCTTTCCCCAAGTCTCCCTGGCCGCGAGCGCATACAGGGAAAGTTGCAGGCTCTCGTCGGCATCCTCTTGCAACTTCGGCTTGCCCGTCTTGTAGTCCACGATGGCAACGGAGTCCGGGCCCGTGCGATCGATGCGATCCACGCGCCCGGTCAACTTCGCCGAGCCCACTTGCAGTTCAAATCTGCATTCGGTCTCCATGACTTCCGGCGTCTCGGCGCTGCGAGCCCACTCGAAAAATTGCCGCAACTGCTCCATTCCCTGCCGCAAATACAGCTCATACTGATAGCGGTCGGCGATGCCCGCGGAAGCCAGGTCGGACCGGAACTGTTCCAGCAAATCGTCGTCGCTGATAGCGCGTTGATAGCGTTGCGCATCGTAGAAGGTGTGCAGGATGCGATGCATGGCCGCCCCGTAGTGCAGTGATGCGGGGACGTCGCGCGGCAGGTTCCACTCCCTTTCGAGCTTGAAGCGGAGCGGGCACTCTTCATAGATTTCAATGGCCGACGCGCTCAGGCCGGTGACGAAGCTCGCCGACGGCGGCATGAGCAGCCACGCGGCCACGTTCGATTGCTGCACCGCGATTCTCTGTTCCTCCTCGGCAAACAACCTGTCCTGCACGGCCGCCGCTGGATGGGTGGACCAGAACCTTTTGTAAGCCGGGTGAACCATGAACTCCCGCAGAAACTTGGTCGGCTTCGGATCCTTTTTGCTCTGTCCCTGGTGAGCATAGATCGCCAGTGTGTCTTTGGCGCGCGTCATGGCCACGTAAAACAGGCGGCGCTCTTCTTCTTCGTGCAGTGTCTTGTCGTCACTAACAGCGCCCGGCGAAGACATGGCCGCATGTCGCAGTTCCGTAGGAAACGCAATGAGCGGCTCATGGTATGCATTTGGGAACGAAACGGATGAGCCGCGAATGACGGCCACGTGCTGGAACTCAAGTCCCTTGGCGGCGTGCGCGGTCAAAAGCTGTACCGCGTCTTCCTCGGTGCGCGGAAGCGGAATCGTGCCTCTCGCCTGCACAAAATAATCCAGGTACTCGAGGAATTCGGAGGGACTCCCAGTTTCGGCAATCGCTTTCTTGTGCCATGACTCCACGAACTTCAGAAACGCGGCCAGCAAAGCCGACCGCTGCAGATCGAAGTGCCGAATCACAACGCTCACAGCATCGTCCGCGCGAACTCCGTCCCTCTTCACTTCGCGGTGGACCTTCTCCACGCTTTCCAGCACCGCTGCGCCACCAGCGAGCCGTCCCAACACCGTGCGGAGATCGAGTTCCTGCCGCCGCACCGCCCTCATCGCCGCCCGCAATTCCATTGGGTTGATGCCGAACTGGGGCAACGCCGCCACGCGAAACAAGCTGGCATGATCGTTGGGAGACACAGCGGCGGTCAGGCAGGCCACTGCGTCGCGGACTTCGGGTGTATCGAGAACGTCCAGACCTTCGATGGAGAATGGAATGCCCCGCTCGGCAAGTTCCTGAACCAGTTCGTCGCGATGGTTGTGCTGGCGATAGAGCACGGCAAAATCGCTCCAGCGGCAGCGCTGGTCTTTATTGTTGTCCTTGTCCTTGTCCTTGCGCTTCCTCTGGATGCGGCGCGCAAGGTCGGCGGCCTCGACTTCTTTATCTCTCCAGGTAACAATTTCGACCCGCGGCGCCGTCGTGGTCTCCCCTTTCCGCTTCGCCTCCTCGTCGCGCAGCGATTCCAGGGGCGCACGCTGGTAGGAAGTTGAAATTCCTTTTTGCGAGAACGCTTGTCCGAACACTGTCGGGTTCTCATTCACAATGCCAAAAGCGCAACCGAGGATGGGCGAGAGCGAGCGCCGGTTCTTTTCCAGGGCAACGACTCGGGCCGCGGGAAAGTTCCTCATAAACAAAGTGAAGGCCTCGCTCGAAGCGCCGCGGAACTGGTAGATCGCCTGATCCGCATCGCCCACGGCAAAAACGTTCGCCGCCGGCCCGGCGAGCAGCGACAGGATCTCGACCTGGGCAAAGTTCGCATCCTGGAATTCATCCACCAACAGGAAGCGGGTGCGCCTCCGTTCCTCTTCGAGCAGTGCGGGATCGTTCGTCAGCAACTGATAGGCTTTGGTGATCATGTGGCCGAAGGTGCCCAGGTTTTCTTTCAGCAGCATGTTTTCCACGGTGGCAAAAACGCGAGCGATTTCCTGGCAGCGCTCCAGGATCTCCGCCTCTTCCAATTCCGTTTGCTTCTTCGAGCGCGCAACACGGGGAAGCGCGACCTCGCCGCGTTCAAGGCGCTTAACGTAGAGCGCGTACTCTGCCGGGCCCACCAGTTCGTCCTGGCAACGACGCATGAAATCAAGCAAGCTATCGAGGAACTGGCCGACGTTCGCAGCACGGACAAAGTGTTTGAGGCGCAGATCGCGAATACGGCGGCGCAAGTACACCCAGAGATCTCTGTCGTCGAGCACACCAAAACCAGCGCCGCGACGCTGGAGCAATCCATTGCACCAGGCATGAAATGTGCAGGCCTGCAAGCCGTCGATGGCTGTACCCTTCAGTTCCCCTTGCACGCGGGCCAGCATCTCCGCAGCGGAATTGTCGGTATAGGTGAGCGCCACAATTTCGTCAGGGCGGGCGTGCCCTTCGCGGATGAGGTTGGCCACGCGCTGCGTGAGGACAGTAGTCTTCCCGGTACCGGCGCCGGCGATCACCAGCATCGGGCCATGAACGTGTTCGATGGCTTGCCGCTGGCGTTCATCGGGAACGATCTTCGTCGCAGGTGAAGCTGTCGGATTTCCCTGATACGTTACTTGAGAAGCCACTTGCCGGAGAATATCAGAGGCGGTTGTGGAATGCTGTGCGCATCAACGCAGGGCATCAAGCGCGAGTGCGGTAGCGACAATCGCCGCGGTTTCGGCGCGCAGGATCGTGCCGCCCAGCGATGCCGCGGCCCACCCCGTTTCGCGAAACCACGCCAGCTCCTCGTCGGCCCATCCCCCTTCGGGCCCCACGGCGAGCGCCACTTCGGTTGGTTGGAATTCTAAAATGTCTCCCAGCCGAGTTTCCTCTTCAGACTCGGCGAGAGATTCGGCAAGAACGACGCGGGTCAGTGCGCCGCCCGGCAGGACACCGGGGGCAGCAAGATCCCTCACTTTGACCGGGGCTGCAACCTCAGGCGGCGCCGACCGTCGCGACTGTTCGCTCGCCTGACGAACGATGCGCAACCAGCGCTCGCGCCGTTTCACGGCCGCAGCGGCCAGATGAGCATCGCTCCGGCGGGCGATGACGGGAACGATGCGAGCGACGCCGATCTCCGTACACTTCTCGATCGCCCACTCCATGCGGTCGAACTTGAAAATGGCAAGAGCCAGCGTGATCGTCGGAGCGTCAAACGGCTTGGGCTTGGGCCTGCGCCCATGGTATGGCTTCGTGTCGAGCGCAAAATCAACGCGATCATAGGAGATCGTGGTGATGGTTCCGCGGCGAACTTCTTCTCCAGTCGCGATGTCAAACTCCTGCCCGACTTCTGCGCGCAGCACACGGGCAAGATGCGCGGCATGTTCGCCCACCAAAGCAGCGGTATCTCCGGTAACCTCGTCAGCGATCCAGCGGCGGCGTGCCATAAGGCAGCTCTCAGCTCTCAGTTTTCAGCTCTCAGTAAAGGCCCTCACGAGGACTGTCCTCGGTCATGCAACCCCGATGTGCTCGGTGAAACAGCGCTCGAAGGAGAGCTTTTGCTGAGAACTGAGAACTGAGACCCGAGAACTTCTCTAAACAAACATGTCCTTCACGCGTCCCAATAGCGACCGATTCTGTGGCTTGTTTTCCACCGGGGACAGCTCTCCCAGTTCGGCCAACAGTTCGCGCTGGCGCTTCGTCAGTTTCCCGGGCGTCTGTATTCGCACCTCGACGTAAAGATCGCCTTTGCCGTGCCCATTGAGCACCGGCACGCCTTTGCTGCGAATGCGAAACGTGGTTCCCGACTGCGTGCCTTCAGGAATCTTCAGCTTGTGTTCTCCTTCAAGCGTCGGAACCATAATCTCGATGCCGAGCGCAGCTTGCGCAAACGAGATCGGAACCACGCAGTGCAGGTCGTTGCCCTCGCGCTCAAAGAAGGCGTGCTCCTTCACATGCAGGACAACATACAAGTCACCGCCTGGCCCACCGAACGCGCCCGCCTCGCCCAGTCCGGTGAAACGAATTCGCGTGCCGTCCTCCACTCCCGCCGGCACCTTGGCTTCGACCACGCGCTCGCGCAGCAAGCGGCCTTCGCCTTTGCACTTCGGGCAGGGATCGGTGATTACACTGCCCGCGCCCTGGCAGGTTGGGCAGGTTCGAGCGATGCTGAAAAAACCTTGCTGATACCGCACCTGCCCTCGGCCATTGCACGACCGGCAATTGACTGCAGCTTTGCCGGGCGCCGTACCGTTTCCGCGGCACCCGTCGCAGGTCTCATGGCGGCGGACATTCACTTGCCTCTCAGCGCCGAAGACCGCTTCATCAAATTCAAGGTGCAAGTCTTCGCGAAGATCGGCTCCGCGCTGAGCGCGGCTGCGACGACGCCCGCCCTGGCCGAACATATCGCCGAAACCGAAGATGTCGCCGAAGATGTCGCCAAAATCCTGGAAAATGGCGGGATCGAATCCAGCCGGACCTCCGGAGTTGCCGCCCACGCCAGCATGCCCAAAGCGGTCATACAAAGAGCGCTTCTCGCTATCGGCGAGAATCGCGTAAGCTTCGGTGATCTCCTTGAATTTGTCTTCCGCATCAGGATTGTTGGGGTTGCGGTCAGGATGATACGTCATCGCAAGCTTGCGGTAAGCGCTCTTGATCTCAACGTCGGTGGCCGCACGGGCAACACCGAGCACCTCGTAATAATCGCGTTTTGTGTTGGCCGCCAGAAACTCCCCCACTCTTCAGTTAAGCAAATCGGTTGAGCAAATCGTTATCTCAATTATGTGCGGGTATTGCGGGCGACCCGCACCATCGCGGGACGCAGCAGGCGCTCTTTGTACTTGTAGCCGCGCTGCAGTTCGTCGAGGACGTGATGATCCGGCACCTCAGTGGTATCCACCATTTCAATGGCTTCGTGAACCCGCGGATCGAAAGGCCGCCCCAGCGAAACTATCGGCTGCACTCCGACTTTCTGCAGCGCATCCTGAAACTGACGGTAGATGAGCTCAACGCCGTTGCGGAAGTCGCTGGCATCGCCCTCAGCCTTCAACGCCCGCTCGAAACTATCAAGGATTGGCAGAATGTTCTTGATGACATCGGCCGCGGCGTATTCCCGGAATTCCTGCTGATCCCGCACCGCGCGCTTGCGGGCGTTGTCGAATTCCGCCTGCAGACGAGCCAGGCGGTCGAGCAGCGCGTCGCGCTCGGCCTTGAGCTTTTCCACTTCCGATGCCGCACTGATCTCCCCTGGCTTGGCCGCAGTTGAGACAGGCGCAGCTTCTTCTCCGCCCTCCGCAGCCGGAAGTTCGTGCTCCAGATCGAGTTCCCCGTTGGTTTTTCCGTTTCTCTTCGCCATACTGCTGCACTACTCCGATTCGTTCAAAAGTTTGTCGAAAAGCCGTGCGATGTACGACACGGCCGACATGGTGTGTTGATAATCCAGCCGCGTAGGTCCAATCACAGCCAGCGACCCCATCACCTCGCCGCCCACGCGCGCGGGAGCGCCAATGAGGACAAAATTCTGCAAATTCGAAGCAGGCAAAGCCTCGTCCAACCCGATCACGACGCGCACCGCTTCCTGCCGCGTGTCCAGATAAGCGCTGAGCAGCTTCACAACTTTTTCTTTTTCCTCAAGCGTCCGCAGCATATCCTGCAACCGCTGCCGATCTTCCTGCCCGGTTACATGGCTCGTAACCAGATTCGTCACCAGGTTCGCCGCTCCTTCCACGAACACCGCCTGCGTGCCCTCGTTCGAAGCCAAAGCGCCCTGCTGGTAGAGCTGCTCGATGGACTTCATCAGCCGGTCATACTCGCTGCGTTCCTGTTCCAGGCGGCGGGCCAGCTCGGCGCGCATGTCGCCCATCGTCCAGCCGCGAAAATTATCATTGATGTAGCGCGCCGCCAAATCCAGATCAGCCTGCGGAATATCAAGCCGCAGCACCCGATCGCGCACCACCCCCGAACGCGTGACCACAACCGCCAGCACTTTCTGATCCCCCAGGCGCGAAAAGTAAACGTGCTCCAGCGCGTTGCGAGGTCCGCTGGTAGCGACCGTAACCCCAACACTGTGCGAGATCAGGGAGAGCACATGCGAAGTGCGCTCCATGAACTCCTCCACATCCGTGACCCCGGTCAGTGCGTCCTGGATGATGCTCTGGTTCTCATGCGAGAGATGCGCCTCGCCACTAAGTTGCTCGACATAATAACGATAAGCCTCAGCCGTAGGAACGCGCCCCGCCGAAGCGTGAGGCTGCTCAAGAAATCCAGCATCGGCCAGGTCAGCCATCACGTTGCGAATCGTAGCCGCACTCAACCCTTCGCGGCTGGAGCGAGCAAGCGTGCGCGACCCCACCGGTTCTCCGCTGGCAATGAATGTCTCGATAATGGCAGTCAGGATTTCCCGTTCCCGTCCGCCCGCTGGCCCTGCTGGCATATCGACCTGAGCGAGGAGCCGAACCGCCCCTCTAAATTCTTTAGATGCAGTGGCTTAGATAAAGACTCCACCGCGCCTAATGGAATTCTAGGGAGCGCTGGCGAGGGTGTCAAGGATGAGCACGGCATTGGGCATAGCGATCTGAAACCCGTCCCGTTAAGCAGAATCCGGATTGCAGAGGCCGGGTGCCCCACACATTCGCGTTCTTTGCGAATGTGTGGGTGTGCGCACCACCCCCAATCTTCAGGGCCCAGTACCCCGCATCTTACGACCGTTAGCGGGCTACGCATGGCTACGGTCGTTTCCTCGGGAACACCCGGAACTAACGTTTCCCCTCAATCCGATAAGTCGCAAAGTCCGCGTGATCGACCGTGAGAATGACGGAAAGAGATTCGCGTTTCGCCAGATACACGAGCGTAGCGTCGGCGAAGTCCATATTTCGATCGGTGCCCCAGTCCCAATAGCGCGACATCAAGCCGTGCAGGTGCGTCAGTTCCGCATCTTCAATGGCGCCCAGAACGATCGCTCCCGAACGGACGAACTTCCAGGCAGCTTCCATCTCGGAGCGCGTATCGCCAACCAAGTCGAACAGTAGACTCGGATAAAGATTTAGCTCCCGCAAATTACTCACCAGTGCATTCATCACGAATTTTCTGTACCACGGTCACTTACTTCGATACGCGCTTTCTGCGAAATTGACTTCATCGCCACGCGTCATCCGGCGTCCAGAAGCACGACGCAATCCGCCGGAAAGTAAACGGTGACACTCGCCCTCGGCGGTTCACTCGGACCGCTGTTACGCAGTGCCAAACCGGCAACGGAACCGAACCGTACCTCGGCAGTAACTTCTTGCCTCGGCGGCTAGCAGGATTCGTGTCTACGAATCGTCCGGCGCGAGAGTTTGACGCGCCAGGAAACCGAAATAAGCGTGGAGCGAATGAAACAACTATTCACAACCTGCATGGTTCTGGGCTGTCTGAGTTTCAGCTTCGCTCAGGGACTTCAAGGCCATGTAAAACTAAGCGGCCATGCAACTGTCACCATCACGGGGCATTCCGTCAGTCTAACCTGGAGCGCCAGTCAGAACGCGACGAGTTATAACATCTACCGCGGAACTACGTCCGGAGGGCCATTTGCAAAATTGGCCTCCGGGATCGTCAGCACAACTTATAGCGATGTAAAAGTAACTCATAATCAGACGCTCTACTACGTCACCACCGCAGTTAACGGCGACAACGAAAGCGCCTACAGTAACCAAACCGTCGCGGTGATTCCCTAGAGCTCGGGAGACGAAATGAAAAACTTATTATTGATCGGCCTGCTCATCCTGCTGTCTGGAATCTCGTGGGCACAGTGCGCCACTGGCACTCCAGGAACAAATTGCAGTGGACCGCTAACGGTGCAGCCGGAGTCCGGAAACACGGCGCAATCTGCGATTACTTTAGTTGATCTCGGACTGCCTGTGCCGGCGCCGGCTGTAGGGCAATACACGCTATCGATCGCCAGCGGCGTGATTGTGGAATCGGACAACGGAAACAGCTTTCACTCCCTCGTGGGGGCATCCGGACCGCAAGGGCCGCAAGGAGTAACCGGCGCCGCGGGAACTGCTGGTCCCGCTGGGGCGGCGGGCGCGCCAGGACTCACCGGCGCGGCGGGAGCCGTGGGCCCGGCTGGGGCGACGGGCGCGCCAGGGCTCACCGGCGCGGCGGGAGCTGCGGGCCCGGCTGGGGCAGCGGGCGCGCCAGGACTCACCGGCGCGGCGGGACCTGTGGGTCCTACTGGGGCGCCGGGCGCGCCAGGGCCGCCGGGAGCTACAGCCGCTCCCTCTGACTACAGCTTCTATTATGGGAACGGGTTCAACGCGGGTGTGGGTACGAGCGAAGTCGGGAACGCACTCGATCGCAATCAGATCGATATGTTGAACGCGACCGCAGTCCGCTTCCTGCTCACGACAGCGACAAGCGTTCTGCCGAGCGGAAGCTATGCTCGGGCAGAATACACCCCCGACGGAACAAACTGGTATGCACTATCGGTAGAGGTACCTGTGACTACGCCCAACGGAATCTACTCCAGTGGCTGGCAGGGTCTGCCGACCGGAGCGGACGGCGATTACGTGGTTCGCATCATCGTGTTCAACGCCGGCACCAGCGCCGCCCAGGTTGGGCTCCGCCAGTTGCATTTGCAATTCAAGTAGCGTGTCGTGGCCCTACTGAATCTGGATCACGCTTTCCGAGCTCCCGGCTTTGATCTCCTCCACCCGCGCCGCCACCTTGCGGGCAAACGCGAACAGCGACTTCGCATGGGGCGAGTCCTCTCCCTGGAGCACGGACGGAGAGCCGCCGTCGCCTGATTTACGAATCTCGGGATCGAGCTCGATGCTTCCGAGGAAGGCGATGTCGAACTGCTTCGCCGTCCTTTCCGCGCCGCCGCGCGAGAAGATGTCGATTTCGTGCTGGCAGTGCGGGCACACGAAGTAACTCATGTTTTCGACCATCCCCACGATGTCCACCTTCATCTGGCGGAACATCTCGATGGCCTTGCGCGCGTCCTGCAGCGCAACGTCCGAGGGCGTAGAGACCACGATGGCGCCGGTCAAGGGGACGGTCTGAATCAGCGAGAGCGCAACGTCGCCGGTTCCCGGAGGAAGGTCGATGACAAGATAATCAAGCAGTCCCCACTGCACCGATCCCAGGAACTGCTTCATGATCGAATGCAGCATGGGGCCGCGCCAAATGAGCGGCTTGTCTCCAGGGTTGAGGAAGCCGACCGAGATGACCTTGAGCCCATGCGAGTTGATGGGCGCGAACTGGTTTTCGCCGATCACCTTGGGTTGCTCGTTGGTGCCGAGCATGAGCGGGACGTTAGGCCCGTAGACGTCGCCGTCGAGCAATCCCACCTTGTGGCCCATTTTACTGAGGGCGATTGCCAGATTGACCGAGAGCGTGGTCTTGCCGACTCCGCCCTTGCCGGAACCGACGGCGATGATGGCATTGACGCCAGGTAAAGGTTGCGGGGTGGGCTGTTGCTGGCCGGGGTGATGGGAGTGAGCGCTCATGTTCCGATTATACGGGAGGGGAAAGGAAGCCATCAGCCGTCAGGGAAAGCAAAGCCATCAGCTTTCGGTCCGTCATGATCTGGACGACGGATACGCCCCGGTCTAGCTGATGGCTGATAGCTGACGGCTGATGGCGGTTCTTCAGTAGTGCCCTTCTCCCACCTGCACCTTGCCGCGAAACTTGCGGTAAACGAACACAAAATAGGCCACCGCGAGCACCGCGGCGAACGTCCACCAAACCAGGCCGACGCTCAGTCCGTGACTCCCGGCGGCGGTGTTGTAGATGGTGAGGTTATATTGATGATCGCGGGCAGGCAGTACGACGGGATAGAGTGCAAACGCCGCGCCCACCAGCATTCCGGTGATATACAGGCTGGAGGCTACGAACGCAAGTTTCTCTTTGCCCGTGGGATTAGCCCAGAGCATCACCGCCAGGCTGGCCACAACGACGATTGGAACCAGTATCCCGATCGGGTGCGTTTCGTAGTTCGCCATGATATCGGGCCGGATGAAATAAGTCGCAACCAACGCACTGAAGGTCAAAAAAAACTGCACGGGCCAGCAGAGCAAGGCGAAACCGCGGGCGCGCCGGCCGAGATCCTCGTCGGTTTTGAGAGCGACATAGTAGGAACCGTGCGCGGCCAGGGTCACCAACCCTATCACGCCGATGAGTATCGTGTACCAATCCAGGATGCCCGTCTGCGCGCCGAGTTTGAAGTTGGTCCAGAGCGGCTCAAAAAAATAGCCGGTTGAATCCAGCGGAACTCCGCGCACCACGTTGCCCAGTGCCGCCCCGAAAAACACAGCCAGCAGAATGCTGGAGACGCTGAAAATCACGTCGAAGAAATCCTGCCAGA
>PLHP01000224.1 GCA_003138955.1 Acidobacteriaceae bacterium | reverse complement strand
GGGGCTCGGGCTTCCGCCTCTGGTCGTGAGCTCTTCGCTGAATCCGCCGAACCGCCGGATGCGGACCCGCATGTTCGGTGGTGTGGCAGGGGAGGCGGGGCGACCCGTCCCCCTATGCCGATTTGGAAGGGGACAATGCTGGAGGCAAACATCGTGCTATCCTCCACCACGTCATGGAAACTCTGTTCTACTGGCGCGCGTCTTCGCCCGTTGGCCCACTCTTCCTCGCCGCTTCCACCAAGGGCTTGGTGCGACTCGAATTCGAAGGTCGGGTGCAGAAGCTGAATCCGAGTACGATTCAGCTGCATGAGTCCAAATCAGCCCTCGCGCCCTATCTCCGCGAACTCGACGATTACTTTGCCGGTGAGCGTCGCGAGTTTTCCTTCCCTCTCGACCTTCGTGGAACCGAGTTCCAGCTTGCGTGCTGGCATGCGCTGCTGGAAATTCCATACGGCGAAACCCGCAGCTACCGCAAGATCGCTGAAGCCATCGGCCACCTGCATGCCTACCGTGCCGTCGGCATGTCGAACAACCGGAACCCCATCGCCATCGTCGTCCCCTGCCACCGGGTGATCGCATCGAGCGGCTCACTTTGCGGTTACGGAGGCGGCCTCGACATCAAACGCAAGTTGCTCGACCTGGAGCAAGCCGGTCTTCATTCTTGTCTTCCGCTGGGACTCGGCGCATAGACGCCGGGCAGGTGATTCCGCCGCGTTGCCGGGAGCGAATAGATTCTGCCCACAACCTGTAAAATCTCTTCGACCTGTCGAGGATCACGTGCGCCCCACAATTCAGCAACTCAGCCGGCAAATTCGCGACCGCTCCATCTCTCCCGTTGAACTCACTCGCGACTGCCTGGCGCGCATCGACCAGCTCAACCCGAAGCTCAACGCCTTCATCACGGTTACGGCCGACTCCGCTCTCGACGAAGCCCGGCGCGCCGAGCAAGAAATCCTCCGCGGAGAATGGCGCGGCCCGCTTCACGGCATCCCCATCGGACTCAAAGACATTCTCGATACCGCCGGAGTTCGCACTACCGCCGCCAGCGCGTTGTTCAAAGATCGCATTCCCAGCGAAGACGCCGAAGTTGTGCGCCGACTGCGGGCCGCGGGCGCAATCATTCTTGGCAAGCAGAACCTGCACGAATTCGCCTATGGCGGCAGCTCGATGATCAGCTTGTTCGGCGAGATCCGCAATCCCTGGGACATTACGCGTGTGACTGGAGGGTCTTCGGGAGGCTCGGCGGCCAGCGTCGCTGCTGGTCTCGGCTATGCCGCCGTCGGCACCGACACCGCCGGTTCCGTCCGCCTGCCCGCCGCCTACTGCGGAGTCGTCGGGCTCAAGCCGACGTATGGCCGCGTGAGCGCCCGCGGAGTCGTTCCACTGTCATGGTCCTACGATCACGTCGGACCGATCGTGAACTCGGTCTATGACGCGGCGTTGATGCTGCAAGTGCTGGCAGGCTACGACCCGGCCGATCCCGCCAGCATTGACGCTCCTGTCCCGGATTTCGTCGCTGCTATCGCTCAACTTATTGCTCGCCCTATTGCTCGCCCCTCGCCCAAGCTGCGCATCGGCGTGCCGCGGGCATTTTTCTTTGACGATCTCCATCCCGAGGTCGCCGGGGCAATCGAAAAAGCAATCGAGATTTTTCGCGAACTCCATGCTGAGATTCGCGAGGTTAAACTCGAAGTCTCCACCACCGAACGCAAGCTCGCGAGTGCCGAAGCCTACGCTTATCACGAGCAATTCGTGGCCCGGTCACCGGAGCTCTACCAGCCCTCGACACTCGCGCGCATCCAATCCGGAGCCAAAATCTCCGCATCCGATGCTCTCCGCGCCAGCCGCGACCTCCAGGCGAGCCGTCACGCGATCCGAAAAATGTTTGACGACGTGGACGTGCTGCTAACGCCCACCGTTCCGCTCCCGCCGGCCGTGATCGCCGGTCTCCGGGAACATCCCGACACGCTCCGTCCGCGAGAAATGATCATGCTGCGCAACACGCGGCCTTTTAATGTGTGGGGGATTCCCGCGATTTCCGTTCCCTGCGGATTCACAAAAGATGGCCTGCCGATCGGTTTGCAACTGGCCGCCGCTCCCTGGCGGGAGGACATCGTGCTGCAAGCCGCAAATGCGTATGAGCAAGCGACGGAGTGGCATACGCGAGCGCCAAATGTACCAATTCTCGCGTGAGCCTGATCACCGCACATACCGTCTAACCCTGTCACCCTGAGCGAAGGTGGCCGTTCACGAAGTGAATGGCCATCGGAGTCGAAGGGCCCCTACTCCCTCCTATGCCTCACGAGCGAAAAACGTACTGCGCGTACATCATGGGCAGCCTGTCGGGAACTCTCTATATCGGCATAACAGGCAGCCTGCACAAACGTGTCTTTGAGCACAAATTTCACCGTATCGAAGGATTCACGGACAAATATCAGGTCGAGCGTCTGTTGTACTGGGAGTCGTTCGACGATGTTCACCGGGCGATCGCACGTGAGAAGCAACTAAAGGGCTGGCGGCGATCAAAGAAGATCGCGCTGATCGAATCGCTCAACCCTCACTGGCTCGATCTGGCGCGCGAGTGGTTCCCTTGGATGACAGATTCCGGCGGGAGTAGGGGTCCTTCGACTCCGCAGACGGATTCGCGTTCGCGAATCCGCCTGCTGCGCTCAGGATGACAGGTGTTTGGAGTCAGAGAACTGAGGAACCAATTTCACATTCTTCATTCGATGACCAACTCGTAGAGTAAATTCGCGGCGTGCGCAAATTATGACCATGTCCTTCTCACTTAATGCGGTACCGTTGATGCTGACCGCCTTGCCTTTGATCTTGGCAACCGCTTGCGTATTCGAATCCGCAAGACCGGCTTGACAGACCAGTTTGGCGACACGGATACCGATCCAATTCTTGCGATCGCTAGTTGCGTCTCCGATGATCGTAATCGCCGGGCCTTCGGTTTCAGGTACCGGCTTGTCGGGAACCACGTCTGCAATACTGATCGTCTCAATCTTGATTTCGCTCGACTCGATACTATCCGGCACCTGATCCTTCTGAAACTGCTTTGCCCAGTCCTCCGCGGCTTTCGTCGCCGCCTCCCCCGAGTGAAAGTCCGCCACAATCCCCCGAGCCAGCTCTTTCTTCAGCGCCATCGGATGCGCCTTCCCGCTCGCCGCGTCTGATTTCATCTGCGCGATTGCCTCCACCCGCACATCGGTCAGCAACTCGTAATAGCGCCACATCATGTCGTCCGAAATCGACATCACTTTGCCGTACATTTCGAGCGGCGGCTCGTGAATTCCTATCGCGTTCCCCAGCGATTTTGACATCTTGTTTACGCCGTCGAGGCCTTCGAGGATCGGCGTGGTCAGCACCACTTGCGACTCCTGGCCATAAGCTCGCTGCAACTCACGCCCCACCAGCAGATTGAACCTCTGGTCGGTGCCGCCTAATTCCACGTCGGCTTCGAGCGCTACCGAGTCATACCCCTGCGCCAGCGGATAGAGCAGCTCGTGCATGGAAATCGGCTTCTCGTCATGGAAGCGCTTGTGGAACTCTTCGCGCTCGAGCATCTGCGAGACCGTGTACTTCGCCGTCAAGCGTATGAAATCCTCGGCCGAAAATTTCGAGAACCACCGGCTGTTGAAGTCGACCACCGTTTTTTCCGGGCTGAGAATCCTGAAGACCTGCGTCTTGTAGGTCTCGGCGTTCTCCGCAATCTGCTCCGGGGTCAGCGGAGGCCGCGTCGCCGAGCGGCCCGTCGGATCGCCGATCATTCCAGTGAAATCTCCGATGAGGAAGATGACC
Organism: Acidobacteriaceae bacterium; assembly: GCA_003138955.1. Taxonomy (GTDB): domain Bacteria; phylum Acidobacteriota; class Terriglobia; order Terriglobales; family Acidobacteriaceae; genus Acidiflorens. The sequence goes on along the minus strand of PLHP01000224.1, from coordinate 4,378 downwards.
GTGTGTCCGAGATCCTGAAAATGTTTGAGCTTGCGCAGCAGCACCGTGTGGCCGAGGTGCAGATCGGGCGCGGTNNTTGGCGCGCAGTTCGGATTCTTTTACGATCTCGGCCGCGCCCTTCTTGATGTAGGCCAGTTGTTCGTCAACCGGTGCAAAGTTAGCCATGCGTAGTGATTATAGCGACCTGTGGCGTTTGCCAGGCCCGTGCGACGGCCGGGGCCAGCTGTGCACCCGAGACATCCTTCATAAATTGTCATCCCGAGCGAAGCGAGGGATCTGCAGTTCGCCGCAAGATGCAGATCCCTCACTTCATTCGGGATGACAAAATCTCGGAAGGTTGAGAATCCCTAGATCTGCCGCCGATAGAAGCTCAGCGCCGCGTCTCCCTGCTCCAACTTTCTATATCGCCGCAATTCTCCAAACACCTCTCCCGGATCAAACTTCTTGGCGTGTTCCGCGATCACCACACTCCGCTCGCCCAACAATTTTGATTGCGCGAGAGCCGCCAGCGTCTTCGCGTACTCGTCCGGCATCGAGTAGGGCGGATCGAGGAACACAAAATCGGCGACGCTCCCCGGTGCCTCCAATTGCTGCAAGGCTTTCGCGGCCTCGACCTTTACGATCTGGAATCCGTCCTCAATCCTCAACGATTTCAGGTTCGCCGCAATCAATTCGGCGGCTGCTTTGGACGACTCGACGAAGTACACCATGCGCGCGCCGCGGCTCAGTGCCTCAATGCCTACCGCACCGGTCCCCGCATACAAATCGAGCCACGACGACTCGGCCAACGCAGTTGGACCGCCCGCGCATAACACGTTGAAGAGCGTTTCGCGCAGCCGGTCCGCTGTGGGACGGATTTCGAGCCCAGGCAACGACCGCAAGGTTCGGCGCCGGTATTGGCCAGCAATCACTCTCATAGGTTCGGGCTCATCGTTTCATGTTCTTCCGACCCAGCCCTTCCGAGATGCCTTTTCGCATCTCCGCGGCGTCAATCGGTATCTAAGCAGATAGAATACTTATAGGCCCCTTGATGCGCAGTTGGTCCATCCCGCTCGGACGTATTTTCGGAATCGAAATTCGCGTTCACCTGACGTTCCTGTTTCTACTGGTTTTCGTCTGGAGCACCGAAGCCGCTACCCAGGACGCCAGTGCCGCGCTCCGCGGGCTTGCTCTGGTCGGCATCGTTTTTGGCAGCGTCGTGCTGCACGAATTAGGCCATGCGCTGGTGGCACGCGGGGCGGGCATTCCGGCGAAGGGCATCATCCTGCTGCCGATCGGCGGAATCACCATCCTGGACGAGGCGCACGCCATTCCGGATCCGATCAACGCCTGGAAGCGTGACATCCGCATTGCGGTTGCAGGGCCGCTGGTGAATCTTTTCATCGCCGGCCTATTTGCGCTCATTTTGCTGGCGGCTATGCCGGGCATTTCGCTTACCACGAGGCCGCTCCTCCACTCGAGCGCCTTGTTGCGGAGCATCGTCTGGGCGAACCTCTACCTCGGATTGTTCAACCTGTTGCCGGCGTATCCCATGGATGGCGGGCGCGTTTTGCGCGCTCTGTTTGCGCGGCGTGGCGATTTGGTCGTGGCCACGCAGCGCGCCGTCCGCATCGGCCACGTCTTTTCCATTCTGTTCATGATGGTTGGAATCCTCATGGGCAACTGGTGGCTGGTGATGATCGGATTTTTCCTCTTCGTGGGCGCGCAACTCGAAGAGCGCTCGGCGGTGTTTCAATCGGTGCTGCAAAGCGTTCGCTTGGAAGAAGTCATGCTCACCGACTTCGCCACACTCTCGCCCGCCGACACTTTGGAAGACGCGCTCGAAAAAGCGGTGCACACGCTGCAGGACGATTTTCCGGTGGTGCGCGGCAGCGACATGGTGGGCGTGGTCTCGCGGCAAAAGATTCTGGAAGCGCTGCGCGCCGAAGGCAACGGCTACGTGCAAGCCGTGATGAACCGCATTTTCGACGTTGCCGCCAAACAGGAGTCGCTGGCCTCGGCTTTCCGCAAGCTCTCCGCCCACAATCTCAGCATCATCCCGGTGGTCGACGAACAGCAACTGGTGGGAATCGTTACGCTGCAGAACCTGATGCACTCCATGTCGCTGCTGGCCGAAAGCCGGAAGTTGCGCCGGGCGGCGCTGGAGTCGTAGGAAGGTCAGAGGTCAGAGGTCAGATTGCAGAGGTCAAAATCGACGCCTTGTGCGCACCTGGGCTCTAACTTCTGCAATCTGACCTCTTACCTCTTACCTGACCTTCCCGTAAACTTCCTGCGCCGCGCCGACCGCGCATCCAAACTCGACCGCCTTCCCCGTGGTTTCGGCGATCACATGTTCTAGCGCGGCCAGCACTCCCACNNTCTGCATTTCCGTTGGCCACGACCGCGCCAAACTGCTCGCGGAAGCGTTTGCAAATGGCGGTAGAATCGACGCCGGCCGGAGCCGCTACGGCAGTCAGCGCGGCCGCTGGAGAACTGGGCGCAAATAATTTCAATCCTAGCGCTTCGACGCCGGCTCGCGTCATTGCCGCGCACGACTCGGCGTTCGCGATCAGCTCGTCGCGCCCCGCCGCTAGATTCCCGTCTCCCATTTGACGCACATAGTCGAGCGCGGCGGCGAGCCCGGCAAACAGAGCGGTGGCGGGCGTGGCAGCCGATTCCGCCTTGGCCGCCGCTTTACGTTCCTTCCGCAGATCGAAGTAATAGCGCGGAGACCTCGCCCGCTCCATGCGCTGCCACGCCCGCTCGCTGATGGCGCCATAGGCCAAGCCGGGTGGGATCATCAGCGCCTTTTGTGAGCCGCCCAGGATAATGTCGATTCCCCAGGCATCAGGGTCGAGATGGGTTGTGCCCAGTCCGGTGATCGCATCGACGACCAGCAGAGTGTCGGGCAGGTCGCGCACCAGCTTCGCGATGGCCTCGACGTCATGGCGCGCGCCGGTGGAACTTTCGGTCGCTTGCACATAAACGCAGCGGATATCCGGCGTCAGCTTGCTGCGCACTTCATCGAGTGAAAATGTTTCGCCATAGGGAGCGGCCACGGTTTCGACGGCGCAGCCAAATGCCTTGGCCAGCGCGGTCCAGCGCTCGGCGAACTTGCCCGCGGTCAACACCAAGACGCGGTCGCCGGGAGAAGTCAGGTTCGAGACCGAGGCTTCCATGAAACCCGTGCCCGACGAGGTCAGCACGAGCACGTCATTCTTCGTGCCGATGAACTCTTTCACGTCGGCCAGCACGCGCGTGAACAGCGCGCGGAACTCGGCAGTGCGATGGTGCGCGCCATAGGAAGCCATCGCCATCTGCGCTTGCGGCAGCAGTGGCGTCGGTCCGGGAGTGAAGAGGCGGTTTTTTCGGATCATGGGAATAACCAGAATATGCGATGGCCACAGATTGGGAAAGCGATTGCAGAGGTTAGAGGTCAGATTGCAGAGGTTAGAATCACTCGCTGCGAGATCCGGGTTTGAGGCTACGGGCGTTCACCTCTGCAATCTGACCTCTGACCTCTAACCTTTCCAGCGTTCTATAATCCTCCCATGCCCCTCATCGACCAGATCCAGAAAGACATTGTGGCGGCTATGAAGGCTCGCGAAGAGCAGCGCCTCTCCACCCTGCGCATGGTCAAGACCGCGCTCAAGAACCGCGAGATCGACAAGATGGCGCCGCTTGACGACAAGGAATCGCAGCAAGTGCTCTCCACGCTGATCAAGCAGCGCAAGGACTCGGTCGAGCAGTTCACCAAGGGCGGACGCCAGGAGATGGCCGACAAGGAAGCCGCTGAGATCAAGCTGATCGAAACCTACCTGCCAAAAGCCGCGGGCGAAGAAGAAATCGTGGCCGGAGTCCGCGCGGCGATTGCCGAGATGACGCCTGCTCCCGCTATGAAAGATATGGGGGCAGTGATGAAAGCCGCCATGGCCCGCTTCGCCGCGGCGGGAATGCGGGTGGATGGGAAGGTGGTCAGCGAGGCGGTGAAGAAAGAGCTTCAACCCAAATGAGCGCTGCGATTTTGGAGTGAATTTAAGACCTTTTTGGGGGGGCTGGAGATGCGGAAACTGCCTCGATTCGACACTTCCTTGGAGTCAAACGTCCCGACTCAATATGCGTCTTTCCGATGCCGGAAGGAATGCAGCACGACTTCGCTCCCAAAAATATCGTAGCGCAAGCGGTAGTCTCTCCACCGCACGCGCCACTGCCCTTCACCCGGTTTCAATCCGGCGAGTTTCTTGATTTTGTATCGTCCGCTGCGGTTTTGGGGACCCTTGCTGAGAATCTCAATCAGTTCTTCGAGGGCGCGGATCAGGGTGGAGTCCTTCTTGCTGATCGCTCGAAATTCCCTCTCGAATGCGGGAGTGGTCAGGACTCGAAACGGGCCGGCCATGGC
>PLHP01000091.1 GCA_003138955.1 Acidobacteriaceae bacterium | reverse complement strand
GCGCAGGCTTACATCGATGTGTTCTCGCTCGGCGCCGAGCTTCGCTACTTCTTGAGTGGGCTGGACTCGGGTGCTTACCAGAACCTTTTGCAGGACGCGATTGTGGCGGGGCACGATCCGGCGAATGTGGTGTTGATGGAGGTATATCCCGAGGAGCAGAAGACGCGTCCGGATTTTCTGCTGACGGAGAGGCTGCTCGGCATACGGACGGTGTGCATCACGAAGATTCGGAAACAAGGGCGACGGCTGTTTTATGAGGAGGGCGGCAAGCAGGTTCCGATTGAGCGGATTTATAACCGCACCATCGTGGACGAACTGGAACGCAAGGGAGTGGCTTTGCCGTTTGACTTTCGCGATGAACTGGATGTGGAGTGGGCGGGGCATCCAAACTGGTATTTCCGGATAAGCAAGTATTCGATTCCTTATTTAAAGCATCCGTCGGTGCCGCGAACGTGGTTTCTGGATCAACTGCCGGAAGTGCCGGCGGATCTGGAAAACTTCGTGCTCAAGCCGCTGTATTCGTTTGCCGGGCTGGGCGTTGTGATTGCGCCGTCGAGGAAGGATATTGAAGCGATTCCTGCCACGAAACGCAGCGAATACATCCTGCAGGAGCGATTGAATTTCACGCCGGTGGTGGAGACTCCTTACGGNNATGGCTTGGGTGGGATCGTCGGCGGCGCTGGTTAGTGGTTAGTGATTGGTTCGCCCTGCGCTCGGACGTGGTCGCGTTTTTTTCCGCTTACTAAGCTATTCCCCAAACCCGGTTGACCCGACCGGGATGACAGCCTACCATTACGCCTTCATGGGCACGAGCCAGCTTTCAGCTCTACCCTTAGAATCAGAGGCAAAGGCGGCGGACAGGAGTGTCCGCCCCACACGACCATGGAGATAGTCGGGCAAACGGTGTCCCATTACCGCGTGCTGTCGAAGCTGGGCGGCGGCGGAATGGGGATTGTTTACGAGGCGGAGGACCTCCGCCTGGGCCGGCATGTCGCGCTNNCTCAACCACCCCAACATCTGCACCATCCACGACATTGAGGACAACAACGGGCACCCGTTCATCGTCATGGAAAAGCTCGAAGGCGAGAGCCTGAAGCAGCGCATCCATGGTCAGGCTCTGGACCTTGAAGACCTCCTGGACATCGCGGTGCAGGTGGCGGATGCACTGGCAGCGTCACATGCCAGGGGGATTGTGCACCGCGACATCAAACCGGCAAACATTTTTCTGACTCCGAGCGGGCAGGTGAAGATTCTCGACTTTGGGCTGGCAAAGCTGGCCAAGTCCAACTCCAGCGACCAGGGCGTGGGTACGACGACGGACTCGTCGCTGGAGGAATCGCTGACCCAGGTGGGAGTGATTCCGGGAACGGCGGTTTATATGTCGCCGGAGCAGGCGCGCTCGGAAGACCTGGACGTGCGCAGCGACATATTTTCATTTGGCGTGGTGCTGTTCGAGATGGCCACCGGGAAGAAGCCGTTCACCGGAACGAACGTGGTGATGACGCTGCATGCGGTGATCAACTCGAAGCCGGCATCGCCGCGGTCGATCAATCCGGCGGTGCCGGCGGAACTCGAAGCCATCATCGGAAAGGCGATGGAGAAGGACATCAACCAGCGCTACAAGAACGCGACGGAGATGAAGGCCGACCTGGTGAAGCTAAAGATAAAGGCAGGAACGGAGCCGACCGTGCGGAGCGGGCTTCGTCGGGTAAGTGGACTGCACGTCGCGACGAACACATTCCAGAAGTCGAGTTCGATGCGGACCTGGATCATCGCCGGACTGGCAGCACTGCTGCTGACGGCAATGGCGGCGATGGGGGTATGGTTCGTCAAGCGCAGGGTGCCGACGGTGGAGGCGGGAACCCGGACGATCGCGGTGTTGCCCCTGCAGAATGTTAGTAACGATGCGGAGAGCGAGTTCCTGCGCTTTGCGCTGGCGGATGAGATTGCGAATGCGCTGACCTATGCGCATTCGCTGGAGATCCGTCCCTTGGCATCGACCCAGAAATATGCCAACGCCGAAGCCGACCCGGCAAAAACCGGGCGTGAGTTAGGGGTGGGCACGGTGGTGTTAGGACACTTTCTGCGTCAGGACAAGATGGTGATGGTCACGCTTGAGGCAGTGGATGTGAAAAATAATAGGCTGGTCTGGACCGGCACGCTAACCGCGCCGACGGATAATCTGATCGCGCTGCGTAACCAGATGGCAAGAGAGGTGCGCCGGGAACTGATGCCGGCTTTGGGAATCGCCCGCGAGGCGGTGGAAACGGGCAGCGCTCCGGCGAATCGCGAAGCGTATGAGGCGTATCTGCGAACGCTGGCCATTCCGCGCGAGGTCAAAGCTAATTAAGGATGCGATCGCGATACTGCAAAAGGTGGTGAGCCTGGATCCGAATTACGCGCCGGCGTGGGAGGTGCTGGGACGGCGGTATTACTTCGATGCGATCTACTCGGACGGAGGCGAGGCGGGATATCAGCGCTCGAATGAGTCGTATCATCGAGCCCTTTTGCTGGAACCGGGACGGGTCAGCGCAGCGGGACTACTGGCGGCGCAGGAAGCCGAGGGCGGAAACCTCGACCGGGCTTATGACGACGCACGGGCACTGGTGAAGAGGCGTCCTGATGCAGCCTACGCGCATTTTTCGCTGGCGTATGTACTGCGCTATGTGGGGCGGCTGAATGAGGCGCAGAGCGAGTGCGACAAAGCCCTGGCGATCGATGCGAATTATAACTGGCGAACGTGCGCACTTGCTTTTGCTGAGACCGGAAAATCAGTGCGTGCCATACAGTTTCTTGAACAGGATACGGGCTCGGAATGGTCAAATTCGGTGCGAGTTTCAGTACTGATGCGGCAGGGGAAGATCTTGGAAGCCCAGCAAGCCGCGCCGCAGATGACGGAAAATCCCATGTGGATGCGAGGACTGGTAGAGGCATGCCTGGCCAAGGCGCCCCCAACGGATATCCACCGGATGGCAGAGCAGGCAGAAAACGAATTATTGGCGAAACAGAATCCCGAAATGAAGTATCACCAGGGTACTTTGCTGGCGGCTTGCGGTGAAAAGCAGATTGCATTCGCGTTTCTGCGCCAAGCCGTGGCCGGAAACTATTGCGCGCACCAGGCGTTGCAATCGGATCCGCTGCTGGCGGGCGTGCGCGGCGATGCGGAGTTCCATCAGATTGTGCAAGCGGCGGCGGATTGCCAGAAAAAGTTCGCCGCAGCGCAGGACTTGGGCAGGTAGGGCTGGCGAAGCATTTTTGCTCCTTTCTTTGGGGAAGATCCATCAGATGGTCATGTTTGCGATGCGGAAGAAGTTCGAGTTCGGATGGGTGTGCAGCAGGCTTGCGACTGCGATGCTGCTGTTTGCTCTGGCGGCTTCGGTCACGATATCCGCCGCCGCGCAAACAGCAGAGAAATCCGCGGCCGATCATAAGGTCGATCACTACTACGAACCGCTCCCGCAGGAAACCGGTGCGGCGGGGCTGAAGCTGATGCTGCGGCGCCTGCAGACGACGGCGCGGCTGATGCAGGTGGATGCGCATCCCGATGACGAAGATGGTGGCATGTTGACGTTGGAGGCTCGGGGCAAGGGCGTCTCGACGTTGCTGATGACGCTGAACCGAGGCGAAGGCGGACAAAACNNGTGCTCGGCGTGGTGCGGACTCTGGAGGTGTTGGCAGCCGACCGCTATTACGGCGTGGAGCAACGGTTCTCGCGAGTCGCGGATTTCGGGTATTCGAAAACTGCAGAAGAAACTTTTCAGAAATGGCAAGGGCATGACATAGCGCTCGCCGACATCGTGCGCGTGGTCCGCACGTTTCGTCCGGATGTGCTGATTGCGCGCTTCTCGGGAACGGAGCGCGATGGGCACGGGCACCACCAGGCGTCGGCGATATTGACGAAAGAGGCGTTTCGCGCGGCAGCCGACCCTAATCGTTTTCCGGAGCAGATCAGAGAAGGATTGCAGCCCTGGCAGCCGAAGAAGCTGTACATCGGAAACGTATGCGGCTTCGGCGCTTCGACCTGCGACCCAGCCAATTACACCGTCAAGCTGAACACCGGCAAGGAAGATCCGGTGCTGGGCGAGTCCTACGTGCAGTTTGCGATCGAGGGATTGCGGCATCAGCAATCGCAAGCGCTGGGTGGCGTCTCGATTCCCAAGGGCGATCGATTTGCCTATTACAAGCTGGTGGATTCCGTCGTTGACTCCCCGAAGGACAGCGACGGCCACGAGCAGGACTTCTTCGATGGCATCGATACCACATTGTCGGGGCGGCTGGTGGGTGAAGAGAAAAAGGCTCCGTGGCTCCGCGAGAGGTTCGAGGAGATTCAGCGGAAGATTGCAGCAGCGGAGCAAGCGGGGAATGATGCCGCAGCGGCGGATGCCGCTTTGGAAGAAGCGGAGGGCCTCACCGCTGGCTACCTGGCTGTTGCTGGAATTCCGTCGGCGGAGCATTGGCAGACAGCCCCCTACCTGGACAGCCTCTTGACTGAGATCAAGCAAGCGCGTGCCCTGCTGGCCGGAGCTAGGCTTGAGGTAGCAGTCGAAGCAGCAGTGGGGAAGAATCCCGAAACTGCATTCATGGCAGTCCCCGGAAAGTCCTTCGATGTTACGGCGACACTTTCGGTAGAGCGCATATTTCATAGACAGGCGAATGCGAGCGTCCGTCTTCGACTGCCGAAGGGATGGAAATCTGAAGAACTAAAGAGGGAACAGTCGGACAAAGAGCTGTCTGTGCATTTCCGAGTTTACGTTCCTGCGAATGCACAGATTACGCGGCCGTATTGGCATCGACATGACCCAGAGCGGGATACATTAAACGTTATTGATGAGCCAGAGTACCAGACATTGCCTTTTCCGCCGCCTCCAGTGGAGGCAGTCGGCAACTTAGGTGGAGAGACGGTGGATGCCGTCTGCATGGTGAGGTACAAAGATGCTTACGGTCAGATTACCGAGCGTCCTCTGGCGGTGGCTCCGGCATATTCTATTGCGTTGACTCCTTCGAGCGAGGTCATTCCGTCAGATAAACACGGCAGCACAAGCGTGAAGAGTACAGCCCGCGACCAAGGAAGCGCGTCAGAAGCACTGATATCCCTCGAAGTTCCAAGCGGCTGGCGTGCAGAACCGGTGCGCCAGTCCGTCGAGGTTCCGAAAGATGAGTCGAAGGACGCCTCATTCCAGGTCTTCCCCTCCGAGTTAAAGGAAAGCCAGACCCATATTCGAGCGGAACTCACGAGCGAGAAAAAGGCCTACGGCGAGGGATATACAGTAGTCACCCGCGAAGATCTCGGCACCTTTTATTACTACCAGCCGGCCGTACAGCGCGTGTCGATCGTGGATGTAAAGGTCCCCACAGACCTCACAATTGGATACATCATGGGCGCGGGCGATGACATTCCGACGGTGCTCGAACAGATCGGGATGAATGTCACGATGATTCCGGCGGACAAGTTGGCAAGCGAGGACCTGAGCAAGTACCAGACGATCGCGCTGGGCATCCGCGCTTATGATACCCAGAAAGGCGTGATTGACAACAACAAGCGGCTGCTCGACTTCGTCGAGAAGGGTGGGCGCTTGGTCGTGCAATACAACACGCTGGGATCGTTTGGGGTGCCGATCGATTTTAATGCGGGCAAATACACGCCGTATCCGGCAACGCTCAGCCGTGCGCGAGTTTCGGTGGAAGAGGCGCCAGTTGTAATTCTCGATCCGGCGAACCCGATATTTCATTCTCCGAACGAAATTACCCAGAAAGATTTCGACGGTTGGGTGCAGGAGCGCGGGCTGTACTTCATGTCGCAGTGGGACGGCAACTTTACACCGCTGCTCGAATCTCACGATCCTGGCGAAAGCGAGCAAAAGGGCGGACTGCTGGTGGCGCACTACGGCAAGGGAACGTATATCTATACGGGATATGCGTTCTTCCGGCAACTACCGGCGGGCGTGCCGGGAGCGGTGAGGCTGTTTGTGAATCTGATCGGCAGTCGCTAGTGCAGTCGTCGGTCGCTAGTCGTCGGTCGTTCGGGTAGTCCACTACGGCAGAAGATCAGGTTCGCCAGCGACTAACGACCAACGACTTACTTCATGACAATTCCACCCGAAGGCGAATCCGATACCAAGCCGCAACTCGTCCGCGGCATTGGCCTCGGCTCGGCGACCGCGCTGAACATGATTGACATGATCGGCGTGGGACCGTTTATTACGATCCCACTGATCGTGACGGTGATGGGCGGTCCTCAGGCCATGCTGGGCTGGGTGCTGGGCGCAGTTCTTGCCATCTGCGATGGACTGGTATGGGCGGAACTGGGCGCGGCGATGCCGGGGTCGGGCGGATCTTACCGCTATCTCCAGGAGATTTACGGTCCGCAAAAATTGGGGCGGCTGGTTTCCTTCCTTTTTATCTGGCAACTTTCCTTCAGCGCTCCGCTGTCGATTGCGTCGGGC
>PLHP01000360.1 GCA_003138955.1 Acidobacteriaceae bacterium | reverse complement strand
GCGGGCATGATGCCCGCCGGACAGCCGCCGGGACGGCGGCGCTACAGTCGCCGCGCGCGGAATTAGGACACCACCGGGAAGCGTACAAGCTTGCGCGACACGCCTCGGTTGTGAGATGACTGATCGTTAACATTCGATTGACACCTCATGCCCACCTTTGCCGCCATCGACATCGGATCGAATTCCGTCCGTCTGAAAATTTCGCGACTGCAAGCCGGGCGGCTGAAAGAAATCCACGAAGACCGCGAAGTTACTCGATTGGGGGAAGGCGTCTTCAGTGGCGGACTGCTTTCGCCGGAGGCGATGTCGGAAACGGTGCGCGTGTTGCGNNCGCATATTTCTGGAGTGGGTACGCTCGACGACGGGCTGGACGATCGAAATCATTTCCGGACTGGAAGAGGCCCGCCTCATTCACCTGGGCATTGTTTCGTCTGGTCGAATGGACGCCCACAGCGTTCTGCTGGTGGACCTCGGCGGCGGCAGCTGCGAGCTCACGCTTTCGCGCGAGGGACAAATCCGGGATACGGTGAGCTTGCCGCTCGGAGCCGTGCGCCTGACCGGCGAATTCCTTCAGCACGACCCGCCGCGCAAGAGCGAACTGAAGCGGCTCCAGGGATTTGTGGCGCGGGAGATTACGCGCATTCAAGATCGAATCAAGACCGCACGTGTGGGCGCAGTGATCGCCACCTCCGGCACAGCCGCCGCGCTGGTGGGCGTCGCCAGCCATCTGGCGCGCCCCAGGAAGCGCCGGCCTGCGACTTACGCTACACGCGAGATGATACGCCGCATAGCCAACCAGATCACGCGGCAAGCGTTGGAGCAGCGGCAGAAGGTTCCCGGGATCGGTCCACGGCGCGCGGAAATCATTTGTGCCGGCGCGCTGGCCTATGCGGAGTTGCTGGAGCGCTGCCATCTTCCCGGCTTTCGCTACTCCGCGCTGGGGCTGCGCGATGGCATTCTGGCCCAGATGGCGGCGGACTACGATCGCAGCACGAAATCGGGCCGCGCCATTGAATCGGAACGTTGGGAGTCGATCAAGCGCGCGGTGGAACACTACCGTGTCGACCTGCATCATGCTTTGCATGTGCGCGAGGCGGCATTGCAGCTATTTTCCTCGTTGAAATCGGTGCACCAGCTGCCGGCGGAGTATCGCGAATGGCTTTCGGCCGCAGCCATGCTCTACGAAGTGGGCGACTACGTGAACCGCAACGGACACCACCGCCATACTTATTACATCATCGCGAACTCGGAAATTCTGGGTTACACGCCACAACAGCGGCGGATCATTGGCTCGATTGCGCGTTACCTGGGGAAGTCGCGCCCCACGCCGGGCGATGGCCCGATGAGTGCCTTGAGCCCCGAGGAGCAGGAAAATGTGGAGAAAGCGTCGGTGCTGCTCCGGCTGGCGCGAGCTTTGAATTTGGGGAGGAATCAATCGGTGGGTAAAGTTGGAGTCGTGGCGCGCAGCGGCAAGGTCTCGTTAAAACTGACTCCACGCGGAAAGGCAAGCGTTGACCTGGAAGTATGGTCGATTGAGAAGGATCGATCCTACTTCCGCGAAGTTTTCGGGCGCGAGCTTTCTGTAGCCGCGGCGTGAAGGGCGCGCAGGATGCGGGGCGTGATGCACCAGCTCAGCGATCCGGAATTGCGCCGCATTTCGACTTTGGCCACCGCCCCCTTCTTCAACTCAACCACGGCTTCGCATCCAGTGTCGCTGATTACGCGTCCGAGAAATTCCTGCAGGTTCGGGTTATGTCCCACCACCATTATGGAATCCTGGCGCGCGTACTTTTCCAGCATCTTCTGAAAATCCGAGAAGCTGGCCTGCGGGCGCAACGCATTCTCCATTACCAGTTTGCCTTCGTGCCCCATTTCGTTGCCCACCAAAGCCGCGGTTTGCGTGGATCGCTTTAACGGGCTGGAGACGATGATTTCCACCTGCACGCCGAGCGCGGCCAGGGCGCGGCCGATGTATCCGCACTGTTCGATGCCGTCTTTATCGAGGCCGCGCTTTTCGTCCTTCCTGGCAGTGCTCAACTGCTGTCCGGCGCTGGCGTGGCGCAAAAAGTAGAGAAACATTTCGGAGCGATTATTCCTTTCCGATCAAGATTCGAGCAGAGCGCCGCGGAACAGCAACCGGAATCTCCTCGGGCGTCTTCGTGCCTTCCGCCAGACCGACTAGAAAATCCTGGGAACTGAAAGCAGCAGCGCCTCGAGGCGGCCTCTTGCTGCGCCCGCGTGGCGATTGCCAGGGACGCAGGTAGCGGCCGTCCTTTTGCAGAAATCTTACTTTCACGTTGTCGGCGAGGTATGTGGCCAGAATCTCATGCACTACGCGGTCGCGCAGCAGCGGGTTTTTCAGCGGGAACAGGACTTCGACGCGCTCGTGCAGATTGCGGTTCATCCAATCGGCGCTGCCGACGTAGACTTCAGGCTCGCCGCCGTTCTCGAAGTAAAAAATGCGGCTGTGCTCCAGGAACCGGCCCACGATGCTGCGCACGCGGATGCGGTCGCTGATGCCGCGAACCCCCGGCCGCAGCGCGCACATGCCACGCACGAGCAACTCAATGTCCACTCCCGCCTGCGAAGCCCGGTACAGAGACCGGATGATGTTGACGTCGAGCAGGGCGTTCATCTTGGCGATAATGGACGCCGGACGCCCTAGGCGGGCATGCTCAGCCTCCCGCTCAATCAGGTGCATGCATTTATCCGCCAGATCCAGAGGCGCTACCAGCAGCGGCCCATAGCTGGGGTGCTCGGCGTAGGCCGTCAGAAAACTGAAAACATCGTGCACCGCGCTGGTGATCTCCGGATCGGCGGTGAGCAGGCTGAGATCGGTATAGATTCGAGCCGTGGTCGCGTTGTAGTTGCCGGTGCCCAGGTGCGCGTACTGGCGAGTTACGCCATCGGGATCGCGCCGCACCAGCAGAGAGAGTTTGCAGTGCGTCTTCAGACCGACCAAGCCGTGGAAGACCTGCACGCCGGCATCTTCCAGATCGCGCGCCCAGCGAATGTTCGACGCCTCATCGAAGCGCGCTTTCAGCTCCACCACGGCAGTTACTTCCTTGTGCGCCGCGGCGGTCATCAGCGACGAAACAATCAGGGAATGCTCGCTGGTCCGGTAAAGGGTCTGCTTGATGGAGAGCACGCGCTCGTCTTCGGCGGCCGATTGAATGAAGGATAGGACGGCATCGTAAGAATCGTAGGGATGGTGCAGCAGAATGTCGTGGCGGCGCAACTCTTCAAACAGATCGTGGGACTTCGCGGTCAGGCGCAACTCCCGAGGCACATAGGGGCGGAACTTCAAATCCGGCCGCGCCGCTCCGTCGTAAACGTTGAACAGCCGGGAAAGATTCACCGGGCCGTTGACTGGGAAAATCTGCCAGCGGTCAAGCTCGAACACCGTGCCCAGGCGCTCGATGATCTCGGGGTCGGCCTCGGATTCGATCTCCATCCGCACCGCATCTCCCTTGCGGCGGTTGTGCAATTCGGCGCGTACGGATTCCAGCAGACTGCGCGATTCTTCTTCCTGCAGATAGAGGTTGCTGTTGCGGGTGACGCGGAAGGCGGCGGAAGAAACGATGTCGTAGCCCTGATACATCCGCACGGCATGGTGGACGACCAGGTCGGCAAGAAAAATGAAATCGAT
>PLHP01000165.1 GCA_003138955.1 Acidobacteriaceae bacterium | reverse complement strand
ACGAAACCCGAGTTTTTCCGCAGCCTGTTAGGGCGCGACGGGTGCCGAGCTGCGCTCGGCTGGACGGACGAATGCGTCCGTCCCTACACGATCATCAACGACTGGTTATAATTCCCTCCATCTCCACTTCCACGAAAACTCGCAGCTTGCCGTCCGTGCACAAGGCAACTGACGTTCGCCTGGGCCGCATTGTGCGGCTGCTCATGAGCCACGCTACCGTGGTGGTCAGCGGCACGAAGATTGCGGAAGAGATGGGGACGAGCCGGTCGGAAGTTTGGCGGCTGATTCAGCAACTGCGCGCCTTGGGCGTGGATGTCGCTGGACATCCGGCGACGGGCTATCAGCTGCGCGTGGTTCCCGACTTGCTGCTGCCGGAGATGCTGGCGCCGTCGTTGAAGGGGATGATCTTTGGAGGCGCCCCGGGCAGCGCCAAGCAGATCCATCACTATTACAAAATCGCCTCGACCAATTCGGAGGCTATGCGATGCGCGGCGGAGGGCGCTCCAGAAGGCAGCGTGTTCCTTGCCGAAGAACAGCTGGCCGGGCGGGGTCGGGGCGCGCACAGTTGGCATTCGGCGCGGTCGGCGGGCATCTACTGCTCGGTGATTTTGCGTCCGGCGATGCCGCCTTCGGATGCGTTGATTTTCTCGCTGGCGGTGGGGCTGGCGGTGCGCGCGGCGGTTATGGAGATTGCGCCGCAGCTTCTGGTGGATTTGAAATGGCCGAACGACCTGCTGCTTGGCGGCAAGAAGTTCTGCGGCGTTCTCACGGAGATGAATGCCGAGGCCACGCGGGTGCGCCAACTGGTGGTGGGGGTGGGGATCAACGTGAACCAGGCGAAATTTCCGGCTGAGCTGCGGGAGATTGCGACTTCATTGAAGATCGCGACCGGCACGGAGTGGTCGCGAGTGGAGCTCTGCGCCGCTTTGCTAAAATCGCTCGACCGGGAGTATCGCAGCTTCGTTGGGGAGGCGGGAGCGCGAGAGGCGATCCTGCGCCGGTTCGAGGAGAGCTCTTCGTCGGTGCGCGGCAGTAGAGTTAGCATCGAGGAGAACGGCGGCTTGGCGGGCGTTACAGAGGGATTGGATGAGCGCGGGTTCTTGCGGGTGAGAACGGCGGAGGGGTTGCGGACGGTGGTGAGTGGAACGGTGAGGGTNNGTCATTGATGTCGGCAATACGCATACGGTGCTGGGCGTTTTTGAGCAGGTGGCGCACCGTTCGGGCGAGGATGTGACCGGCACGGAAGCGGCGCGTTACGAGCGGCTGGTTGCGAACTGGCGCGTCGGCTCGCATCTGACCCGCACGATCGACGAGTACGGGGTGATCTTCCGCAACCTGTTCTCGATGGACAATCTGGAAGTTTCAGCCGTGGATGGGATCGTGATTTCATCGGTGGTGCCGCCGCTCGATTCGGTGTTGCGGCAAGTGTGCGAGCGCTATTTCAACACCAAGCCGCTGTTCATAGAGCCGGGCGTGAAGACGGGCATGCAGGTGCTTTATGACAACCCGGCGGAAGTGGGCGCGGACCGGATCGTGAACGCGGTGGCGGCTTTTGAGAAATATGGCGGCCCGTGCGTGATTGTGGACTTTGGCACGGCAACGACCTTTGATTGCGTTTCCAAAAAGGGCGAGTACATGGGCGGCGTGATTTGTCCGGGGATTGGGATTTCGGCGGACGCGCTGTTTCAGCGCACGGCGCGGCTGCCGCGAGTGGAGATTCGCAAGCCGACGCGGGTGATCGGATCGAATACGGTGGGCAGTTTGCAGTCGGGGCTTTACTACGGCTATCTCGGGCTGGTCGACGGCATCCTGGAGCGACTGGTGGATGAGATGGGCGCGGAGACGCGCGTGATTGCAACGGGCGGATTGGGATCGCTGATTGGCACGGCTTCACACTTCATTAAGGATGTGGACGAGCTTCTTACCCTGGAGGGGCTGCGCATCATATGGGATCGGAACCAGCCGTCCTCGCTCCGCCGTGAAGGCGCGGCGAAAGCTGCAAAGAAGCCGGCGCCACGCCCCTAGAAAAACCATGGGAAAAACAAAGGGTTTATACAGAGAAGAGTTCCCGAAGGGATCTAGCGTAAGAATTGTTGGCAGGCCGAGGCTGGAAGATTTCCTAGCATCTTGGAAACACCACAACAAGCTGACCTCAGAACAATTGAATGATGCCGATCAAATTGCTGAAGTCGAGTCGGTCGGCTACTACCATGGCGGCGATGAGCTCTATGTGCTGAGGGGAATTCCGGGCATCTGGCATGAGCAGTGTTTGGAAGCCTATCCCTCTTTAGGGAAACTCTGATCAAGTCTTCGCTGGAGACGGGATGTTTTGAGAGGGAGGCCCTCAGCGGCTAAAGCCGCTTGTGTAGTGGGTTCTGGCGGCATGGCTGAAGCCATGCCCTACCCAAACCGATTTGTAAAGCCAGTTCTAGAGATTATTCCTGACCGTCGTGGAAAATTACTTCAATTACTTCACGGAAATCGAAGAACACTATTTGCGACGGCGGGGGACTCATCTGCTGCTTTCGACGCTCGATTGGGCTTTGATTGAGACTTGGAAAAGTGCGGGCGTGCCTTTGGAGGCCGTGCTTCGCGGGGTGGATGACGCGTTTGACAAGTACGATCAGCGTCCGTCGAAATCGAAGAAGGTGAATAGCCTGGCGTACTGCTCGCAGGCCGTGCTGACGGCGGCGGAAGATATGAAAGAAGCGGCGGTTGGTGCGGCCAGTGAAGGGAAAGCTCAGCGCGAGCCGGGATTCGACGCGGCGCAAATTGCGGCGTTCTTGCGGGAGAATGCCGAGCGGCTTGAAAAAGCGAGGCTGCCGGAGCGCGCGGGATTTGCGACGGGAGCGCTGGCTCGGGAAGAAGCCGGTTCGCTACGTGAGATGGCCGAGGCCATCGAGCGCACCGGCAGCGGAAAGCTTCCGCGGCTGGAAGACTTGGAGCGGCGGCTGACGGTGCTGGAAGAAAAACTTTTCGCGGTGCTGATGGCGGCGACTCCGGATGACGATCTGGTGAATGTCCGCGCGGAGGCGGATCGGGACATTGCTCCCTACCGGCGGAACATGACGGCGTCGCAGATTGAACAGTTGCACAAACAATACGTGCATAAGCGGCTGCTGGAGCGGTGCGGCGTGCCGCGGCTGAGTTTGTTTTATATGCACTGAGATCGTGTGGGGCGGACACTCCTTTCCGCCTTGCGGTGCCCGAGAAGGCTTGTCGGAAGCTCGCATCGTCCGGCGCGGGCAGGAGTGCCCGCGCTACACTTACGACTTGCTNNGTGTTTGTGCCGTTTGTGCTGCCGGGGGAGCGGGTTGAGGCCGAGATCCGGCAAGAGAAGCCGGGGTTCGCGTGCGGGTCGGTGGTGCAGTTGATCGAAGCGTCGCCCGATCGCGTCGAAGCTCGCTGTCCGTACTTCCGGCAATGCGGCGGATGCCATTACCAGCACATTCCTTACGAGCGGCAACTGGAGTTCAAGGCTGCGATTCTGCGCGAGACGCTGCAGCGGATTGCGAAAATCGAGCTGAAAACTGAGATTCGGCTGCATGCTTCTCCTCCGTGGAACTACCGCAACCGGACGCGGCTGCGGGTGCAGGCTGCGGCGGAATTTCCACCCCAGACTGGCAAAACCGGCTGTTCTGGGGACACCGGATTCGCGCTGGGGTACTTCCGGATGGGCTCGCGCGAATTTCTTCCGGTGCGCGAATGTCCGATCAGTTCGCCGCTGATCAATCGGGTGATGGCGCGGCTGGCCGAGCTCGGCGGATTGAACTGCCCGGCGGCAGTTGAAGAGATTGAGCTGTTCGCGGACGCGGCGGATGAGCGTTTGCTGGCCTGGGCATTCTGCGGGCGCGAGGCTGACACCGGAGATCTGTTGCGCTGGGCGGAGACGATCGAGCGCGAGTTGCCGGAAATCGGCGGGGTGACGTTTTTCGCTTCGCGGCGGCGGTCTTCGGGGCGCCGATCTTTGGAGCGCGGATCTTCGCTGCGCCGATCTTTGGAGGAGCGAATAGAAGATGAAGCGCCGATCGATCCGAAAGCGTTGGCGCAATCGGGGGCGACGGCAATTCGCTATCGAACCAAGAAGCACGAGTATCAGGTCAGCGCGGGGGCGTTCTTCCAGGTGAACCGTTATCTGGTGGACGAACTGGTTGCGGTCGTGACCGGCAATGCGCGCGGGGAGGTCGCGCTTGACCTGTATGCCGGAGTGGGGTTGTTTTCGGCGGCTTTGGCTCCAAGTTTTCATCACATTTTTGCTGTAGAGGCGTCACAGACATCGCATGGGGACCTCGTGCAGAATGTGCCTGCGAACGTGAAAGCGGTCGGCGCGCGAACCGAGGACTATTTGAGGAGCGACTACCTGAGAAGCCGGCCGGTGCGAAAAAAAACTGACGTGGTCGTCATGGACCCTCCCCGCACCGGCGCCGGCAAGGCGGTCATTCGATCTTTGGTGGACCTTGGAGCGCCTCGCGTCCGATATGTTTCGTGCGATCCGGCGACGCTGGCTCGGGACCTCGTTCCCCTCCTGGCGGCCGGCTACCACATCGAGGAAGCACACTTATTCGATTTGTTCCCTGGGACGTTTCACATCGAATCGGTGATGCTGCTGGCGCGCTGACCGCTTTCACGTCGCCCTGTTCCTCCTGGAAGACGGGCGGTTGGAGAAGGCTCCGGCACAAAGAAGGTACGCGCCAGAGCCCCGCTCGTCCTTCGGTTTGCATCCGACCGTTGCCTTAAGTCTGGTCGAGATGAAACTCCTAGTGATCTATAATGAACACCAAAAACGCAGCGTCAGAGATCGAACCGGCCAGCGTTTTCTTGACGCTGGCAGAGAATCCCACCGCGACGAGCCAGATTGAAGGGCATAAAGGCAAGAAATCATTGCGCCTTCTCGCCGGCATACTTATGGGAGTGGTCTTCATCGGGGCCGTGGGCTACTTCGGAATAGCCCTCAAACGCCACGCCGCCAGCCGCACGCAGGAGTTGCAGCGTCGGCGAACACTCTCCGAGTTGCAAGCATATCTTCACGGGATTCTTACGGTGGCGGCCGACAATGCGAACACCACGCCTGAGATGCGGGCCGACTATCTGGCAAGCAGGGCAAAAGTGGATGCGCTGTTCGCCGTCGACGCGCGCTGTGGCACGCACGAAACCAGCATTTTCATCCAGCAGGATATCGAGCGCCGAGAACGGCTCACGCGCGCACTCGGCACCAGCCACAGGCAAGATCCGCAGCGCTTATTAGATCTCTACAAAGAACAGGAGTATGCCGACTCTGGTTTTGACAAGATGGTTGACGATCCGCGGAACACTCCCGAGATGCGGGCAGACGAACTTGCGGCTAGGGCAAAAGTCGATGCGCTGTTCGCTCTCGACGCGCACCTTGGCACCAGCGAGGAAGGCATCTTTTTACAGCAGGAGATCGACCACAGTCAGCGCGTGCTCGACGCCATGAAAGCCGCTAACGCAGCAGCACGGTAACAGTGCTGAACCGAGCCGAATCCATGATGCGCACCCACAACCCGCCACGGCAGCCGTTGTTCTGGGCGGCGTTGGCATTTTCGCTTGGTCTGTGGATGGGCGTGCGCGCCTGGCGGCCGCCGTCGTGGTGGGTGATCGCGGTCGTGGCCTTCGTTTTAGCGGGGTGGTGGTTTCTTGCGAAGCGCGCCTGGCTGGCCAAGGCGCTCTCTTTGGGCGCGTGGGTTCTGCTGGGCGCTTTTCTGATTCAGATTCGCGGTCACCCGCCGCACGAACTTCAGCAGGATGAGGCTCGGATTCTTGGCCTGGCGGATGGCCGCGCCTTCACGCTCACGGCGCGCGTGATGCGGGAGGGATATGCGCGTGACGCGGGGCCGCGGTCGATTCGGGAATCCATTGATGTGGAAACGGAAGAGATCGCGAGCCAGGGCGAGAGCTGGCCGGTGCGGGCTGGGGTGCGGCTGACGATTTACTTGCAGGTAGAGAATTCCGAGTCAGTGGAGAGCCGGGCTTCCCTTCGGCAAGCTCAGGACAGACTCTCGCCCGGCCTCGGTGCCCTCGACATCGGGTCTCCTCAGAACACCAGCGGGACGGGCGAGACGCCCGTCGCTCCACTTTCTCTCTCCTACGGTACGCGGCTGCACATTCTGGCGAAGCTCCATCCGGCGCGCAATTACCGCAATCCTGGAGCCTTCGATTATGAGGGCTATCTCCGCGACAACGGGATCAGCGTGCTGGGGTCGGCGGAGGCAACGGATATTGAGCGGCTTCCCGGTTTTTCGGGCAGCCGGATTGAACTCTGGCGGACGCGGGTTCACGCCAGCATCATTGCCAAAATTCACCAGCTGTGGCCCGCGTCGCAGGCCTCGCTTATGGACGCCATGGTGCTTGGCGAAGAATCGTTTCTGCGCAACGCGACCCGCACCGAGTACCAGCGCTCGGGCACTTATCACGTGCTGGTTGTTTCCGGAATGAACCTGAGCATACTGGCGTTCGCCATTTTTTGGGCGCTGCGCCAGTTTCGCGTTGATCCCGCGGTGGCGGCTATCACCACGGTCGTGGTCTCGTTCGCGTATGCGTTCGTGGTGGGGGTCGGTCCACCGGTGTGGCGCGCCGCGCTGATGCTGGCGACTTATTTAGGCGCGCGCCTGCTGTATCGCGAACGTAACATGATGAACGCGATTGGCGCGGCGGCGCTGGGAGTTCTGGTCGTCGATCCGCACGCCCTGTTTGGCGCCAGCTTTCAGCTGACGTTTCTTGCGGTCTTCATCATCGCGGGCATCGGTTCGCCGATTCTGGAGCGGACAACTTTGCCCTACGCGCGCGGCTTACGCCTGTTGCGAGCTGCCAGCTACGATCTGCACGTCGCTCCCGGAGTCGCGCAGTTCCGTCTCGATCTGCGGCTGATCGGATCGCGGCTAGCGAGATTCATCGGCGACCGCTTCGGCCTGGCGCTGCCCGCGATCTTTATGCGCGTCGCGATCGGAGTGGGGGGATTGATTTTCATCTCGGCGCTGATGCAGGCGGGACTGGCGCTGCTCATGGCGTACCACTTTCATCGCGCGACCACCATGGGAATGCCGGCCAATCTGGCTGTGATTCCGCTTACCCAGGTGCTGATGCCCGCTGCCGCCGCCGCCGTTGGTTTGGGATACGTCTCGACCGCGTTGGCCAAGCCCGCGGTTTGGATTTCCGGGATGGCGCTGGAGGGAATCGCGGGCACGGTGCACTGGCTGGGCGGCGCCCAAGTCATCGGAACATCAATCGCCGACCTGCGGGTGGCTATGCCCTCGCTCGCGATGATCCTGGCTTCGATCGCCGCGCTGGCGCTCGCCATGCTGGCGGCACGGCTCCGTCGCACGCGCCTGGCAGTTTTCGCTTCTGTGGTGTTGCTGTTCGGCGTTGCGGGCTGGATTGCGTTTGTCCCCTCTCGCCCTCATCTTCGCGCCGGCGTGATGGAGATGACTACCATTGACGTCGGACAAGGCGATTCTATTCTGCTGGTCACGCCCGAGGGCCGCGCCCTGCTCATTGATGCCGGAGGCCTTCCGCAGTGGATGCATTCGGACTTTGATCTTGGCGAACAGGTGGTCTCTTCTTATCTTTGGAATCGAGGCGTCGATCGTCTTGACGCGGTCGTGATCACGCACCCTCACGCCGACCACCTTGGTGGGATGCCCGCCGTGATTGCAAACTTCCACCCGCGAGAGCTCTGGCTGAGTATCGACAAGGCGGTGGGCCAATTGGCGCCGATCGTTGCGCAGGCCGAGAGAGCGGGGATGAAAGTCTCGGTCAAGAAAGAAGGCGATGAATTCGATTATGGGGGAGCGCATTTCCACATGCTTGCTCCGGGACGCGATCAGATCACCGGGTTGATGCGGCCGAACGACGATTGCCTGGTGTTTACGGCCACTTTCGGCGGGACCGCCGCTTTGCTTGAGGGAGACGCGGAACGTCCGGCGGAACGGCGCGTGGTGGAAGAGCATCCGGAGGCGATGCTGCTGAAGGTGGCGCATCATGGAAGCGCGAGCGGAACTTCTGCCGATCTGCTCTCGACGGTTCATCCGCGCTATGCGGTCATTTCTGTCGGGGCGCGGAATGTTTACGGACATCCCCGACGCGAGGTGCTGGAGCGGCTGCAACACGCCGGCGTGAAAACCTACCGCACCGATGAGGAGGGCGCGGTCAGTTTTTTCCTGGACGGCAAGACCGTGACTCCGGAGGTTGCGATCATCCACTGATGCTCATCTGGCTGCGGAAAACTCACGACGGCCTTGGCCTACAACTTGACCCGACACGCGGCTCAGATCGCCTGAACCGCAACCTCGGGCTGATTTCGAAGAGCTTACGGCATCGCTGAACAACTTGCGGAAAAAGNNAAGGCAGTTACCGCAGCGGTAAAACCGCTGCGCCACCCAAAAGCAAGGGCGGCGCCGGTTTTTTCCGCAAGTTGTGGCGCGATGCGCCGATACGAATCGGCAAGACTGCGGATTCTTCGTCGCGTTCCCCGTCGCCTTCCCAGCCTCGTCGTTTTCTCCCCAGAGAAGCTATAATCCTCCCTTTGCCGTGCGCATCCTTCTTCTCAGCGACATTCACAGCAACCTCGAAGCGCTGGACGCTTGTCTGGCCGCCGCTCCCGCCTACGACCTTGTCGTCAATCTCGGAGACACGGTCGGCTACGGCGGCAATCCCAACGAAGTCATTGCCAAAGCGCAATCTCTTGGACGCGTCTTCGTTCGCGGCAATCACGACCGAGCCGTCTGCGGCCTTATGAAGCTCGACGACTTCAACCCCATTGCCGGACTCGCTACTCTCTGGACGCGCGGCCAGCTCACCCCTGAAAATCTCGAATGGCTCCGGTCGCTGCCGCAGGGTCCCGTCCATATCGACGAACTCCCCGGCATCCAGTTCGTCCACGGCTCATCGCTCGACGAAGATGAATACACGGTCAGCGCCAGCGACGCCATCGAACCACTCATCACCAGTCCCTCCCCCATCACGTTCTTCGGACACACTCACCTGCAGGGCGGCTTCGTGCTGTCGGGCTCGGTCAGCGAAGCCTACCGTCCCGGCTATCGCACCGTGGGCCAGCCCGAGTCCTCCGACTGGCCGCTCCGCAAAAATCGCCGCTATCTCATCAATCCCGGCTCGGTCGGCCAGCCCCGCGATGGCGACTGGCGCGCGGCCTTCGCCGTGTTCGATTCCGACTCCTGGATCGTGAGTTTCTATCGCGTGCCCTACAACCTGCGAATGGCCCAGGAAAAAATCATCGCCGCCAACCTGCCGCAGCGCCTAGCCACCAGGCTCGCCACCGGGAGATAAG
>PLHP01000380.1 GCA_003138955.1 Acidobacteriaceae bacterium | reverse complement strand
CCGCCCGTAGCCAGAATGGTTTCCTTGGCCTGGAGAGAGAAGATTTTCCCCGTCGTCTGATCGAGCACGTAAGCCCCGAAGCAGGTCAGCGGGCGATAGACGTCGGTGGGCTTGAGCGAGTGGTGCGAAACCGTCAGCAAGTCCACCGCAGTCGCTTCGGAAATCACCTTCACCTTCGGGTGCGAGCGCACCCGCTCCAGAAACGCTCGCTCAATCGCGGCGCCGGATTGATCCTTGTGGTGAATGATGCGCGGCCGGGAATGGCCCGCCTCGCGGGTCAGGTCAAGTTCTCCAGGATTTTCCGCCGAGCAATCAAAGGGAACGCCCAGCTCGTCAATCAGAATTTCCTTCACCAGACGCGGGCCTTCAAGGCTCAGCAAGCGGGCGGCCTCGGGAGAACTCAGCCCGCCGCCCACCGAAAGAATGTCTGCAACCAGCTGTTCTGGAGATTCCGCCAGCGCGCGATAGATGATTCCGCCCTGCGCCCGATCGGTATTGCTTTCCGCAGGGTTCGAGGCGCGAGTCAGCAGAATGACCTGGCAGCCCCGTTTGGCCGCCTCCCAGGCCGCCGCGAGGCCAGCCAGCCCACTGCCGATGACGAGAATATCTGTCTCTAAGGTGTCCTGCATCACTCGGGTTCAATCTCGAAGCTCACAAGTCCACAGCCGCTCCAGAGCGGGTCGGCGCTCCACTGAAATCCAATCCACGCCCGTGTCCAGCAACTGGCCCGACTTTCGCACCCATCTTACTCTCGGGCTCCCACAATCCTAAACGTTGTGCTCTTCAACGTTAGCATGAGGACTTTGACGTTGGTTTTGTCTCGTCACTCGCGGAGAGCGAATCGCAACGCGCCGATCGATTGACAAAGAAGCGGAGGAAGTGCAATTCGTATCATCGGAGAACCCAGCCCCGGAGGGGCGACCAAACTTAGCCCAGCGCCTCGGCGCTGGCGTAGCAACTCCATCGCTATACCCTCTCACGCGGGTGAGTGCCCTAATTTGGCCGTTGCCGCCGATGTAGCGCCGGCATCCTGCCGGCTGTCCCGAGGGCGTCCTCGCCCTCGGCTCGGCGGGCATGATGCCCACCGGACAGCCGCCGAGACGGCGGCGCTACAGTCGCCCCGCGCGGAATTAAGACACTACCCTACGCGAACAAGAACTCCTTCGTCCGCAATTCCTTGATCGTATCCCGCAGCTTAGCCGCCTTCTCAAATTCAAAGCGCTTAGCCGCTTCCCGCATATCACTCTCTAACTTCCCAATGTAAGCGTCCAACTCTTCCTGCGATTTCAGATCCGGCATACCTTCGGCGTCGGGCCCGGTCAGGTCGGTGTAATCTGCGCCGACAATCGCAACCAGCGTCATGTCAAGCGGGCGAATGATAGATTCAGGCGTAATTCCGTTTTCCTCGTTATAGGCGTGCTGGATGGCGCGCCGCCGGTTGGTTTCGTCAAGCGCCTTTTTCATGGAGTCGGTCATACGATCCGCATAGAGAATGGCCCGCCCGTTCAAATTGCGCGCGCAGCGTCCAATAGTCTGAATCAACGACCCAGCAGAGCGCAGGAAGCCCTCCTTATCCGCGTCAAGAATCGCGACCAGCGACACTTCCGGCAGGTCAAGCCCCTCGCGCAGAAGATTGATGCCGATCAATACATCGAACTCGCCTTTGCGCAGGTCGCGCAAAATCTTCACCCGCTCCAGCGTTTCGATTTCAGAGTGCATGTAGCGGCACTTCACGCCAACTTCGCTGTAATACTCGGCCAGATCTTCCGACATGCGCTTGGTCAGCGTAGTCACCAGCACGCGCTCGTTGCGGGCGACGCGGTCCCGGATCATGTGCAGCAGGTCGTCGATCTGTCCTTTAACCGGACGTATCTCGACCGGCGGATCAATCAGCCCAGTCGGCCGAATAATCTGCTCAACCACCACGCCTGCCGACTTAGTAAGTTCATAAGGGCCCGGCGTAGCGGAAACATAGACAATCTGGTTAGTGCGATGCTCGAACTCCTCGAACGTAAGCGGACGGTTGTCCAGCGCCGAGGGCATGCGGAACCCGTACTCAACCAGCGTCTGCTTGCGCGAGCGGTCGCCGTGATACATGCCGTGCAGTTGCGGCACCGTCTGGTGCGACTCGTCGATGAACAGCAGAAAGTCGCGAGGAAAATAATCCAGCAGCGTAGGCGGCGGCTCGCCCGGAAGCCGTCCCGTAAAATGCCGCGAGTAATTTTCGATGCCATGGCAGTAGCCCATGGCCTTGATCATTTCCAGGTCGTACATCACCCGCTGATGGATGCGCTGCGATTCCACCACCCGTCCCTGTTTTTCCAGTTCCGCTTCCCACCACGCCAGTTCGACTTTGATCGAAGCGACGGCCGAAGCCCGAGTTTCTTCCTTCATCACATAGTGCGTCTTAGGATAAATCGGCAGCCGCATGTAACGCTGCTTGACCGTCCCGAACAGAGGATCGATCTGCGAGAGCGATTCAATCTCATCCCCAAACATTTCGACGCGATAAGCATTGTCGTCATAAGTAGGATAAATCTCGATAACATCGCCACGCACGCGAAACGTCCCGCGCCGAAAATCCCCTTCCGTGCGCTCGTAGAGGATTTCGACCAGCTTGCGCGTAATGTCCGCGCGCTTGATCTTCTGTCCCTTTTCCAGAAACAGCAGCATGCCATAGTAAGCTTCCGGAGACCCCAACCCGTAAATGCAACTCACCGAAGCCACGATCAAACAATCGCGCCGCTCAAACAACGACCGCGTAGCCGACAACCGCAACTTGTCCAGCTCGTCATTGATGGTGGCTTCTTTTTCGATGTAAAGGTCCGCCGCCGGCACATAAGCCTCCGGTTGGTAAAAATCGTAGTAAGAGACGAAGTATTCCACGGCGTTGTGCGGGAAGAAACTCTTGAATTCGTGGTAGAGCTGAGCCGCCAGGGTTTTGTTATGGGCCATCACCAGCGTAGGCCGGTTGGCCGCCTCGATGACCTTGGCGGCCGTGAACGTCTTGCCCGATCCGGTGACCCCCAGCAGCACCTGATGCTGCTCCCGATCGAAGACGCCGCGCGTAAGGCTGTCGATGGCTCGCCCCTGGTCCCCCTGGGGCTTGTAGTTGCTTACCAGCTTAAAGTCCACGGCTCATTATAGGGGACGGGCGTTTCCAGGGTGCGCAATGTACTTCCGTGTAAAATCCCGCTTTTGGTGCGTAATATGGGAAGGTTGTACTAAGTGGTTCACCCTATAGGCTGAGCAAAACTGCACAGTCTTCCGCCCGAGCTCGTGCCTGCCATGGCTGCCGCAACCGCGGTTTTGCAGGGGAAAACCGCGCCAACCGCAGTTTCCTTACGAAAGTAACATTCGGGCGCGCGCTTTGGCCGCGTGAATGCAATTTGAGACACTGCAACCCGAATTCAGATCCTGAGGAGGGCCTGGTTTCCGCGCCAGTTGCCGGGTTTGGGGCGTCGGACGGTGCAATCTTATGGAAGATAAATTCAGCCAGCTGGGACCCCGGGAGCGCCAGATCGTCGATCTGCTGCTCCAGGGCTGTGACAACGCGGAAATCGGTCGCGATCTGAACATGGCCGAGCGCACGGTCAAAGCATATTTCAACCGCATGTTTCTGCATTTCGGAATCAAGGGTGGCATCAAGCGCGTCAAGCTAGCAACTTTAATTTATCGGAGGCAATTATGGATGGAAACACAGCAACCCCCCGCGGGCCCAACGAACGCGAGCAACTCATCATTCAACACGTAGCCGAGGGCTGCAAGAACCGCGAGATCGCCGATTCGATCGGCACCACCGAGCACATGGTAAAAAATTATCTGCGCTTGATCTACGACAAACTGGGATTGTGGAACCGAGTCGAGCTGGCGCTGTGGTACGAAGCCCGTCAGCACGAACAGGTCTACAACGCCTAAGTTCGTCGGAACCAAGTTCATCAGCCCAGCTAAACGGCGGGCCGCCCCATCCTTGCGCATCCCCCGGCGCAAGGGTGGGATTTGTGTTTTTGTGCCCCGCACGAGACCATTCTGCCTTCTAGGTTGAAATATTCCATACAATATGACATCCTATACGATGTTACATGAAAAGGGTCGTCCTCGACACCTCGGTCGTGGTCGCCGCGCTTCGCACCCGGCTCGGCGCGGGAAACGCTGTTCTGCGGCTGGTCGCCGAGCGGCGTCTGCTGGCATTGGCGACACCGCCTCTTTTCCTCGAATATGAGGAGGTGTTGAAACGTCCCGAGCATCAGTTGGTTCACGGACTGGTGCCCGAGGCGGTTGACGAATTTCTGGCGGAACTGGCCGCGCTGATCGAGCCCGTCGAAGTTCATTTTCAGTGGCGGCCGCAGTCGCGGGACCCGAATGACGAGATGGTCCTCGAAGCTGCGATCAATGGCCGGGCGGATGCGCTGGTGACTTATAACGTCGCCGACTTCGCCGCGGCCGCGGAGCGGTTTAGAATTTCGGTGCTGCGTCCGGCCGAACTGTTAAAGAAGGTGAGACCATGAGCAAGGCGACGTATCCACTGAAGCTCCCCCTCTCTATCAAGAAAGCTGCCCAGCGCCTCGCCAAAGAAGACGGCGTTTCCTTGAACCAATGGATCGCGGCAGCGGTCGCGGAAAAAGTTGGCGTGGTGGAAACCGCGGCCGATTTTTTCAAGAAGCGAGCAGGCAACGCAACCGGCGCTGGACTCATGAAGTTTCTTCGCACCGCGCCTAAGCTCGCGCCAGAGCCGGAAGATACGATCCGATAGCCTCAGCCAAAATCCCCGCCCAAGCGGAACGCGGACGGTCCCATCCCTTGGATTCTGTCTCGGTGATCCGCATTGGAGCGGAATTGTGTTGGGATTTGTTTTTTGTGCACCGCATTGCCCGAAATAACTGGGGGTGCGCCACTTCTCGCGCTTTT
>PLHP01000120.1 GCA_003138955.1 Acidobacteriaceae bacterium | reverse complement strand
GAATCGGTTGATCCCACATACATGACCAAGTTGGACAGGCCCGGGGCCATGCCGAGCGCCTGAGTCAGGTCCAGGATTTGTTCGGTGTCGTCACAGCTCGGATAGCCGACCACCTCGTAGAAGCAGCTCGTGCTGGTGCCGTCCGTGGATAAGAGAGTGATCGGGACATTATTCGTTTGACCGACGTTATTGTAGTAAGTGTTGAGGTCGGCCAAATCGGCACCGTAATACTCCAGCAACCCGAGCGATTGCCCGCTGCCGGTCAGGGCCGTTCCCTCGTAGTAGGCCGCCCTCATGTCGCTGCCGAGAAAAGAAGCATCCGGGCCGGAGCCAGTCGTGGCGTTGGGCTTCACGCGGAAATCTGCCTGCCGGTACAAGGGACGCGGGATGGAATAATTGTCCAGACCCGCAATGTGCCACAACTGGAACGGCAGGTCCACGGTGGGCTCCCGACCGGGTGCATAGAAGGTGCGGTTTTCGGTGGGGTGCTGGTAGACGCCCATGATCACATGGAAGGCTTTCTCAATATCCGCCACCGACGCCTCCACATCCACGTTCATGCGATTGCGGGAAGTCCCCACCACGGCTAGGCCGTTGGCTTCCGCGAAATGAATCACGGCGTCATAATCCTCCTGGCTGGGACCAAACTTCGCGGTGAAATCTTGCACCGTGAGGAAGTGCCTATAGGAGGGGCTTGCGGGATCGTAGAGTTCCTGGAGGAAGTTTTCCAGCTCGGGCTGATGACGCAGCGGCAGAACCAGGACGAGGCGCATGACTTCGGTTGCGGGGAGGCGTCCAACGGACGGCGCCTGCCCATCGACAGTTACTTCACGCACATGACGCGTCATCAAGGATTGCATCTGCGCCCGACCAACGACACTCGCGATCGACACCATCGCGATAACGGTCAGCAGAGATGCACTTAGCCTTCGAATCATAACTTCTCCTTGACAAGAGGCAACTTCCCGGAAGATGCCGATCTGAAACATGGCGCCAGAAGCCACTTCCAGGCCATGCCTCACACTGCCCGGCGAGAAAGCCGGACTTTACACAGCGCTAAGTTTACACCCAATTCGCTGGCTTGCAACAAAATCCACTTACTCACTAACGCCCTTCACTTACGCACCTTCCCATGTTACAAGACGTACAGTCCGTCATGTGATGCGCTCCGGTCGAGGCGGAGCATTGACCCCGGTCGTGAGTGCTGACGCCGCTTACATCGATTATTCCTTATCTGGCAACGGGTTATGGAAACGCCCATGACTTTCGTAATCCTCGCCGCAGTTCAGACTCGGGCTACACTAGAATTCACGGGCTAGCTTCATTCTGGAGTACTCAATGGGCGTTCGCTTTATGCTCTTTCTGCTGGCGCTGCTGACCATAGCGGCTAGTGCGTCGCCCGCGCAGGATTCGGACGCCTCCTTCGAGGCGCGCAAAGTCGTGTATAAGGTGAGTCCTGTCTATCCCGATCTGGCCAAGCGGAATCGAATTTCCGGGGTAGTGAAGCTCCGCGCAACCATCGCTCCTAACGGTTCAGTCAGAGCAGTCGAGCCGGCAGGCGGAAACCCAGTGTTGCTTAAGGCCGCTCAAGACGCTGTCGGGAACTGGAAGTTCGCCCCTGGTCCGGATGAGACCCAGGAACTGATTGAGCTCCGCTTCGAGCCGCATTGATTGCAACCGCCGAACCCCATGCTTTATTTAGAATGCAGGCGCCGCCGTCCAGTGACCGTGGTACCCGCCGCTGGTTGTGAAATGATTTATAATCGGGTTAGTTTTGCTCCCCCTCCATAGAGTATCCATAGTGTGTCCATGGACAATGCCCCTGGGGTTTTGATCGCAAACCAGAGAGTTCAGCGCTCAGCGCCCGCACCCCGCCTCAGGCTGCTGACCGAACTGGAACCTCGCCACCGTGAGTTCTTCCGCAATCTGGCGGACCTGCTCCTGTCGCGGCGAGTTCCGCAGATCCCTCTCACCTCACGGCCTGCACCTTTCTGGAACGACGTTTTCGTCCCTTCCGGCGCCCCCTGGTCCGCGTTTCTGGAGTCAATGCTATGGCACTTGATGCTGCTGATTTTGTGCGTATGGGGCCAATCCAGAGTATGGGAGCCGGTAAAACTTTTCCCGCAGCAAGATGCGGTGCACAGGTCTATCGTCTACTACCCGCTTAAACAAGCCTTTCCAGCAGCTGAGGGCAGAGCGCCGAGCGTTGGGGCGCAGTCGCGAGCGAAGAATGCCTCGGCACATGAACCGGCGCATCAACCGGCACATCAACCGGCGCATCAACCGGCGATGCCAGTGACGCCAGAGCGAAGACCGAGCCTGGTCACACCACCAGACATCAAGCAGGCCACGGCCAGACTGCCGAATTTCCTGGGCTCCCATACGGTTACACCTATGGTGCCGTTTTCAGCCACCGCGGGCCCGCGGCGGAACGCGCTGACAGGACCGTCGGTGGTGGTGGCCCCGCCTCCCCAGGTTGACAAAGACACTGACAATGCTACAGCTCGGCGGCTGGCACTGCCTCAATCTTCTGTGGTTGCTCCTGCGCCCGAGTTGGGGGGGCGTCCCGCAGGAAGGGCTGTGAAGGCGCCCAATACAGGTGGCTTGCGAGTGGTGCCGCCTCCGCCATCGGTTCAGAACGCAGGCAACTCGGCTGGGCGGTTGGGTTCGTTGTCGGGCGCGGGGCCAAATGTCGTACCCCCTGCCCCGTCGGTTCAGGGCGCGCGCAATGCTGCTGGAGATGCACGGTTGGGTTCGATGGCGGGTTCGCAAGTGGTGCCGCCTCCGCCTTCGGTTGCCGGAACCGGGCGCAAGGACTTGCTGTCCCCTACGGGTTCGCAAGTGGTGCCGCCGCCTCCTTCAGTTGCTGGAACCGGGCGCAGGGACTTGCTATCGCCCACGGGTTCACAAGTGGTGCCGCCGCCTCCTTCAGTTCAGGGCGCAGGCGCCCCTGCTGGAAGTACGAGGTTGGGCTCGCTTTCCAGCGCGCGTTCGGAAGTGGTGCCGCCTCCGCCATCAGTTGAGAGTGCGGGCCACACAGGCGCGAGGGGACGCTTACCCTCGTTGTCCGGAGATGGGTCCGGAGATGGATCGCCGATTTTGACGCCTCCTTCAGCAGTGGAGGGTGCGAGCAACGCTGGCGCGAGAAAAATTTTGGAACCAATGGATCCCCTGCCGATGGACGCCCGTTCGGACCCACCGGCCAACAGCGAAACCCCACCCACCATCGAAGAGTTGCCTCTCGGTTTGCTGGGGGTGGTTTTTGCCGCGCCGGGCAGCTCGTTTTTTTCCAATTTCGAAGTCTTCGTCGCCAAGAGACGGGTCGGCAAGGACCAACTGCAACTCATAAAGCTGGTTTATGAATTTCTTCCCTATCAACGGCGGCTGTCTGAGTATGATCTCAACAACCTGCCGCCGCGAGTAATCAAGCTGCGCGTAACACCAGATCCGAACTGTGACGAGTCATTGGGGCAGATAATGCAGGTTCACACCGACCCGACTCTTCCAGCCACAGAGTACCCAAAACTGCCGGCAGCGTTGCGTGCGTCCGACCTGAACGCGGTGCTGCCCTGTTATCGCACCACCGCAGACGATTTTCTGAAGGCGATGTCGCGAGGCCAGTGAGCTGACGCGGGAAGAATTGCGAGAAGTGCTGGCCCACGTTTCGTTCTTGAAGTCGGTGTAAGTGGTCGTATGATCTAGCCGATGCCAACGTTCATTCAGATGCTGGCTCCAAGAGAGGAACATGTGCAAGCTCCGTTTACTTCTTGCTGTCGTCTGCCTCGCTGAATGCCTGCTGGCACAATCGCAACACGGGACCGGCCCGGCTAAGCTTGACGGGGCGTCGGTATGGCAGGTAACGCAGCAATTCCTCGCGGCAGCGCACGCCGCCTGCGACGAGTCGTCCCATACCGTGGAGTGTTTCATCGGCCAGATGTCGAAAGCTGGCGCTCCCACCGCGGCCGTAAACTTTACGCGTGAACTTTACAAGCAGAGTCATGGCGAGTTCGGCATCATGACCGGTTTCCAGGACCAGGGGCGGGTTGCCTTCGCATGGATCACATATCCCTTGCGCGCCAACACTAACTACGGTCTTTTGCTGGTGAATGGACGACCGCCTATCGTCAACGTCGAGGATCTGAAGTTGCTCGACGTCAAAACTATGAAAAGCAGCTTCCAGTTTCAGGATCTAAAGAATCAGTTTCCGCAGGTCGACGTGTAGCCAGGGGATCGTGACGGCTTGACTTGGCCCGACTCGCAAGCGGGACCAAATGGCGGAATAAAGTTCGTGGTCGCCTATCCGTTGCTTAATGGATGCCACGCCTGCGCCCGCGCTGGACTCGCCATATTCAATTGGAACTTCGATTCGCAAGGGAAATTTCTTGGGACGACATTCCAGGGCATGACCCCACCGCCGTTACAGTAAGCGGCCGTCCGGAGCCGGCGATGACAGTCGCCAGCGAAATGACCTTTGGGCGGCGTCGCGTCGCCCCATTTAACTGAGGCGCCGGCTTCGCCAAACTGCTTGATCGGCCAAAGGGCGCCTCTATTGTTGCGAGATGGTGCTGCCAACCGTGGAGAACACATTATTCGCATTTCCGCCGATCAGACGGACGGTCCCAATGACGATCACCAGGATCACCGCGAGCATCACCGCATACTCGGCGATGTCCTGACCCTGGTCGCTTCGCCACAATCTTGCCGCTAGATCCGTTGATTTCATGCTCCCTCCCAAGGTGCAGACTATGCTGAATTTAGACCGGATTTCCCTAAGACTCGGAATGTGACTAATTTTTCTGCGCTTCCCTGAGGTCGTGCCCGGCAGCCGCGGGCTGCAGCATCGCGATTTCACCGGCAACGTTCAAAACTTCCTGCCGATGAACGTTGCTACGCCAAGCACGCGCATTATGCACCCTTGCCGCCTGTGGATGTACGAGGACAACAGCAGGAAAACCGGGTCGAAAATAAATATTTTCCGCGCGTGATCCGGGCTAAATGCGGGGTGTTGAGGAGCCGGCAGTGGGCGGCTTGCGGGTGGAAACTTTCCGGGGCTGCCGGTAGTCTAATCCCGTAGCACAGGTGCGCCTTTTTTCGAATGAAATTCCCGCTACAGTTCTCCGTGGTTTTTATCTTTCTCTTTGGTTGCCTTTTTTGTGCTGAGGCGCCGGCCGCCGAACCGCCTGCGCCGGGCGCGGGGTCTCCAGTCGCTGGTTCTTCGACCCCTGTCCTTCCCGCTGAGTTTGGCGGCTGGCAGGTGAAAGGCGCGGTTGCCCGGAGCGACGATCCCTCGTCCGCTGATGCGGTGAATGCGCCGGTTCTGAAAGAGTATGGCTTCGTGCGTTTGGAGAAGGCGGCCTACACTCGCGACGACGGCCGCAATCTGACGATTCGAGCCGCGGTGTTTGAAGATGCCAGCGGCGCTTACGGCGCCTTCACCTACTACTATTCTCCCGAGATGGAGGAGGAAACCATTGGCGGGCAGGCGGCTTTTCTGAATAACCGCGTGTTGTTCTATCAGGGGAACGTGCTGGTGGATGCGGTGTTCGACAGAATGAGCGTGATGTCGGCGGCGCAACTGCGGCAACTGGCCGGGCTGCTGCCGCAGGCTGTGGGCGGCAAGAACAACCCGCCGTTGCTGCCCGGGTATCTTCCGAAGCGGGCGTTCGAAAAGAATCGGGAGAAGAACACGGCGAAGTACATTCTGGGTCCGATCGCGCTTGATCGGGCCGGTTCGCCGCTGGCGGCTTCGATGGTGGATTTCAAGTCGGGCGCGGAAGTAGCGATTGGGAAATATGCGGTGAACGCGGGCGATTCCACCTTGATGGTGATTGAATATCCGACGCCGCAGATTGCCGCGGAACGGCTGCGCCAGATCGACGCCTCGCACCAGCTCACGCAGCAGCAACCGGGGGTTGTGCCGATTCTCGATGTGGGCCCGTTCTTCGATACGCGCACCGGACCGATCCTCGTGATCGCGGCCGGACCGCTTTCAAAAAGCGAAGCGCGGGCGCTGATGTCGTCGATCAGCTACGAGGCCGATGTCACGTGGAACGAAAACACCTACGTGAGCAAGAAAGACAATCTGGCGAACTTTCTGTTCAACGCGATTGTTCTTTGCGGAATTGTGGTCGGCCTGGCGCTGGTTGCCGGGATCGCGTTTGGTGGCTTTCGAGTGCTCGTGAAACGGCTTTTTCCCGACTCCGTGTTCGACCGCCGGGAAGCGATGGAAATCATCTCGCTGCACCTGGAAGACGCCCCCCGACCGCTGCCTCGGGAGCGGTAAGTGACTCAATCGAATGTCGTTAG
>PLHP01000342.1 GCA_003138955.1 Acidobacteriaceae bacterium | reverse complement strand
TTCGTCAGGCCGGTAGCTTCGTTGGTGGCCACCACCTCATTCTGCGTCTCCAGGGTGCTGAGAGAATGCACGAAGGTGTAGGTTTGCCCGCCAACCGTTACCGTGGCGCCCGCGATGCCAGCGACGGAGCCGCCGGCACCGGAGCCTAATGTCGCGGCGTCGAAGGTCATTGACCCCGTTCCCACCGTCGTAGCGATAGCGTTGTCGGCGGTTCCATTGACGTTTGCCGATAAGGCGAGAGCGCCTGCCGGATTGACTCCCGTAACGGCTCCAGCCGTGACGTTGGCATTGGCGACGGTTCCGGCTCCATAGGCAACTCCAGAGCCGCCCGCGGCGCCATTGATCGCAGCCGCCAGGTTCGTCAGGGTTTGGGAGGTAGTACCCCCGATGAGAACCTGATTTGCGGCGGGAGCGGTGGCGAGGGAGGTAACGAATGTGTAGGTCGTGCTACCGATGGTAATGGCGTTGTTGTTCGCGGCATTCGCAGTGAAGTTCAATGCACTGGTGGCCATGGTGCCTTCCGTAAAGTTGGCCCCGGTCAGGGTGTCGGTGGCAGCAACAGCCGCTGCGGCCGCCGCCTGTGTCAGGGCGCCGGTGGCAGCGACCGCTCCACCTAAGTCAAGGCCAGTGGAGGACAAGGTGCCAGTGGTCACACCGATGTTGCTGCTGCCGGCGGTGCTGCCGTCACTCAAGAAGACGTTGAGAGTGTTATTGGTGAACACTTGTCCGCCGTTGTAGTTGGTGGTGGAACCGATGCTGTTAATTTCCGCCTTGATGGATTGATATTCGGAGTCCAGCGCGACGCGTTGCGGATCCGACACCGTGTCGGTGGCGGATTCAGTGGCCAGCGTCACGGCGCGGTCGAGCAGCGTGGTGACCTGAGACAGCGCGCCGTCTGCCACCTGCAGTTCGCCGACGCCGTCGGTGGCGTTGCTCGCCGATTGCGTAAGGGCGCTAATGTTCGCCTGCAAGCCGTTGGCGATGGCCAGACCAGCCGGGTCGTCAGCGCCGCTGTTGATCCGCGATCCTGACGATAGCTGCTCCAGGGTTGAATTGAGGCTGCCGCTGGTGATGTTCAGCTGGTTTTCCGCAGCTATAGCAGCAATGTTGTTCAGAATGGTAAGTGCCATTGAATTGCTCCTTTTATGGTTCCGATTCTGGGATCCGTCCCCGAAACCTTCCCGGAGCTCGTTCCGTTTGTCCTGCGGAACCCAATTGCCTTTCCATCTGCATCATCGGCTGGGCGCGTCCAGGCTTTATTTCCACAAGTACCGGACGGCATATCTCCTAGGTAACCTGGCTCCTTTCCGGCATTTCTCTCCCCGCCCTCGCCGTTTCTGCCGATCATTACTGTTGAAGCCTTATTAGGTGGCGGGCCTTTTTCCGTCCAGCACTCAACCTCAGGAGCCAAACATGATCCAGCTCACCCGCCTCAACAATCACCCGCTGGTGGTCAATTCCGACCTGATCAAGTTCGTCGAGCAAGCTCCCGACACCGTCATCACGCTGGTGAATGGCGACAAAATTGTCGTTCGCGAAAGTGCCCAGGACGTCCTCGAACGAGTGGTGCAGTTCCGCCGCTCGGTGCTGCAAGGGATCACGCTCTGCTCCGACAATGGCGCAGCTCTTCCGCCCGTTTTTCCTCGAAATGACGCTGGAAGTGACGCTGGCAATGGCCGGCCGGCAGGCGAGAAATAGGAGCCCTTGTGGATAAGGCAACCCTTGGCGGTCTGGTGCTGGCTGTCGGCGGCATCATGCTCGGCCTGATGCTGGAGGGCGGCAATATCAGCCAGGTGCTCCAGCCCACCGCAGCCCTGATCGTTTTTGGCGGCACGCTGGGCGCGGTCCTCATTCAGTATCCCTTGCCGGTGGCGCTGACTGCGTTCCGGCGCCTGGTGCAGGTCTTCGTCGAGCCCGCACAGAATGCGCAATCGACCATCGGACTCCTGGTCAAGTACGCGAACCAGGCGCGGCGCGAAGGCATCATCTCTCTCGACAAAGAACTGGCCACCATCGACGAACCCTTCCTGCATCGCGCCCTCATGTTGGCTGTCGACGGCACCGAACCGCAGGAGCTCCGCAAGATCATGGAGCTCGAACTGGATAACAAAGAAGAACAAGAAGAGAAGATTCCCCAGCTCTTCGAATCGGCCGGTGGATTTTCTCCCACCATCGGCATCATCGGAGCCGTGCTCGGTTTAATCCAGGTCATGCAGCACCTGGACAAAATCGACGAAGTCGGAAAAGGTATTGCCGTCGCTTTCGTGGCCACCCTTTACGGAGTGGGCACCGCCAACCTTATTTTGTTGCCGTGCGCCGGGAAACTGAAAATTCGCATCCGCAACGAGCAGATCATCCGCGAAATGACGCTCGAGGGTGTGGTTTCCATCCTCGAAGGGATGAACCCCCGCATGCTGGAAGCGAAGCTGCTCGGGTTCCTTACCGAGGCTCACGGACCCGTCGCCGTTCCTGAGGAGTCCAAACTATGAGCCGCCGCAAGCGACGCCCCACTCACGCCAATCACGATCGCTGGCTGGTTTCCTACGCTGACTTCATCACGCTCTTGTTCGCCTTTTTCGTAGTGCTCTACGCCTCGTCGCAAGTCGACAAAAGAAAAGTCGGAAAACTGGCTTTGGCCATCCAGGTCGCTTTCCAGGAGATGGGTGTTTTTCAGGCGTCCACTACAGAAGTCCCGATCGATCTCTCCGAGCCCATGCCCTTTAGTACCGCGCAAGCCATCGAAAACAGCCAGCGCACCGCGAGCCTGGGCCGGATTGCGTCTCACCCCGACGGTTCGCCGGACACCAGCAGAGAGAACGGCGATCTGGCTCAGTTGCAGGCCGAACTGGAAACCACGCTGGCTGCGGAAATCAAGCGTAAGGAAATCGCCATGCGCCGCGAGCCCGACGGTCTGGTCATCAGTTTGCGCGAGGTGGGTTTTTTTGAAAGCGGCTCAGCCCAGATGAAGTCCGCCTCCATGGCGGCCTTCGACCGCATCGCCGGCATGCTCCGCCAGCATGACTATCGCTTGCGGATCGAAGGCCACACCGATAACGCTCCCATCCACACCGCCCAGTTTCCCTCGAACTGGGAACTCTCCACCTCCCGGGCAACCGAAATTGTGCGTCTTCTCATCGTCCGGAACGGGTTCGGTCCCGATCGCCTGAGCGCCGCCGGATACGCCGATTATCACCCGGTCGCAACCAATCTCACGGCGGAAGGCCGCGGCATGAACCGCCGCGTGGACATCATCATCCTCGGCCAAGCCCCGGCGCAGGCTCCCATCGCCCAGGCCGGAACCCAAGCCCAGACTCCTGCCGCGACCCCTGCCGCGACCCCACACGCGAAAACGACGGCGCAACCGTCCCCGGCCGCCGCACTCAAGCCCGCGGCGGTGAGGACTGCAGGCGGCAGCCTACAGCAGTAATTCCATCCAGAGCGCGCTTTCGATGGGAATCGAAGAATACGGTGCGATCTCCACGAACCC
Organism: Acidobacteriaceae bacterium; assembly: GCA_003138955.1. GTDB lineage: Bacteria > Acidobacteriota > Terriglobia > Terriglobales > Acidobacteriaceae > Acidiflorens. Next base: position 9,359 of record PLHP01000342.1, on the reverse strand, counting down.
CACCCTGCGATAAAGTGCGATCGCATCCTTCATGGCCGATGCAATCGTATCCAGACGCATGCGCTCATAGCCAATGGAGCGCGCCTCGGCGATCAAGCGTTCCACCAGAATCCGCCCGAGCCCGAGGCCGCGATCCTCAGGCCGCACGTAAAGCCGCTTCATCTCGCAGATGCCGGCTTGAAGCTGGCGCAACGCGATGCACCCAGCGGCGTGGTCCGCGTATCGGGCCAGCAGCAATCGCCCGCTCGGCGGCCCGTAAGCGCCCGGAAGATTTTTCACCTCCTCATCGAAACTCTGGAAGCACAGGCTGAAGCCAAGCGAACGGCCATACTCGAGGAAGAGGCCTCGCGCTTGTTCGATGTGTTCGGGGAGCGTGGCCTGAAGCAGATCGATCCGGCTCCGATCGCCATGGCTCCGATCACCACGACTCCGATCGTTCTGAATAAGATCGTTCTTGCCGTCAGCAGAGGTCGTCACTGGAAACCTTACTGTTGTATCCGGAGGCTCCCCCGATTCTATCCCTGGCGCAGTCGATTGCGCCCGGCGCACGGGGCAATTAAGATTCCTCTACTCCCATGTCTGAAGTAATTTCAACCGAGCCCGCGACCGCGCGTCCCGTTTCCACCTCCACCCCCGAACCTTCCGTCGAGGTCTTTGCCGTTTACGGCGTTGAGCCCGAGATCCAGGCCTATGCCATGGCCAAGTATTCGCGCTCCTCCCTTTCGATGAAAGAGTCGCTGAAGGAAATCACGGCCCAGAGGGCCGAAAAGTTTCTCAACACCTTCTACTTCCAATACGGGCACCGCTCCATCGCCGACCTTGCCCACATCGCGCTCGCCATCGAGCGCCTCTCCATCCTCGCCGCCATCGTCGTTGCCGACGAGCAGCGCTGGGATGGCCAGGAGCGCTCGACCCGCTACCAGGACTTCAGAAAGAGCGGCTACTACACGCCGAGTTTCGCGGATGTTTCCTCCCGCACGCTCTATCGCGAAACCATCGAGTCCTTGTTCACCACCTACGAAAAAGTCTCGCAGCGGACGTTCGAATATCTCGGCGGCATCACACCCCGGCCCGCCGAAATGAAGCCGGACTTTTACCAGCGCACCCTGCGCGCCCGTGCCTTCGACATTTCGCGCTATCTGTTACCGCTCTCGACCAACACTTCACTCGGGGAGATCGTCAACGCACGAACGCTGGAAAGCCAGGTCGCGCACCTGCTCGCGCAGCCCCATAAAGAAGTCCGCGATCTCGGAGCGCGGCTGAAACAAGCCGCCGTTTCTCCCGCCTACAACCCGAACGAAGAATCGCTGCGCGCCCTGGTGGCCGAGATCCGCACCGTGTCGCCCGAAATCGCCGATCGCGCCGAACGCGAGCTCCTGCGCGAAGTGCGAGTCGCGCCCACGCTGGTCAAGTACGCCGATCCGAATCTCTACGAAATCGAGACGCGCCGCGAACTCCAGCAGGCCGCTTCCCAACTGATGCAAGACGCTGCCATCGAACCCGCGCCGCTCGTTGATCTGCTTGATGACGATTTGCTCGACAACGATCTGATTGATAACGATCCGCTCGAAATCGAACTCGCCGCCACGCTCCTTTACGCCCACTGCCATTACTCCTACCGCCAGCTTCGCAAGACGATAGAAGCGGCCGGCGAGGCGCGCCGCCGCGAAATCATCGACCTCGGCCTGCGCCATCGCGGCCCCCACGACGAGTTGCTGCGCGCCTTCTCCGCGGGCCAGCAGTTCCGCTTTGACATTCTCATGGATATCGGCGGCTTCCGCGACATGCATCGCCATCGCCGCTGCATACAGATCATGCAGGATTTCTCGACCGTCCACGGCTTCGACACGCCGCCCGAAGTTGAGGCTGCAGGCGTCCGCTCCGACTATGAATCCGCGATGCAGCGCGCCGCGGCAGCCGTCGAGAAGCTTGCCGAGTCGGGCGGCGAAGAAGCTGCGCAAAACGCGCAGTACGCGATCCCGCTCGCTTTCCGCAAGCGCACGCTGTTCAAGATGGACTTCGCCGAGGCCGTTTACATCTCCGAGTTGCGCACCACGCCCGCCGGACACGCGTCCTATCGCAACGTGGCCTATGCCATGTACGAAGCCGTAGCCGCAAAATATCCGGCGCTGGCAAAATACTTCCGTGTGCACGACGTGCGCGAGCCAGTAGATCTGCTGAAACGCTGAGACTCTTGTGTGGGGACGGGGCTATGCCCCGTCCAAGCGGGGCATGGCCCCGCTTCCACACAGTTATGCTCGGGCACTCCGTCCGCGAAAGCTATCGAAAGGAAGAGACTGCTTAGCAAGAAATCGGCATCTCCACAAAATTGACGCCGATGAATCCCGGCCTCTAAAATCAGCTCACGCATGCCCAACTACGAATACCTGTGTAAGAAGTGCGGACACCGCTTTGAACAAATCCGCAAGTTCTCCGATAAGCAGCTGCGAAAGTGCCCCGAATGCGGAGGCGTCATAGAGCAAGTGATCTCGGCTCCAGCCGTGCAGTTCAAAGGCTCAGGCTGGTACGTGACCGACTACCCGAAGAAGGGCGCTGGCTCCGCGGCATCGTCCTCTGCTTCTTCGGAAGGCGACAGCGGTACGAAGGAAACGAAAGACTCCAAAGACACGAAAGAAGCGAAAGACACCAAGAAGGACGACAAGCCCAAGTCCGAGACCTCGCAGAAGAAGCACAAAAAAGACTAGGGCTGCTGGTGGAGAGCCGGCGTCCCCGCCCGGCTGGACGGGCGAGACGCCCGTCACTCCACTGAAGATTTTCGACAAATAATTTGGAGGCTCCCTAAGACACCGGGCCTCCGCGGGTCCGCTCTGGAATGCCGACAACCAAGGTTCGCCGGCGGGGCAGTTCGTCATCGGAGATTTCCGCCAGGAATTGCAGGTCGAGTCCCACTCGCGCGCATTCCTGGCAGGCGGCGTCGTTGAAAAAGTACACGATGTCTCCCCCAAATCGATCCTTGGCGCGACGGCGTTCATCGAGGTCGAACGGGCTCACCGAATACACTTTGATCTCGGCATGTTCGCGCAGGACAGCGCTCAGTTGGCGTTGGAAGCCAAGCGCTCCCTGCCGCACCTGCGCCATGGTGAAAGCAACCACATGATAAGGCATAGCCAGACTCAGGGATGGGTGACGGGCGAGAGCCTGCCCTGAGCTTGTCGAAGGGACGCCCGTCGCTCCACCACCAAGAGACGAAGAATAGCAGGCTTTGCCGGCTGACGGTCGCGGACGACCAACGACCGCCGACCAACGACCAACGACCAACGACCAACGACGGTTCTCCCCCCTGAATCCTTCCCGCTCCCCCGCACATCTAAAAGAACTGAAATAGTCGTTACAACGACTAAATAGGAGTGAGCGTCATGATTACCATCCGACCAAGCAACGAGCGTGGCGGCGGCGACTATGGCTGGCTGAAGACCCGCCACACTTTCAGCTTCAACGACTACAACGATCCCAAGTGGATGGGTTTCCGTTCGCTGCGCGTGATCAACGAAGATTGGGTCGCACCCAACGGCGGTTTCCCCACTCATCCCCATCGCGACATGGAGATCATCACCTATGTCCTATCGGGCAAGCTTGAGCACAAGGACAGCCTCGGCACCGGCTCGGTGATTCTCCCGGGCGACGGGCAGCGCATGACCGCCGGCCGTGGCATCCGCCACAGCGAGGCGAATCCGTCCTCGACCGAGTCCGTGCACCTGCTGCAGATCTGGATTCTCCCGGACAAGCAGGGGTACGAACCCGGCTACGAACAGAAAAGCTTCCCCGAAGTTGAGAAGCGCGGCAAGCTTCGCATGATCGCTTCCGGCGATGGCGCCGAGGGCTCGGTAAAGATCAATCAAGACGCGAAGCTGTTCGTCACTCTGCTTGCACCCGGAGAAGAGGTCACGCAGTCGCTAGGCGCCAAGCGTCGCGCCTGGCTCCAGGTCGCCAAGGGCGCAGTCGAACTGAACGGCCAGAAGTTGCACCAGGGCGACGGTGCGGCCATAAGCGAAGAAAAAAAGCTGACGATCAAAGCCGCGGAAGAAGCTGAAGTTCTGCTGTTCGATCTGGCGTGAACACATTGGGTGATCTGGCGATCGGGCCATCGGGTCATTGAATGTCAAAGGGTTTTGAACTTAGATCGCCCGATAACGCGATCACCCGATGGCCCGGTCTATTTTCTGATCCCTGCTGCCGCCATCATTCTCCCGGTGATGCCCTTCTCTGCCCGGAAGCTGAACAGCAGTTCCGTATGGCACGCCGTACACGGCGCCATCGCATCGATATTCCTTGCCAGCACGCCCGCATCCAGCAGTTGCCGCCGGTTCGCTTCCACGAGATCAAGGAAAAGTTTCACCGGCCATTCGCTGTGTCCCGGAGCGCGCGCCGTCAGGAACAGCAACGGATATTTCTCCCGCACCGGGTCCGATTCCTTCACCTCGCGGAACAAGCTCCCGGCGTATGCAAACTGAGCTTCAAAACCGGTGCGCACTTCTTCGCCCACTTCGTAGCAGCACCCTTGCACGCCCGGCCCAATCGCCGCCACCAGATCCCGTGGATCGCTGCCGAAGTGTTTCCGCATCTCGCCGACACCCTTCTCGACGATCCGCTTGACCGTGCCGCGCCAGCCTGCGTGAAAAACGCCGACCGCCCGCCGTTTTCGATCCGCCACAATGATGGGAAGGCAATCGGCAGCCTGCACGGCTAAGAGCAGCCCCGATGTATCCGTGACCATGCCGTCTCCAGCCAGCGGCTGTTCCGGAATCCGGTCAACGCGCATTCCGTCGACCCGATGGATCAAATCGGAATGAATTTGCCGCAACGCAACCAGCGGCCAGCTCTTGCGTCCGTTCGCAACGCCGAGTTCTTTGAGAAAAAGCTCGCGGTTGCGCTCGACGGCCGCGCGCGAGTCCTGCCTCGTGAACCCAAGATTCAGCGTATTCCCGCCGTAGGCACGCGAGACTCCGCCAATCCGCGTCGAGAAGGCATGCACCAGCCAAGCCAGCCTGTCCAGCTTCTCAGAACGCAAAAGTTGTAGTTTGTTCTTGGCGACACGATTGTTGACCACAGTTCGATAATATCCCGACAATCGGGTCAGCGGGTGATCGGGCCATCCGGCAATCAAACCCTAAGCGATTTTCGATGACCAGATGGCCCGATCACCCGATTACCTATTAGTTCTCGACGTCGAAATAAATCTTGGTGGTGGCGCGGTATTGCAAAACTTTTTTTCCGTCCAGTTGCATGTCGAACGAATCCACGTGCGCCCACTTGATACCCCGAACGGTTTTCGCCGCTTCCTTCACGGCAGCCTCCGCCGCCTTAGCAAAACTATCTTTCGAAACCCCGACTACATCGATAACTTTCTGAGTCATTCCACTATCCTCGCTGTCCCTCGGAATTGTACGCCGAACTGCACACCGGAATTGTACCTCGACTTGCTCAGGGTGCGGCCAGGTTAGCGCCGACTGTCACGGTTTCCGAATCGCTCAAAACGCGAAGGCCACGCAAAAGGTCTGCGTGGCCCCCGGCGTTCTTGGCGCGCTTCATGTTCATTCCTTGCTGCCGGCGATGCCGCTGACTGCCTGTTCGGCAACATGCTCCAGTTCGACTGGATTGATCTTCACCGTGGCGAGGATCTTCTCCAGTTTGGCGAAGACTTGGTCGCGGTTGACGTGCTCGACCCCACCTTCAGTCGCAAATCCTTCCGTGCCCAGGCCCAAGACATATTCGTAGCAGGCTCCATTTTCGTAGCTGTGGTAGTACTGCGTTTCGGCCTGCGCCGTGGCGCTGGCAGAGAAGTTCGATGTCATCTCCATCTCGCTCAAGCCGATCTTGACTTTCTCGGCGTCGACCGGCTCGCCGTCGGGAGTGCCCGTGTCGACGAAGGCGAAGTGCGCGCACTCCTGCTCGGAGACGCTGCGATTGACGTTCACGTTGAAGAAGGCGGATGCAAAATCGGTGCCGGGATACGCGCGGTCGGGCAGTGCGACGGTCGCGACCGCGACTCCGCCGGGCTGGACGAAGTTCATCGGCACATCGCCCACGCCGGCAAGCTGGGGCAGCGCTTTGTCGCCCGAGGTCAGCGCGAACTTCCGCGGATAGAGGAATGAAACACCGGAGTTGGGGTCGCTATAAGTGACGTTCGCGGGACGTTTCTTCGGTGTCTGCTTTGCGGGGGCAGGCAAAGCTGCGGCGATTGGGGCGGTTGCGGGCGTTGCCGCGGCCGCAAGCGTCGCCGATGTTGACGCGGCGTTGGATGCCCCGGCCACAGCCGGATTTGACGATTGCTTCGAGCACGCGCTCATCGCGAGTAACAGCCCGAGAATTGCGAAGCCTGCGATCGTTGCCATAGCCAGTTTCTGCTGGCGCGACCAGGACGATAACGTCGTCACGGAAATTGCGTTGTTGTTGGGTGCCGGATTCGTGGATTTCTGGCTAGCGGATATCTGGTTAGCGGATTTCGAAATGGTTGCCATTCTGTCACCTCCTCTGCGGCTGGCGCAGTCGGAAGTGATAGGGCAGGAGAGCGGCCAAAGGGGCGACCATTGATAGAACGCGACTTATGGGCGAACCTGGCGCAGGACCGTGTGCGCTCCTATACACGCCGTGTAGCAGGCAACACGCCGCCCTTTGGCCGCAGTGTGTGCGTGAGAACTGGGTTTTGGCCAATCCGGTCGAACGAAGGGCTCGAGAATCCAGCCTCGGAGGGCGAACCAACTTAGCCCAGCACGAGCGCTTCCCGCTAGTATGTTTTTGTGAGGAATGCCTTTGTGAACGACGCCTCGCTTCATTCCGTTCCTGGTTCTCCCTCCACTGGTTCTCGCGGAAGTTATCGCGGACGCCTGGCCCCGTCGCCGACAGGGCTGTTGCACATTGGTCATGCGCGGACCTTCTGGATCGCGGCGCAACGAGCGATCGAAAATCGGGGAACTTTGATTGTGCGGAATGAGGATCTGGATCCGCAACGCTCGCGGCCGGAATTTGCTCGCGCCATGATTGAAGATTTGCGCTGGCTGGGAATTTGTTGGAGCGAGGGGCCGGACTGTGGCGGCCCGTATGGCCCTTACGCGCAGAGTGGGCGCCGGGCGCACTATCTGGAGGCTTGGCGGCGGCTGCGGGGTGGCGGCTTTCTGTATCCGTGCACTTGTTCGCGCAAGGATCTTGCGCTGGCGGCGAGCGCTCCGAATGATGCCGACAATGATGATGAGCCGGTGTATCCAGGGACTTGTCGTGAGCGCAAGCATGCGGCTGAGTTCGCAGAGCCTGCGGGCGTGAACTGGCGGTTTCGCGTTCCCGAGGGCGAGGTGGTTGAGTTCGCGGATTTGAATCTGGGCCGGCAGCGCCACGTCGCAGGTAGTGACTTCGGCGATTTTCTCGTCTGGAGGCGTGACGATGTTCCCGCTTACCAACTCGCGGTCGTGGTCGACGACGCGGCCATGCGGATCACGGAAATCGTACGGGGCGCGGATTTGCTGAAGTCGACCGCGCGGCAACTGCTGTTGATGCGCGCGCTGGGTTATGCCGATCGTGAGCATGCCGCTCCCGATTATTTCCATTGCGAACTGGTGCGGGACGCCGCTGGAGCGCGGCTGGCGAAGCGGCACGATGCTCTGAGCATCCGCCATTTGCGCGAGAGCGGGCTGACGGCGGAGAAGGTTCTTGAAATGGCCGGTTGGCCATGATGGTGTGACACTTTCGTTTCGGATACGAGTTACCTGGGTAGCAAGGGAATCGCACCGAACCGAGCTACCATTGAGAGAAGGGTTCGGCTGAAAGAACGGTTCGGCGTGGCGGGTGGGAGAAGGCTATGCAGCGCTGGTTCATCCAACGAATGTTCTTGAAAATCTTGTTAATCGCGCTGTCGATTAGCTCGTTCGCGTATGGGCAGTCGCTAGGCGATATCGCGCGCGAGAACCGGGAGAAGCAAACCGCCAACGATGCATCATCCACGGCGAAGCCAAAGGTGATTACGAACAAGGATCTTCCGAAGGATTCGGAGGCGAACACCGGGCCGAGCGAAGCGCAGTCGGGACCAAGCGCGGCGGCCAGCAACAAGGCTGCGGAAAGTCGTTCAGCAGAGCGTCATTTTGCCGAACAGCGCCAGGCGGAACAACGCGCGGCTGACCAGTGGAAGAGACAGATTCTGGCACAAAAAAATAAGATAGCGGCGCTGCAGGCGCGGATCGACCCTTTCCATGCGTCGCTTCATCCCGTGGGCGAAAGCGTCCAATACGAGGCGCCGTACAACCACTATCAGGCGCAGCGTGTCGCGCAATTCCAGCAGCAACTCAATGAACAGAAGCGGAAACTTGAGCGGATGCAGGAAGCGGCGCGCCATGCCGGCATGCACACCGCGGTGTACGATCCGTAGCGCCAGCCTTACGTGCGGATTTTCCAATGAATCGGACCGCCCGGTCCGGCCATCCTAAGACATGTGAGCGCCGACGGAGTTCAGGGCGTGGTCCTGTACGATGGGCAGTGCAGTTTCTGCTCGCGTTGGGTGAAGTATTGGGCGCGCACGCTAGAGCGGAGCGGATTTGAGATTGCCTCGCTGGATGAGCCTTGGGTTGCCGAGAGGCTCCGCATGCCGCACGAAGAACTGCTCACCGACATACGGTTGCTAACGGCTGGTGGTCAGCTAATTTCCGGAGCCGATGTCTATTTATATGTGACGCGACGGATCTGGTGGGCCTGGCCATTCTATGCGATTTTCAGTTTGCCAGGGTTCAACCGCTTGATCCACGCGGGTTACCGCTGGTTTGCGCGGAACCGGTACTGCATCTCGCATGCGTGCAAGCTGCCGCCGCGCTGAGTCTCTGGCGAGGATCGCAAGATCGTTTTGTCCCAGCGAACTCCGCCATTTGCGCACTCTTCGGCTGTCGGACCTCCATTTTATGCCGATTTTCANNCAGTGCGTTACTATGCGCTGGATAGCCGCAAATTTGTAAGTTCCTGAAGGAGGAATTCATGGCTTCTGGTATGACCAAGACTCAACTCACCCGCCATTTGGCCGAGAAGCTCGGCACCAACAACAAAACTGCCGCGACTTTTCTGGAGCACCTGGCAGACACAGCCATTAAAGAGACGAAGAAGAATGGTGTGTTTGTTATACCCGGCCTGGGACGCCTGGTGAAGGCGCATCGCAAGGCCCGCATGGGACGCAACCCGCAAACCGGCGAACCGATTCAGATCAAGGCGAAGACGGTGGTAAAGTTCCGCGTGGCAAAGGCCGCAAAGGACTCGATTGCACCGAAGAAGTAGTGTGTGGCGCGGGCGCCCTCGCCCGCGAAAGGTTAGTAGCGAAAAAAGGCCGGCTTGCGAGCTGGCCTTTTTTGCTTGGTGCGCCCGGCAGGGCG
>PLHP01000230.1:14373-21576 GCA_003138955.1 Acidobacteriaceae bacterium | reverse complement strand
TCCGCGGGCGTTTGCATCCGGCCACGGCTACGGCTCTGCGCATGGCGTTCCCCTTGAGCTTCGTACACCGTATCCAGAAGTTGCTCATCTTCCAGCAGCTCGTCCACCAGCCGCATCCACGGTTCCCACAACCCCTCGATATCCTCGGCTAGACCTCGATGCCACAGCGACGGTTGTTGATGACGTAGTTTGATCATGGCCGTCATCCTAATCACCGTTCCTATCTAAAACAATATGTCTTCACAATGTTTTATTACTTTCTTGAATACCACTATGCAAACTGAACGTTCTGACTCCAACCCCTGGGCTCCTGCCTCGCTGTTTCCCGTGCTCTCACGCCTCATTTTTGCGACGAAAAGTAGCTAAGAGCTGCTCCTGGCTCGTAATGGGACATGCGACGGCGTCGATGGCATAGCTCCCACGCGCTGACTTGCACGCCGATACCGCTCCAGCAGAGCAGCCAAACACACCCCCGATCCCAGCATGAAGACAGGATCGACCGTGGGGATCCGATACCGTATGGACGATAAGAAGAGACAATAGAGCGCTGTATCCGTGAGTACCCACCCCCAGATCAGGGACAATTCCCTCCAGCGCCGGCGCAACAGCCAGCAACCGACAACGCCAAAGACAAGGAGCGGAATGTAGCTGACCGAGTAGATCAGACGGTTGCGAAGGCTGTGGTATTGCGCCGACGGCACAAGGGTGTACATCGCCGCGAAATTTGACAGGAACATTTCTCCGAAACGCCGTGGGCTGTGATCGAGTATCAGGAATGCTTGATAGTAGTAGTATCGCTCCCGGTCAGGCTCGGGTACGTCTCGGAAGGCCTTGTGCTGGGAGTATCCGACCTCGGCAAGCGATGCGCCTGGCTCTAGGCGTAGGTGCGCTCCGGCCCAGAGGGTTGCGCCTCCATTGGTGCTGATCAATACAAACTTATGAAAAAGACGGTAGTTGCGATAAGTCCACGGCAGGACGACCATCGCGACCGCGACGGCGAGCAGGATCATTCGGCGAGCCGCCTGTCTCCAGTCGCTGGTAGTTAGCCAGATCGCGATCACCAGCGCCGGAGCGAGCATCAAGCCATTGGGGCGGCACAGGGCCGTTAACCCCACTAGTACTCCCAACGAAAAGACGCGCGCCGCAGAACGTTCTCTGCCCGCGGCATAAAATACAAACAGCGCCGCGGTCAGAAGGAACAAGAACAGGCTTTCCGTACCGAGGTCGACTGAATACCAGATCAACGGTGGATAAAGGGCGAATGCGAGGCCGGCAATCAAAGCCGGCCACTCCCCGAAAAGAATTAAACCGAGACGCAAGAAGAGATACAGCGACGAAACAGCGAACACTACCTGCAGCGACCGCAAGAACAGCGTACCGTGCGACAACTGAAAAGCAATCGCCAGAACTGCCGGATAGAGTGGTGGCCTCCAGGCGGAAAACTCCACTGGCTGTGAAAATGGTTGGTCCTCGTTGATGCTGTGCGCAAATCCCACGCGGGTGGCGAGATTGTAGCCAAAGGACAATAAGTCCGACGAATCCGGACTGACTTCAAGCCTGACCAAACCCTTGTCTACCGCAACCACGAACGCGGACCGCACCAGTATGGCAAGTAAGATGACTAGCGCCGCTTTCCAACGAAATGAATTTGTCATAAAGGCTCACGGCCCGTCCCGCATGGCGGGCCTGGCATGCTATGGCGCAAATTCTAGCACCGCTGCCGGCTGCGGCCATGTTCGGCGATGCTCTCGCCCGCCATAATTCCCGTGCTGATGGAAATCGTCCAAAGATGCGACGCCTGAGGCGCAACCCTCGACGGACGCCGCGTTCAGGGGATGTCGAGGTCAACCTCTTGCAAATGTGACTGCGGCCTCGTGATTGCCTCGCCGCGCCCCTAACCGGACGAGTTGTGCCCAGACCATCCTCCAACGTATATTCCTACCTCCCAAAAGCACGACTTGTCAGAGCCAATTCTTGGTTAGCCAACTACGACAAATGCCCAACGAGGCGCTACACTAACACTCCCCGTGGTACAAAAGATCAGTCAGATGGTCGGGAATGGGATGGCCTGCGGCGGTGGTGTCGATGTTGTGCGGCGTTTTGGCGGATTGTCTGGGGCGACGCAGGATGGGAGGGGTGATTGGTCAGGAGATGGGATCGAGCGCAACCGTCGCGGCCGAGTAGAAATATCAGCAGAGTTTGTAGGGCAAGGAGGACAACGTGATGGCCACTGGAATTCGTCTGTCTGTCGCGATTCCTATCCACAATGAAGAAAGCGTTTTGCCGGAACTTCTGCGGCGACTCCGGTGTGTCCTGGACACGATTGCGGGAGGGCCGCATGAAATTGTTTTTGTAGATGATGGGAGTACGGACCAAACATTCGAAATACTAGAAGAGGCTGCGCATAAGGATGCGCGCATAGTAGTGGTTTCGCTTTCGAGGAATTTCGGTCATCAATCCGCGATCACGGCCGCTCTCGATCATGCCGCAGGAGAGGCTGTTGTGGTAATGGACGGCGATCTGCAGGACATTCCGGAAGTGATCCCGCAGTTTGTGCAGAAGTACCAACAGGGTTACGACGTGGTGTACGCACAGAGAGTCCGGCGGAAGGAACCGTGGCCGCTGAGACTTTGTTATTTTGTGTTTTACAGAATGATGGTGAGGCTGTCGGATATACGATTACCTCTGGACTCGGGGGATTTTGGATTGATGTCGCGAAGGGTAATCAACCAGGTGCGGCGAATGCCGGAACATCACCGGTATCTGCGGGGAATGCGAAGCTGGGTGGGTTTCCGACAAGTGGGCATCTCTGTGGAGCGAGCGGAGCGACATTCTGGAAGAAGCAAGTACAGCCTTATAGGGCTAATGAAGCTGGCGGCCGACGGGATCTTCGCGTTTTCGATCGTGCCAATCCGTGCGGCAGCATTTGTGGGCACCTTTGTAATGTTTCTTTCCGTTCTGTATGTTGCCTACGCGGTGTATGCCAAGCTATTTCTGCAAAAATCGCCACAGGGGTTTACGGCCTTGCTGGTAGCAGTCACTTTTCTCTCCGGAATTGTGCTCCTTTTTCTGGGCATCATTGGGGAGTATGTGGGACGCATTTACGAGGAGACGAAGGGACGGCCTCAATACATCGTCGGCCGAATCGTAAGCCGCGGGAGAAGTGAGTTGAGAGACCAAGAAGGTGACGAGGATGAAATAAATCGCGTGTCGGAGCAGGAATCTCTGCGGCAATTGCGGGACCAAAGGCAATGAGCATAGCGAACATCGAGAATGAGAGCGTAACCCCGCGAAAGATCGAGTATTTGTCTGCAACGTCGGAAGTCAGCATGGCAGATCGCTGGTTTGAGATAGCTGCGACTGACCATTTTTGGATTCGCAGGCGATTTGAGGTGCTGCAGCAATTGGCTGGAGGGCTTATTGCGGGAGCCAAGGAAATGGCCGAGATCGGTTGTGGTCACGGGATCCTACAGAGACAGATTGAGGATGCGTATGGGCGGGAGGTCTCCGGTTTCGATTTGAATGAGTATGCGTTGAGGCGAAACATTAGCCGACGCAGCAAAGTATATTGCTACGATATTTTCCAAAGGGAGCCGGCATTACGGGAACGGTTTGACGTGATCTTTCTGTTTGATGTGCTGGAGCACATCCGGGAAGAAGGTCCATTCTTGAATGCAGTGTTGTTTCACTTGACTCCGAAGGGCAAGGTAATTGTGAATGTTCCCGCAGGACAGTGGGCTTTCTCATCGTACGATGAGGCGGCAGGCCATGTGCGCCGGTATTCGATCGACCTGTTGCAAAAGACAATAAGCCACAACGATCTTGAAATGGAGAAGTGCACCTACTGGGGTTTGCCGCTAGTTCCGACTTTGATGGTTCGAAAACTTTGGCTCATGGGAAAGCGCGATCAGAGCAAAATCATCACAACAGGATTTGACTCACGTTCGCCGGCTCTAAATAACGCACTCCGGATACTCTCCAGTTGCGAAATGATTCCGCAGAGATTGTTGGGCACTTCATTGCTGGCAGTGCTCCAAAAAGCAACAAGGTAAGGAAAAGAGATTCAGGCTCATACCTTTCACTTGCAATAACCAGGGCGACTGCTCCTCGCGGCAACATGATCGCGTAGCAAAACTCACGTCCTGAAATCATTCGAGGTTTTTCTTGGCCATCCTGGTATCGGGCGGAGCAGGCTACATTGGCAGTCACGTGGCGCGCGCACTGCGGCGTTCCGGCTATGAGGTCTTGCTTTATGACAATCTCTCCACCGGGTCCCGCCGCCTGGCGCAAGGCTTCGAACTGGTGGAGGGCGACATCGCCGACGAAGCAAAGCTCCGCCCAGTGCTCGCGCGCGTGGACGCGGTGATGCACTTTGCCGCCCACGCCTACGTTGGAGAATCGGTCGAGAACCCGCGCAAGTATTTCCGCAACAACGTCTTCGGCGCGCTCAGCCTGCTGAACTCCGCGCTGGACGCCGGGATCCGCCGCTTTGTGTTTTCCTCCAGTTGTGCCGTATACGGTATCCCTGGGCAAATTCCGATCACTGAGCAGACGCCGCGCGAGCCGGTTAATCCCTATGGCGCATCGAAGCTTTTTTTCGAAAACGCGCTCGAGGCTTACAGTCGCGCTTACGGACTACGCTCGATGAGCCTACGCTATTTCAACGCTGCGGGAGCCGATGAAAGCGGCGAGATTGGCGAGCTCCACGACCCGGAAACTCATCTGATTCCACGAGCACTTACCGCCACCGCCGAGAACGGACCCGAGTTGCAAATCTACGGGGCCGACTACCCGACTCCGGACGGCACTTGCCTTCGCGACTACATTCATGTGAACGATCTCGCCGACGCGCACGTCCGAGCGTTGCAACACCTGGAAAGGGGCAGCGACGAAAAAAGCGGCGACTCGCTGGCGATCAATCTGGGAACAGGCCGGGGATATTCTGTTCTCGAAGTCATCCAGGCGGTGGAAAACGCCACTGGACGCCCGGTCCGGCGAAAGATCGGACCGCGGCGACCCGGCGACCCTCCGGTTCTGGTGGCCGATCCGGCGATGGCGCAAAGAGTGCTGGGATGGACCGCCAAGCGCAAGTTCACCGACATCGTCTCGAGTGCGTGGACCTGGATGCAGAAAAATTCGAGCGGGTCGTGAGCAAAGTTCGAGAGTCCGATCGGCTTCTCCAGTTGTAAGTCCCGCCCTAGCTGCTGATCGATCATGCCGGCGCCCAAACGACACCCGGTGTTCCGTAAATCCCAGTGAGAGTTCGGGAACCGTGATCTTCATTGCCGGAAGACCCCCATCTGCGTCGGTGCGCCGATTCGCTGATCCTCTTCACCCCAGGCTTGCACTCCACTGTGTCCCCGAACCGCTCGCCGATTCCATTCGCCCAGCTTTAGCGGCTCAAGCGGCTCAATCAGTCGGCGCACAAACTCCTCACGCCGCGGCAAGGAAGGACGGCGATCCGCGCGTTCAGAGGCAGCGGAATAGTTACGAGTTCCGGGCGATCTTTACTGTTCCCCGCTAGTGAGGAATTGAAAACCCGAGCGATGGCGAGACTCATGAATGAGGAAGCCACGTAGGGGCGGTCATTCACATGCTGATCTAGCATGCCGCCTTCGCCAGAGGGTTCGCGCCGTGTTTCTGACGAGCCTCACCGGGTCTGAATATGGGTCTTCCGCTACTGGGTTAACATCGCCATCTGGCGTCCCGCCAGAAGAAACGCACCCACGCCAAAGTCCTCCGTCGTGGTGGCTGAAGTTGGCCCAGGACCGCTACCCGATGGCTCCACATATCCCAGCAAGCCTGAAGGTTGAATCGCCGTGTTCACGAAAAAGTTCCAGGCCTGCTCGACTATCGGCAAATATGTGGTCTTATCCAGTATGCCGTTGTTCAGGCCCCACGCAAGTCCATAGAGAAAGAAGGACGTGCCACTGCTCTCGGGCCCGGCATAGTCGGTTCCGCCAAGGTCCGAGTTCCAGTAGCCGCCGGGCTGCTGGCGCGCGCCCAGCGCCTGCGCCATCGTAGTAAAGGTGCTCAGGTATTCAGCATAGTGTGGATCCGATTCCGGAAGTACGGAGAGTACTTTCGCATGGGCCGCAAAAACCCAACCGTTGCCGCGCGACCAGTAAGTGGAGGTGTTTGCGTAGGTGCTATTCTCCCACCAGAGCCCGGTCGTCGAGTCATAGAGCCCCAGCGAGTACTTTGTGTAACTGTAAAGCGCGTACATCTTGGTGTAATAGTTGGTGTTGTTGTGGATGGAACCGAGTTCAGCGAAGTCGGGCATGGACATGTTGATCGCGTCGATCCAGGTCCACTCGTTGTCGACGGTGCTGTTCACCATTCCATTGATGCTTTCCGTAATGCCGGACACATCTGATGAGTTGTTACTCAGCTGGTATAAGCGAATGTAGACCTGCCCAGCCGCTTGATAATTGGGGTAGGTGGTCGTATTTCCGCCGGTCAGGCTGTAGCTGTGTTCCGTTGCCCAGGACTGCGCAAAGCTTAGGTAATTCGCTTGTCCGGTGGCATCGTAGGCCGCCAGATCGCCGGTGAAGTAAGTCGCTTGAGTCCAGTCGCTGTTGCCCGCTGCGTTGTTAGCAATCCAGTAATTATTCACAGTTTCAATCGCCCCCAGGATCTGCGCTTGAGATGGCAACTGAAGGGGATCCGCAACGTAAGTGTAAGCGTTGTTCAACCACTGCCCTCCAACATCCGAGTACAGGGTCACGTAGATGGTGCTGCCATTCGCTAGCAGACTGGACAGCGTCGTGGTCTGCGCAAGGCCCAGGTTCCCCGAGGAATAGTAATCGTCCCCGCCCGCCGTGCTTCCCACAACCAGCCAGTATGCCGACGCGCCTGCGCCCGCCGTCCAGCCGAACGTCACGCTGCTGCCACTCAGAGTCGAGCCTGGCGTTGGCGTGGTGATCACCCCACCCGCCGCCGCGCTGACCGCCGTGTAGGTATACGCATTGGGCACCCAAGCGCCGCCGATCAGCGAGTACAGAGTCACGTAGAGAGTGCTGCCATTCGTTGGCAGTCCGTTTACTATCACGGTTAGCAGGTTGCCAAGGTTCCCCGAAGTATACGCATTGGGCACCCAAGCACCGCCGATCAGCGAGTACAGAGTCACGTAGAGAGTACTGCCATTCGTTGGCAGTCCGTTTACTATCACGGTTAGCAGGTTGCCCAGGTTCCCCGACGAAT
>PLHP01000230.1:787-14357 GCA_003138955.1 Acidobacteriaceae bacterium | reverse complement strand
CTGCTCCCACTCAGAGTCGAGCCTGGAGTCGGCGTGGTGATCACCCCTCCCGCCGCCGCGCTGACCCCCGTGTAGGTATACGCATTGGGCACCCAAGCACCGCCGATCAGCGAGTACAGAGTCACGTAGAGAGTGCTGCCATTCCTTGGCAATCCGTTTACTATCACGGTTAGCACGTTGCCCAGGTTCCCCGACGAATAGTAATTGTCCCCGCCCGCTGTGCTCCCCACAACCAGCCAGTATGCTGACGCGCCTGCGCCCGCCGTCCAGCCGAACGTCACGCTGCTCCCACTCAGAGTCGAGCCCGGAGTGGGCGTGGTGATCACGCCTTGTGGAGATTGCGCGAAGGCTGTATCCAGGCAAACTATCAGAAGAGCAACGACAATGTTGATAAAGCGGGTAGACATATACTTAGCCCGGCATATCCTTCCTGGCCTCAAAAACGGCAACGATTGTACACCCACTTCGCCTGCTCAATCCCTTTGAGACGTACTGCTCCTTTGACTTGGTACAGCGGGAGGGTGTGACCCGTCCGCGTCGGCTTCATTACCCACGTGTTTTGAACGGTTAGCCTTTGGTGAGTTTCTTTGCAAGTCCCCACGTGGCTTAGCCAAGAAAACTAACGTCAGGTAGCTACTACTTTTGGAGTATCTCCCAACCCGGCACATACGGCAGAGAACCGCCCAAACCCGAGTTCAGTCTTCTCGGCTTGTAGCTGTCATGTGCCCTGAAAAATAATGAAAAAGCGCCTCACGCCTTCTCGCTGGAACAGGTTATGAGTCTCGCCGTTTCCTACGAATCTTGCGGCCGCCGGACATATCCCCATTCCAACTGACCACCCCAACGACCATGCCGGACGAATCGCATGGGCGTTTTCGTCCAGAGGCGAGCGCAACGTGTGGATCGCGGCCAAAAGCTGCTTCAGGATCGGCAGTCGCTTTAGCGATCGCTTCATGGCTTGTTTGCCCCGAAATTGCGTTCCCAGACCTCCCACGTCGGACCAGACTGCAATAGGTCCCAATCGGACTTAAGTGTGGCGGGCCTGGGCGATCCCGCCGGAACTGCGAGGTACCTAACCTGATAGTGGTCGATTGCGACGGAGGGGCTGGAGGCAATTTGATCAAAGAACGCCAAACGGCTGGCCAAGCGCGCCGCCCTCCTCTCGGTATCTCGCAACTCGACCCCGTATTGTAGATGATCCAACTCCCACCTCTCATTTGCCTCGAACTGCTCTCGCGAGGTCCCAGAGAGATAAGCGTTGAGCGCGATGCGACGATCGAAATCGAGGTCGCTAACTCCAGGGCTCACAAGGACCGGGTAAGCAGCCGCCAATGGCGTAACATGATCGACGATCATCGCAAATTGGACGAAGTCGTCGCTCCCAGCGGTTACGGCCCCAGCAGCGAGCGACTTGTACTCTTGGGCGTCATGCTGCCTCTCATAGTCTTGATATCCGCGGCTGTAACGCTGGCTGTCTTTCGTACGAACCGCCTCTAGGCACCGGAGATATACGCCGGCGACCGCATGCAACACCACCACAACCACAAGGATTTTCCCAGCGATGCGCCCCCGCGTCCCCATCCGCCCGACCACGTCGATCGTAAGCAATACCAGGAGCAAGATCATGCACGGGCAAAAGAGGTAGGCCCAATGGTAGTTCTGCATTTGAAGCCCGGTGAATATCTGTTGGTGAATCATTATGAATCCGGCAGCGCAAAGACACCAGACATAAAGCAGCCGCCTGAAGAAGTGCCAGACGATCACCAAAGTGACCACTACAAGGGCCGCAGAAAGAAGAAAATGACCGTGCTCACTTAATCGCGGAATGGGAACGAATTCGTCCCACCGCTGCATCCATTCCGATCCTTGCCCGCGACGCGTGAACAACATCCTCGCTAATTCCGGAGTCCCGACAAGACAACCGATCCATCCCGTGTGAAAATATGTCTGCCACCGCGCGCGATCCACCAAGACCCCCAGCAGCAGGGCAAGGCCCGCCGCAGTCCAAAAATAAAAATAGG
This sequence comes from Acidobacteriaceae bacterium, assembly GCA_003138955.1. Lineage (GTDB taxonomy): Bacteria > Acidobacteriota > Terriglobia > Terriglobales > Acidobacteriaceae > Acidiflorens. The sequence goes on along the minus strand of PLHP01000230.1, from coordinate 12,336 downwards.
CAAAAAACAGTAGCCCGAAGGCCAAGCCTGAGCAAACGACTCTTCCGCGTGAAAAGTTCTCCACACTGCGTCGAAGTGCCCACAGGTAGAGAAAGAGAAAAGGCAGGACTACGACCGGAGAAATAATTCGCCACTCTCGGTGGATGCTTGGGTTATGTGCGAAGATCTCCCCGGAGCGGGCGAACAAGACACGCGCTAGCGTGGTCCATTGATAAAAAAATGGGCGCGTGATGATCCAACCGCTATCAGTAAGCAGAAAAACGGCGCCAACCAGCGCAATCCAAGGACGCCGGACGTGCTGCCAGACTAACGCGTACCATCCGAATCCGACGGCGAGTCCCCCGAAGATTCGCAGAACCAGGCCGTATTGAATGGGGCGGAGATCGAATGCCCTGCAGACCAGTTCGCCGGGAACCAGTTGCAGCCACGAATAAATGTCTTGGCCTCCGTTAACAAACGTCGGATCCGACAAATACATCGGATGCCAGTAATAGGCGTGACTTGCAGCTTCTGTGTATAAAATCTCGTCGGCATCGGCGATCCATACGCTTGAATGTGCAACCCCGTACCAAGCGACGTAAGCGAGACTCGACATGAGCAGGCCGCACAATGCTGCGAGACATGCAACTCCCACGGGAAAAGGCGGGCGGCTGCTCAATTCTTCAGCCGATGCTGGTTCCTCATCTGTCATTACTTGAATAGATAGCGTCGATCAAAGAATCGCAGCGATTGACTTCGCTTCTTCGACCATGAGCCAATGAATTTATCACGAGTTTCGGAGATTTGTGGCCCATTACGGGCAAGGACTTGCTGCAAGAATCTCCCGCAGCCGCGCCTGGTTCGCCTGAAAGTCTCCGATCTCAGCAGCCGCGGAGGACGATGGCAGAAGCCGGGCATCGATCGTGCCCTCGGCCAGTCCCCGCAACATGGCGCCGACCAACTCCCGCAGACGCACCGTGTCGAACATCGCCACTCCCGAGCCGGGATACAACCGGGCATTGAGTTGGCTGTTGTCGCTGAAGATTCCGGGACGCCCCAGCGCGGCCGCTAGAAACGTAATCCGCCCCAGAATGCTTCCCGCGGTCAGGTTGATGACGCCGTCGCATTCTCCCAAGAAACGCACAAACGAACGGTAGCTGCGCTTCCCTTCCAGCACGAACGGCAAGCCCTTGTCAAATTCGGATGACGTGTATCTTTCCAAATCCGTGGAGTTGTAGACGAAGGTATGGAACGCAAGTTTCTCGCGCAGCGCGCTGGGCAGTTCCCGCCAAACGTCGAACAGCACACCCTTCAGCACAAACGGATGGTTCTGCACAATGTCATGAAAGCTCATCGGCGCCTGCACCAGAATCCTGTGCTGCCCAAAGTCGCGGCCCGAGTTACGCCCCAACTTCCGCGTGGCCGCCAGATCGTATGGCCAGGGAATGATCATGGCCCGCTCCCGCCCGATCAACCCATCGCAAAACGTTTTGAGCTCCGGAGAATACGCCCATACGTGGCGAGCGCCGCACAAGATGCGCTTTACGCGCCGCAGCTTGGCATCTGTCAGGTCGCGGGAAAGGATCGCCGGTGGCCCCGGAATCACCGCCACCGGCGGCTCCCCCGCTTCGACCAGCGATTCGAGGTAGCGCAACTGGCTCTCCGAACTGCCCAGCTCGGCCAAGACCAAGTCGTACTTGCCTGCGGGAAGTTTTTCATCTTCCAGCAGAAAGTCGCAATTTTCGGAGAGCATCAGCGGCAGGCAGTAAACGTCCGGATAAATCAGGCCTTCGAGACGCATCTTGAGGTACTTCGCCGCCAGCCTCTGCTTGCGCCACCATTGGTTCTGGCCGCTGACGAATGCAATGCGCATTTGGCCGCTCAACTCGTCAGGCTCCTAGGGTAAGCTGGACCAGGTTTACCTGCAGCAGGGACATTCAAGCCGCACTCACGCAACACTTGCGCCGCTCGAACATCGTACGTTTGCGTCGCAGCCAGCCGCGCCGCATTGCGCCGGATCCGCACGCGCAAATCGGGATTCCGCAACACCCATTCAATCTTGTCGTCCAACTCCGCCGGAGACCGATAGTAAACCGCCGCTTCATTCTCCGGGAAAAATTCATCCTGCGCTGCTGAGTAACGAGCCAGCATGACGCCGCCGCTGCCAGGAACTTCAAACGTGCGCATGTTGGGACCGCCCAGATTTTCCGCGTTGAGCACATTCAGCGACACTGGCGCCCTAGAATAAATGTCGCCGACAGCGCTGCCCCAGAGTGGCGGGTGCGCTCGATGCTGGCCCGAAACTTTTCTCCACTTATGCGGCCAGTTGTTGCCCCAGATCGCGATCGTGTGTTTCCGGATCGCCGCGACTTCCGCGCAGCGGAAGCGCGAGTAAGTCGCGACAAACGCGACATCGTGTGTGAGATGACACGCGTCACAATGCAATCCCTCGACGACAGATTGTGGACGGCTTATTTCCGGATCGACCGCGAACGGAAGATATTTCGCCTCGACGCCGTCGCACCGCAGCCGCTCCACCAAACTGCGCTCCCACATCCAGACGATGCTGTAATGACGCAACACTTCTATCAGATTGCGGCGCAGCGCGGAAGCTTCTCTCGGGTCCCAGCGAATGCCGATGTAGGGATGATCCGGATAATGGTTCACGAACGGAACGCCAACAGATTTCCGAATCTGCCGAATTGTCTCGGAATGAAAGAACGTACACTTCACCGCGAAGATGAGCGCCGGACGAACCCGCTCGGCGACTTCCACCGCCTTGCGATTGACCGCGTTCCACAGCGACGATCGCAACGCGCGGCGCAGAATGCGGTTGCTGGTAAAGCGGCTCGCTTGCATGAGCGCGCGCTCGGAATCGAACCGCACAACCTCCATGCCGAGGCGTTCGAAAGCCCGCGCATAGCTTTCCGCCAGCGCGGTCTGGTTCAACGGTCCGATGACAAGTACTTTGTTGTTTGCCATCTTCAAAATCGTTTCATGCCACCAGACGACTGACTCGGACTGGCGAATTCGAGTGCGGATGGCAATGGATACCGCGCCATCAGGGTCACAGGGTCGGCCATCTGCACAAAACTGCGCACCCGCAATTCGCGCCAATCCTGTACACAAAATTCAACCTTCCGCGATTCTCTCAAGGCGTTAATCTCGGTCAGTGCCCGTGTTTGCAAATATCGCAAGTACATTCGCTGATTGACGCTACGAGGCAGGAACGCCAAAAGAAACGTCAGCCGCTCGGTTAACGCATGATGGTTTGCCAAATAGCCCAGTAAGCGCCGCATGGAATCGCCCGGGCTGCCTAACCCAGATTTCGGATCACCGACCTGTTCCGCATGCGCCAAATGCAGCGGCAACCCGAGTTGGGCGGCATAGTACTTATAAACATCAAGCCAGGTCCACTGCGGAAAGGTGATGAGGTCATACGTGCCGGGCTTCGGAGCCGCCTGTGCTACCTGCATCTGAGCTATCTGGACGACAGCTTCCACAATGGCCGCCGTAAACACCGTGTTGGAGGCGCGGAGTCCTTGGTGTGGCAATGCGACTTTGCCGTCGCGGATCTCGCTACGGATCTTGCTGGTGATGTTTTGCATCTCGCCCATCACGTGTCCCAGCCGAAACACGAACGCAGGGTGACGCGACATCCGGCAGAGGCGGCGAAACATGCTTTCGGCGACGAGTTTTTCAAGTCCGTAGGAGTCCGGGAACCAAAACTTCATGCCAGGCGCGTAGACCATCATCGTGCTAGCTAATACGATCGGCGCACCGGCCTTTGCGGCAGCGACCATACTGCGAACAATCCGGCGATTCATGTCCCTGTCGGCGCGTGGTATTGCCGTGTTGCTCAATGCAAAATTTACCACCACATCGCAGTCGTCGATCAGGGTGCTTGCCTCTGCCGGGTCGGAGATGCGCCCGTGTCTGCATTCCATACCGTTTGAACGCAGAAAGGCGGAACCTGAGACGTTGCGTATGACCGGCACGACTTCAATCCCATCGACATCACGCAAGCGAAGAGACACCTCGGTCCCAACCTGCCCGTTCGCACCCAGAATCGCAACTCGCTTCATGGATTTCGCTTCCCTGCCCTGTAAAGAGCTTCGACGGTGCGAATCGTGGGCAGGCAACTACGAGCGTTGAACTTGGAAGCCTGGCGGCTCCGGACACCGTCGAGAAAGGCCGTCCATTCCAGGTAGAACGCTTGATACATCGTAGCGGCACCTGTCCCTCTCATTGCGAGCGAGGCTACATCGCGGCCATTTTGGACGCCGTGAATCTCGATGTCCTGCGAAGGCCGGCATGAGAGCTCAACGGTGCAGTTCGCGAACCGCATTTCAATCGTATTCTTTGCCGGCCGAAGCCAGGTCACCAGATAATCCAGGTCGCACGTGCCATGTGCCGTGCGCAAGGTCAAACGCGCGTCGATTTCACGATCCACTCCGTCATCGAACACGAAACGTTGCTTCACTGGAATCGCTTCGGTTGCATCAGTGATGTACATCACCACGTCGAGGGAATGACACCCCAGATCCATTAGCACGCCACCGCCGCCGGAGGTAGCATCGTCGTAGAAACGGGAATCAGCACCAGTCTTGGTCGTGAGCGCACCTTCGGAAATCGAGATCGTCCGCAATGGACCAAACCAATTCTCGGCAACGAGCATTCTTGCCATGACCACGGAGGCATAGCTTCGCCGCTGAAAGCCACAAGCTAACGAGTATTCGGGGTAAAGGCCGCAGATGCGCTCGGCGTCGGTGCCGCAACCTGCAAGCGGCTTTTCGGCCAGTACAGAAGTGCCGCGTTTGGCGAATAGTTCGTAGTACTGCAGCCTCGCAGCTACTGGCACGGCGAGCAGCACGACGTCAGTTTGAGGAAGCTTGTCCAGGTTGTCAGCTACAGTGACCGGGGCTACCTTGTAGCTGCCGGCGACCGACCGCGCTGTTTCGGGATTCTTGTCGGCGACGTACGCGATCCGAATGTCTTCGCAAGCGCTCAAAACCGGAAGGTGTATTCGACTCACGATTTCGCCGGCGCCGACAATGCCCACAGATAGCACGCGTGCTGCGGGAGTATCTCCAGGCATTGTCGATGCTGCAATCTTCGTCTTCGCAAGCTCAGTCATCGTCAGCTCAGTCATTGTGGTCTCATTCAGTCCTATCCCGCCGAAATGAGGCCAGCACACTGGATTGCCGCAGCGTTTCTTCCGTGTGCGAACGCGACCAGTTTCTCATAAACGTTTCCCGCCCATTCCTTCCCAGACGCCGGCAAAAGGCATCATCCGACAACAGCGATGAGATCGCCAGTGCGAAGTCTTCTGGATTTTCGCGCACCAGCACGTCGTGACCGTCCCGAACCCCCAATCCTTCAACCAGCTCAGGGCTGGCGACGACAGCCTTTTCGCGAGCGAAAGCTTCGACAATCTTTAGGGGTACACCACCCCGGACAAACACAGGCAAAGCGATAACCCGACATTGACTGTACAACTCGTTCGACTCGGTAACAGCGCCGAGAAGATCGACATAGCCCAAGCTGCGCAGCTTCGTCTCATCCGCCGCTGGCAAGTTAGCGCCCGCCAGCTTGAGACGTGCCGAGGGATTTTTTTGAATCACGCTAGGAAATACCTGTTCAGCCAGAAACCTGGCCGCCTCTAGGTTGGGGAAGGACGAATAGGTGCCGATGAACCCGACATTCTCATTGGTTGTTTCGGGCCCAGGCTGAAAAACACATTCGTCGAGGCTGTTGGCCACTACTATCACATTCACGCCTGGAGCAATGCGTGCAAGCGCCTCGGCTTCGGGAGGGGATGTCGCCCAGACTTCGCTACACTGAGCAAGAAAAACCCGTTCCTGTGTGCGACTCGCAAGATAGTTGGAATAGAGTCCCAATCGGCTTTTTGCACCTTTCCCATAAACGGAAAGAAATCGCGCAGTGAGGTCAGTGAGGACATCAATCGCGTCGGCGATCGCGCGGAACCCGCCGTTTGTCAGCGGCGCGGCGTAATGCAGCATGAAGGACGGCAGGATGACGAAATCGGCTCTGACCCTCCGCGCCTCGGCGAGAACAATTTCAGCCGCGCCGATGCGGTCGTAGGACGTGGAGAACGGATAACGCTTGCCCGGAAGCCCGAGTGCGCCCCGCACCAGGAAATCAACCTTGTGCCCGATCAGTGAAGCGGTGGAGAAATCGCTATGCGGGAATCTGAGGCCACCGTGACGAACTTCATCGCAGATCTGCGCCAGCGGAGTGGATTCGAGCGGCGCGGGCTCGCGCCCCTCAGTCGAGAAGTAGAGTAGCGCGCTAAAACATCCGAGCCGATGGACGAGTTCCAAGTTGCTCACCATCCTGAGGTGCAGACCGGTCGTGGCCGGAAAGGGAAAGTCGGGAAGGACAGTGAGCGCGCGTGGGGCGCTGCGGCCTTGCGATGTGCTGAGCTCTTTTTCGGTTACAGGCATGGAACTATTTCTTGAGGTCACAGCAATATCCGCATAAATCGCAAGCCGTGAAGCGTTCGATATAGGCATGCTCGAGCCACACCTCGACAACCACTTCTAACAGTCCGCCGCGCCCTGGGGGATGAGAGATACACGTGCCCTCCCAAAGCGCCACTTCATCGCACGGCTTGGCGTCGCGCATCCGCTGGACCAGGGTCCGGCCATTGCGAAAATGCAGCATCCGCGAAGCCATCTGGAGAACGCTTTCTAGATACATATTTCAGATACAAGAATACGCGTGGGGATGAGCCTGGGGGGCGGCGATCATCTGCTGATAGACAGAAATCATTTTATCAACCACCGGGCGCGGCGAGTAGCGCTCGTCGATCAAGCGTCGCGCTGCGTCGCGCATCTGCAGCCGTTCCGCGGAGTTTTCCAGCAAACGACAGACCTTGCCGGCCAGCTCTTCGTCACTTTCGGCAACCCAACATTGGCGTCCATTCTCATGGTCGATGCCCTCGACGCCTTCCCAAGTAGTAACTACGGGCACGCCGTAGGCCATCGCTTCCATCACTTTGACTTTCATTCCGCTGCCCCGCGAAGGGGCATAGACCATAACCGCAGCTTTGGCGAAAAAGTCGGATGGATTGGCCAGGTTTTCCGCCAGTGTGAGATCTTGCCGCGACGAATATTTCTGCAAATATTTGGCGGCGTTCCAGCCCGCGATATAAAGTTTCGCCTGCGGGAAACCCTGTTTCACTAAAGGCCAAATACGAGTGATGAGCCGCTCCGCCGCGGAACGCGATGGCTCCCAGTGCATGGAACCGATCAAGCCGACCACAGGTTCCGCGGCGGGCGGCTGCATGTTATACAACGCGGTGTCCAAGGCGAGAGGCACGACCCAATAATGGCCCTTTGGATTGATCGATTCCGCCATCTCCTTCAACCGCGGCGTAAGGAGACGAACGTGGTGAATGCCGTGGAGAAGATGGCGCGTCGCGCGCCGCGCCTGCCAAAGAGCCTTGTGCTCGCCGAGGGCCATATTTTCTTTCGCGGCCCAATCGATGACGTCGAACGAAAGCACGTTGAGCAGCGCCCGTGGCACTCCCAAGCCGAGCCAGCCGGCGGACATCTGTTCGAGATGCAACACATCGTAGCCTTTCGCCAGTTCGCGCTGAAGAAGTCCAGTCAAGTCCGAGTCTTGAAGCAGTTCGCTGCATGGACGAACCAGGTTCTGCCACTTGCGTCGAAGCGCGATGGAATCGACCTTGAGGCGGTGACAGTGCAGCGTCAATTGCCCGCCGTGCTTCGACAGCCCTGGTTTCGACAACCATTGTTTTGTTTCAGAAATCCGTGCGTCTGACTCCTCCGTCGCGGCTAACGCCACGACTTCATGACCGCGCGCCAGCAATTCCGTAATCAAGACGTAGAACCAGCGCGCGGCGGTGTCGCCGAACGGGTGAGGCACGGCAGGAGTGACGACGATGATCCTCACGGGTGCCACTCCGAAATTGCGGCTGCAACGTGATTGTGGTTCTGAAAAATCTCATCGCTCCGGTTCAGCAATTCCAGGTACACGCGAAGAGTCTGTTCCGCGGCTTTGTGCCAAGAAAACAAACTGGCCCGCTGGCGGCTCTTTTCGGCGAGGGCACTCCGTAAAGTGGGATCGCCAGCAATTCGCGCCATCTGCCGGGCGATTGAGTCTCGATCTTCTGGATCGAAGAGCAGACCGCTGCCGTCGAGAACTTCCGGAAAACTAGCGGTTTCAGAGGCAAGGACGGGCAGTCGGGAAGCCATCGCTTCGACGAGCTGAAGCCCAAAACCTTCGTAGCGCGAGGGATGCACAAACGCTAGCGCACCCTGATAAATCGCGGGCAAGTCTTCGTCGGCAATCTGGCCGGGACAGAGCACTCGTGAGCATAGACGCAGCGCGCTAATTTTCTGGGTCACATCCGCAAAGTCCCATTTGTGCTCACCCGCCAAAACCAGCTGTGGAGAACCATTCGGCAACTGGGCAAACGCCTCCACCAACGCGCCGACATTTTTCTTTTTATCGAACCCGCCGAGAAAAAGAAAATATTCGGGTGGTAGCGCATATTTGCCGCGGATGCAAGCAATCTGTTCCGCGGGCAATATCTCATAGAAGCGCCGGTTGGCGGCATTGTAGATCACCACGACGCGGTCCGAGGAAAGCCGATGAAACCGGCAGATGTCCTGTTTCGAGAAGTTGGAGACCGTGATGTACTTGTCGGCGCTGTGCCGGGAGACAAAATCCGCATACTTTTTCCGCCAACTTCCGCGCCAGTGCTCGCCCCCGCAATACTCAGGCAGGCGGTCGATAATGTCATGGCAGGTTAGGACGTACTTGCAGGCACTTCGGTACGGGAGCCCGCGATTCGCAGTGACGTGGAAAACATCGATGCGCGTCTGCCGCAAGCGCTTCGGGAGTTCGATCTGCTCCCACAGAATCTCTCTCCGCGCCTGAAAAACGACGGGCTTGATTTCCAACTCGACGAGAAATTCTGGAGCAATCGGACCCGGCGAAAACGAATACAAATCAATGTTGGCGCCCGCTATTTCTTTCATCGCGCGAAACAGTTCCACGGTGTAGCGCGCGAAGCCGCGCATCTCATAGTGCAGCAAGATGCGGCCGTCGAGGCCGATGCGAATTGGCGTTTCCGTGCTCACATCGCTCAGCAGTGCACTAGCCGGATGGCTCCCCTTATCGATCATGAGTCCCAAACAACCGTGAGTTCAATTCCAAGGTTAGAAATTTTGCCGCACCCTAGAGATGGACTCCATCGTAGAGGTTTCAATGTATCCTTACGGAATGGTTCATACTGGCTTTCATACAAATCGAATACCTTCTCCCAGTCGCCTCATTCTCACAAGGAAAGCCACACAGCTTGTGGTACTCCAGGCCCCGACGTCAGGGGAGGAATAAAAGCAACGATCCTTTGCTCCCTTGACCCCAAGCTTCGTCAAGAAGAGCCGCTCTCCGGTGTTGCAAAAAGAAAGTTGATGAGAACACTTTCGGTGGGAATCGAACCGGTCAGCATTTCATCTAGTTTTCCGGCTCGCGGTCCTACTACGCTATATCCCGCTGTCAATAGAGGACTGAAAAAATCGCCTAATGACTTTCCCCGCTCTTTCAACCGGAATCCGTTGAATTCAATCAATATAAACCGAAACACGTGGTTTCGCAGCGAGTTCCGGGCACCTTCAAGAAGTTCGGGTTCGTGGGCTTCCACGTCTACTTTCAGAAAGTCCACTCTCGAGATATTTTCGCTGGCGAGGAAATCATCGAGCGTGACTGCGTGAACGGTCTCTGCCTTTACGGCGATATCTTTGAACTCCGTGAGGCTGCCCCATCCTGAGTGTCTGGAATCGCTCTTGTAGAATGTAAGGGTACCGGTTACGTTGCTGACTGCCAGTTGATGACACTTAAACCGCGTTTCAAGTCCGTTTAGCAAACAATTTGCTTTGAGACGGGAGCAGACGACGGAATCGGGCTCAAACGCATGAACCACGCCTTTTCCCCCAACCTTTTTTGCGAACTGGACCGCAAAAGCCCCGTTGTTCGCACCCACATCCAGACAGATACCTCCGCTAGGGATGAGTTCCAATGCGTCCCGAATCTCGCCGCGCTCATACACTCCGAAGTACAATTCCCGCTGTACGTCATCCCGCAGATCCAGCCGGTAGAGCACGCCGCCACAGTCCGCAACCACTTCCCGGGCGATTGACTCCGGACGTATTCGCTGGACGATATGGCCCTTCGCTTTGAAGTCAAGTTTCCGTATCATGTCCGCAACGGCAGCAGACCTCTCACAAGTGCGCGCAGCCAGGGAAAAGACAGGACCAAATAACCTTATAAGCGGCATTCTAGGAGGGCAACGACCAGCAACGAGGCCATTTTACTCGCCTTTGTGGAATCTGCAAGCTCACTGAACATTCATCGTAAGGCTCGCTTTAACATTGGTGCGGCAAAGTGCGGTTTGCTGATTGAGAGGGTCAGAGACACGCTCGGATACTCGTGGATAACAGCATTGCCATGATTGCGGCGCCCACCGAAAATCGCAGAGTTACCCGAGTAAACGACTGCACGATGGGTGTGTAGAGCTAAGTCGTGATGAGCTGAGTCAGGGTCATACGCCAGCGTTGCCAGAAATCGGTTACGGAAAGAGCACGAAAGGGAGTGTTGAAGTTGCGGGGGGGAGCAATATCAAGAATTGGGGCAACAGCTCTCCCCCTGACTTGTTTGGAATCAGTGCTTGGTTATGAAGCTGCTTCTCGGAAGCCAAGGCCGAGTTGCAAGCAGCTGCAAAGTCTCTTAACCTGAATGCACGGCGGCGTGGCATGCGGTGCAAAGCGTGATCAAATTCCTTTCTACATCGGCTCCCGAATGGCTGCGGAACTCCCTGTGGTGCACCTCAAGATTCGACATCGTCCCACATGATTGACACCTCCAGCCGTCGCGATGCAAGATCTGCTGACGTAGACTTTCGTACGCCAAGAGATCAAGTCGCAGGCGAGGCGTTTTGGCAGGGCAATCGTTCACGATGCTTTCTCACGCAGGTTTTCGAGGAAGGCCTGCTGCTGTTCGCCGGGCAAGAACTTGTAGTAGCGGGAGATGGAGCTGAGTAGGATCTCCGGGTTGCCATTGTCCAGGTGCGCACCAGCCAGGAAGTCGGCACAAATCATCTCCAGGCAGTACCCGCGCGATTTGTCCGTGCCCAGCATCAGGGCTGCCGTCTCGATCGCCTGCTCGATGACCGGGATCTGGCTCTTGTAGACCTTGAAGTAGATCAGCTCCGACGGCTCCTCTTCCCTTCCCGTNNTTCCCGTCAGTTCCTTCTCCACTGCCCGCCTGAAGTCCTCCTTTGCCAGCGCTTGAGCTTTGTGCAACCAGGTTGCACAATCGAAGTCCTGTCCGTCCCGGCGCGCGATCTTCGCCAGCTCCAGCCCCTTCGTCCATCCCACCTCTTTCAGTTCGCGTCTGGCCTGCGGTGGCAGGTGCTCGTGGATCGACATCAGGTAATAGGCCTTCCTTCTCGATTCCGGGAACCGTCTCGCCAGGAATTCGTCAAACGACTTCAGGTTCTCCAGCCTCCAGTACTGTCC
>PLHP01000230.1:0-722 GCA_003138955.1 Acidobacteriaceae bacterium | reverse complement strand
AGATCAACTCCCGGTTTGCGCACGAGGGCGGCTTCGACCAAGTCACGCTTGTCAAGGCAGAGCCCGATGAAGGGGCAGGTGGTACACGGATTCTGTGGAAAGCGGATGCCGCTATGCGGCAGGAACAGCCCGGACTCGATCCGTCGGACCGTGTCATCGACCAGGGTTGCGAACTCCTGCCGCTGCTCGTCAGAAATGGTCGCCCGGAGGTACTGAACTTCGACCAAGCGCTTGCGCACGAAAACAACCTGCGCGACTTCGTCGATCCCGGTCATCCACGAATAGCAGACGAGTTGCGGATCCAGTGCGGAAATGCCGGCCGGCTCTTCCGGATATCGGGCAGAGGTTGTCTTCCACTCCAGCAGACAGGGTGTGCCGTCCAGTTCACCAATGGCGTCGACGTAAGCGACAAAACTGTTGCCGGAAGCCAAGGTCCGATTGAACTGAATCTGCTGGGTGGAACGAGGCCGCCGAATGCGAATGCGGCCGTCCTGGGCGAAGCGCTCGAGCAGCTGGATGCCTTGTTGCAGCATCCGGTCCCAAGTGTCGTTGCCCGAGTAGGTCAGGCCCATATCCTTGCATACGCCCCACTGCTCGAACAGCACAGCCGCCGGGTCTTCTCGGCGAAAAAGGGCGGCGACGGCCTGTTCGAACGCTCGGCCGAAGAGCATGGCGGCACGAGTGTCTTTTTCCTGCCAACCGTCGAGGTAGCGGTGCCGGTA
>PLHP01000234.1 GCA_003138955.1 Acidobacteriaceae bacterium | reverse complement strand
TGATTCCGGGCTGGCTACCTGTGATGAATAAGGAGCAGTGCGGGATTCCGTTGAGGCTCTCTAAGAATCAGATGCTCTCTCAGGACTTGTGCGTCGCGAACTTCGAAAAAGAGGTGGCGCAGACTGTGTGCTGCTGCGCCACCAGAGGAGCAAGAACGACACGGGTTAACTGAAGCCGCCATGGCTCCTTCGCATCCTGAATATCTGTCAGGCGCAAGTTACGACGGCGCCGATTAGATGTCTGTTCAAAACTGCACAGTCTTGAAATACAGGAATTTCGGCCGCCCCCCGAACCCGTTCAGGTAAGCGGTAACCTGTGCCTGGAATGCACTCCCGTAATTTGAAAGTTTTCCCGCGTGGTAGCCAATTCGATTCACTCGCCACTTTTCAGAACAGATCACGCCACCGAGTCTGGCCCGTGCGCGGAAGCGAACGACAGACATGAGATTCTTGCAGCGACTCTTCGGAGAATTTTGCTCCCATCGATTTGCTTGGCCACGACTCAGTGGCAATGGCCAGCACTATCAGATCTGACCCATTTGTGGAACTGCCTACGAATATGACCGGAAGAGGATGCGACGCACTGATGCCTGCTGGTGGCGAACGGCAACACCCTCTCGCCTTGGCGCGGACTCGATTGCCGGGAACTGTCAATTGACGAAAACAGGCGATAGCGCTCAAAATCCCTCAAGGCCTGCCCGATCGTGGCTTGGAGGATCGTGCTTTGCCCGATCATGGAAAGCCGAAGGCGTCAGTCTTTCTTCTGCTTTTGAGCTGCGGCCCGTTCCTGTAGGGTGATCGTAACCGCGCGCAGCATATCGCCGGCGGGAGCGGGCTTGCCGGTCCAGATTTCAAACTGCCGGGCGGCCTGTTGCACAAACATTTCGACTCCGGGAATGACGGCGATTCCCTTGGCGCGCGCCACTTGCAGGAGGTGGGTCTCGACCGGATCGTACACCATGTCGAAGACGACCTTGGCCTGAATCTCTTCGTCTTTGAGCGGGCAGTCGCGCGTGTTTCCCATTCCAACCGGAGTGGCGTTAATGATCACGTCGAAGGCAAGCTTGCGAAGGTCGGCGCGTTTGATGGTGTGCGCTTTGGCCTGGCGCGCAAGCTTCTGAGCCTTCGCGGAAGTGCGATTCAAGATCCAGACTTCGGCGCCGCGCTCCTTCAGACCAAAGACCGCAGCCCGCGCCGCGCCGCCGGCGCCGAGCACCAGAACTTTCGCGTTCGCGATGGCGAGGCGCTGCTCCAGCGGACGAACCACACCGGCAACATCGGTATTGAAACCGTAAAGCTTGCCATCCTGTCCGCGGACGACGGTGTTGCAGGCGCCGATCTTCGCCGTGTGCGCGTCGCTGTTGTCGAGATAGGGAAGCATGGCCTGCTTGTACGGCATCGTGATGCTGAGACCGTGCAGCGGAATCTCGCGCGCGCAATAGATCAGTTCCTTGAGCGTTTTGGCGTGGAGAGGAAGATAAACGCCGTTCACGTTTTCGCGCCGCAGCGCCGTGTTCATGATGACGGGCGAGAGCGAATGCTCGATGGGATCGCCGGCGACGCCATAGATGCGAGTGGCGGCATCGACTTGATCGATGCGGTAAATGCCGCGCAGGTCGCGCGCACTGACCTGGCCGGGAGCGGTTTTAAGATCGGCGCTGACGGCGGCGAAGGTGAACGCGCTGCCGGCACGCACGCTGAGCACGCGGCTGATGATGCCTTGCTCTCCCATGCACAAGCCGATCAGAGCATGCTTGCCGCTCTGCGCCTGCAGAAACTTCATCATGGCCACGTTGTCGGAAAGCGTGGCGGCGGTGGCGACGAGCTTGTAGAAGTCCGCCGGAATCTTCAGCATTTTCGCGAGCGTTTCATCGAGGTTGCGGGTGGCGCGGAAATCATGAAACGAGAGGATGAGCGCGGCGCGGCTGCGCAGGCGGGCAATCGCTTCGGGCTTCGCTTTCGACGCGCTCTGAAGTTCCAGGTCGACAATCTGACAGCCCGCGGCGTGGGCCTTGGCGAGCACTTCCAATTGAGCAGCCAGCGAGCCCTTGAATTTGCCTCCGCTGTCGGCGCGGCGGCAGGTGGCGATGGCAGTGACGTACTGATGGGTTTCAAGAAAACGATGAATTTTCGGAAGCGCGGCCAAGGGCTGCTTCAGGTAGTCCAAACGGAACTCGAGGAAAGGGTTATCGCGGGCCATGGACTCGGCGATAGCGAGCATGTCGTCGGCCGTGTCGCCGCTCAGCGCCAGGCAGACCTTGGGCAGGCGCTGGGGCAGAAGACGGGTCGCGGGAGTGGAAGACATAGCCAAGGCCATTTGTTTGCAATAACGGCGCGATATTACAGGGGTGCAAGCGCAGATGCAACATAAGGATTGCGAAGGACTCAGGAAACTTTGGGGCAAAGGGGCCAAACACCCTCGTAACCTTGACCCATCCCCGCGCGCTTGTTACTTTTTGGCTGTAACCCTTGTCTTCCGAGAGAGATAGCTGGGGCAGTCCCGGAGCAGTTTGGAGTCGGAGGTAACATGAAGAAAACAGGATTGTTATTGCTGCTGATGATGACGCTGACGGCGGCCTTTGCCGCGGCCCAGCAGTCGACAACGGCGGTCACGCCCGATGCGTCGGGTATCGTGATCACGCCCGTCAACGTGCCATTTGTGCGCTACCAGACGCCTACCGCAGCCGACATTTACTGCGCAGGATTTCTTACCAAGGAGCGCATTCCCGACGCGAACTACGTGAATGGGGGCCTGGAGACACCGACCTCAACCAAGTTCGAAAACGGCAACCTGATCTACCTGGCAGGGACCGGCTACCAGGCTGGACAACTGTATTCGATCGTCCGCGAAATGCGCGACGTCAACGAGTATGAGATCTATCCCGGGCAGAGAAAAGTGCTGGCTGCCGCGGGTCGCCCTTACGGCGAAATTGGCAGGGTGCGAGTGGTCGATACGCGCAGTCACAGCGCCATCGCCCAGGTGGAGTTCAGTTGCGACCCCATCAACCCCGGAGATCTCGCCCTGCCTTTCGTGGAAAAACCGCCGGTTGCATTCCACGTCCCTGGCCATTTCGACCGCTTCGCGCCGCCGAATGGCAAGCTGACCGGACGGATCGTGCTCGGCAAAGACTTTGACGGCTTCCTGGGCACGGGCATGAAGCTTTATATGAACATGGGTTCGAACCAGGGCGTAAAAGTGGGGGACTATTTCCGCGTCGTGCGTCCCTACACCTCCACCTTGCACGATCCGGTGGACTCGCTCTCCTTCAAAGCTCAGACGTCGGAAGATACGCAGATGCGCCCGCCCGCTTTTGAGGCCAACCGCTTCACCAGGACCAAAGGCCCGGACATTCATGTGAGTGATCTGCCGCGCCGCGCCGTGGGCGAAGTGGTAGTTCTGAACGTAACCCCGACCGCATCGTCCGGTATGGTCGTCTTCGCGCTGGAAGATGTGCACGCCGGCGACACGGTGGAACTCGACGAGCCACAGTAAGAAAAGAGGTATCAGGTCTCAGGTGTCAGGTCTCAGGAAAAACCTGGACTCTGATTCTCTCCTGAGACCTGACACCTGCTCTCCTGACACCTGCCTTATTCATCGCCGTCGGAAAAGACCTCGGCGGTAAAAGCCTCGATGGTTGCGGTCTTGCGCCAGTCATCCAGCGGTAAGCCAGCCTTGCGGCAGGTTTGCTCGAGAAAAGTTTCCCGGTCCCACCCATATTCGACGGGAACCTGGGGCAGCAGCAAGCCGCGGCGAATCCCATCGGAGATCAGCAGACCATGGCGCCCGACTTCCACTGCCTCGGGATGAATCCCGAACAGGCGCGAGAGTACGCTCAGAGAAACCTCCAGCTGAGGAGCTTCTTCCGCGGTCACGGGCACGAAACGGGAATCGTCGAAAGCGGCGGCGCGGGCAGTTTCCGCCACGGCGCGACAAAGAGGCGCAATGGGCAGGGCATAGCCGACGCATCCCCGCAGTTGGCGATGGAGTTCATGATGACTTTCGCGATGACTCTCGCCGCCAATCTCGCCGCGTAGATAAAGAGTCGTGAAGACCCCGCGCGGCTCCGACAGTTCGGCCGGAAAAGGCGCCGCTCCCGGAAAAGGCCGGCGCTCCAGAGCGGAAAGAATCGCCTCGTGCGCGATGCCGAGCAGAGTTCGGCGTTGCTCGAGAGAAAATTCCAATTCCGGGGACAGCGGGGCGGGACGAGCAACTTCACGCGAGGTCGGATTTCCGGACGGCTTTTCAGACTGCGTTTCAGACAGCTTGGACATCGCGTTTTCTCCGCCGGGCGAGGACGAAGGACCGGCGCCGCCGCTTCTCCGACTTGCGGTCGATCCGCGACCAGAAGGCAACGAAGTAGTCGAGCGCGGAAACCAGCGAAAGCAGAACCATGAACCAGATGGCGAGCCAGGCAATCCAGTAGACCGGGAAAATGTAAATGCCGTGCACCGGCCACTCATGCCAGCGGCGCGCCAGAATCACGGCCACCACCGAAATGATCTGCACCAGCATTTTGAACTTGCCCAGTTCGCTCGCTTGAATCGTAAAACCTTCAGACGCGGCAATGGAGCGCAGCCCGCTCACCAGAAACTCGCGCCCGATGATGACCACCGCCATCCAGGCCGGCACCAGCGCGGGATTGAACTGCACCAGCGTGACAAACGCGGCGGCGATCAGCAACTTGTCGGCCAGCGGATCGAGCAGCATGCCCATGGTAGTGATCTGGCCGCGCCTGCGCGCGAGATAGCCGTCAATGCCGTCGGTGATCGAAGCCAGAATGAAAACCACCGAAGCGAGAATTTCCCGCTCCCCGGTCTGCTCGCCAGAGAAGCGCGGAGTGCACAGGATCCAGATGAGCAGCGGAATCGCGGCGATGCGGGTAAGCGTGATGTAGTTAGGAAGATTCACGCAATGACTGAACCAGGGCCACAGGGGTGGTAATGTGATTATCCTCTACATCCGAGGCCAAGGCAACGGAGGAACGTGGAGTGTCCAAATTCCGCGCGCGGCGATTGTAGCGCCGCCGTCCCGGCGGCTGTCCGGCGGGCATCATGCCCGCCGAGCCGAGGGCGAGGACGCCCTCGGGACAGCCGGCAAGGATGCCGGCGCTACGGTTCAGTGGCTCAATCGCGTTTTAGTTGTGCGCTGCTTTGTAGCCGGCAGCCTTGGCTTCAGCTTCGGTCATGAACTTTCCGGACTTGGTCTTGCCATACCAGCGCCCGCTCTTGTGGTAGACGCCGCTCTCGGTATTGACCCAGACCTTGCCGCTGGCTTTAGCGGCGGCGATCTCCGAACTGGAAGGCGTGCCCGCCGTCGCCTTGGTCGCCGTCTTGGGCGCAGCCGGAGTTGCGCTGGGATTAGCCGGAGCTGCGGGCTTTCCGGCGGCGGAGTTGGTGTCGGTCGAACCCGCCTGCGCCTTCGCCAGAGCCGGCGAAATGGAGATCGTGATTGTCAGGAAGAAAGCGCTTAGCCAAAGAGTAAGTTTGTTTCGGGGGCGATTCATTTCCTCTCACCTTTCATGAATTGTCATCCCGAGCGAAGCGAGGGATCTGCATTTTGCGGCGAACTGCAGATCCCTCGCTTCGCGAGGGATGACAATGTCTGTTGCTACTCGCTCCGTCAACGCTTGGCCTCGGCATGGGTTCGATGCGAGGTCGACTGCGGAGCGTGCCCATCCGGCCCCAGGCCGCCGTAGCGGCGGTCGCGCTTCTGGTA
>PLHP01000353.1 GCA_003138955.1 Acidobacteriaceae bacterium | reverse complement strand
GGACGCGCCCCGGAGACGATCCAGTGGAGTCCGGACGGCAGCAAGGTTTCTTTCGTGCAGCGCGATGATACTGGCGAGCACGGCGAACTCTTCTATGTGGACGCGGTGAAAGGTGAGAAAAAAATACTGGTCAGCGAGACCAAACTGGCGCAACTTTCTCCTCCCCTGAGCAAGATCCGTGACGAGCGTGAGAAAGAGCGCGTGACGCGCTATCACGTTGCCGCCTACACGTGGTCGCCCGATTCCAAATACCTGCTCTTCGATTCGCAGGGACAGCTCTGGTATTACAGCCTCGACACGGGAACGGCGGTGCAGCTTACGTCGTCTCCCGACCCCAGCCAGGACCCGAAGTTTTCGCCGGACGGCAAGCGCCTCGCTTACGTTCGCAAGCACAATCTTTATGTGCATCCGGTCTCGGGTAATGAAGGCGAACGTCTGCTGACGCGCGAGGAGAAAAACAAGGATAAGGATAAGGATAAGGATAAGGATAAAGACAAGGATAGAGATGACATTCTGAACGGCGAAGTGGACTGGGTTTATGCCGAAGAACTGGCGGTGCGCAGCAACTTCTTCTGGTCGCCGGAAGGAAAAGAAATCATTTTTCTGCAGATGGATGAGACTCGAGTACTAACCTATCCCATCACCGACTGGTTGCCGACCCATCCCCGAGTCGAGCGGGAAAAATATCCCAAGGCTGGGGATCCAAATCCCAGCGTGCGTTTGGGAGTAGTGGGCGGCAACGGCGGCAAGGCGCGCTGGATCAAACTCACCGACGACGATGACTCCTATGTGCCGCGTTTCGGCTGGATTCGCGAAGGCTGGGCTTGGGCCGAGGTCCTGAATCGCAAGCAGGATGTGATGGACCTTTATTTCATCAACGCGAAGTCGGGGATGTCGCGCAAAGTGCTGACCGAATCGGCTCCTAACGCGTGGGTAAACGTCAACGACGACTTTCGCATACTTAAATCGGGCGACCGCTTTCTGTGGACCAGTTGGCGCGACGGCCACACCCACATTTATCTCTACAGTTTCAATGCGCCAGACCCGCTGGCCTCCGATGCTAAACTCGAACGCCAGCTCGAAAGCGGAGACTATGAGGTGATCGCGGTCAGCGGGGTGGACGACGCATCGGGCACGGTCTTCTTCACGGCCAATAAGGGAGATCCGCGACAAGAGAAGCTTTTTTCCGTGAAGCTGGACGGCTCGGGGATGCAAAGCATTTCGTCGGGAGAAGGCAACTATGAGGCGATCTTCGTCGATGACGGCAAGCATTTCGTGGAAACGCATTCCACCACGCTGACGCCGCCGCGGATTTCCGCGTGCGCGCCGGCCGGCCCCTGCCACAAAATCTGGGAAGGGCGCAGCGTGGCGGATTACGGCCCGATCGCGCCGCTGTCCCTGGAATTCAAAGCCGATGACGGCACGCTGTTGTATGGCGAGCTGATACTGCCGCGCCTTGCCGATGCAAACCAGAAGATTCCTATTCCCTTGATTGTGCACATCTATGGCGGCCCGGCGGGGCAGACGGTGCAGGATTCATGGGGTGGAACGACGCCGCTGTTCCACCAGATTCTGGCGAATGAAGGATTCGCGATTTTCTCGGTCGATAATCGCGGAACCCCGAACCGCGGAAAGAAATTCTCGGCCGCGACCCGCCTGCAGTCGGGCCCGATCGAGCTGAAAGACCAGCTTACGGCGCTCGACCAGTTGTATGCGCAGTTTCCGCAACTCGACCGCACTCGCACCGCGATCTGGGGATGGTCGAACGGCGGTTCGATGACGCTCTACGCGCTGACACACTCCGACCGCTTCAAGGCCGGAATCTCGGTTGCTCCGGTGACCAGTTGGCACAATTACGATTCGATATACACCGAGCGCTACATGGGTCTGCCTAAGGATAATGCTCGCGCCTACGACGATTCGATCGTCAGCGCGGCCAGCAGTCTGAAGGGTTCGTTGCTGCTGGTGCACGGGACCAGCGACGACAACGTACACTTCCAAAATACAATCCAGATGATCGACGCGCTGGTCCGGGCGGGGAAACAGTTCCGGCTGATGGTCTATCCGAATAAGACACATGGGATTGCGGGGACGGCCACGCGCACGCAGTTGTTCCACATGATGGAAGATTTTTGGAATAAGGAATTGAGGTAGCTATCAGCCGTCAGCCATCAGTTTTCGACGCGCGGTCCCTTAAGCTTTACCTGACGGCTGACGGCTGAAAGCTGATTTATGCATCGCACAACTCTAGGCGATTTCGAACTAACCATTGTCTCCGACGGAACTTACTTCCTCGACGGCGGAGCTTTTTTCGGCGTCGTTCCGAAGACCATGTGGTCGAAGAAGGTCACGCCCGACGAGCAGAACCGGCTCGACGCGGGACTCAATTCGCTGCTCGTGCGCACCGGCAAGAAAAACATCCTCATCGAAACTGGCATTGGCAACAAACTACCCGAAAGGATGGTGCAGATCTACAAACAGCCGGCCAAACTGCTCGACAACCTGCACGCCGCCGGAGTCGCACCGGAGGACATCGACATCGTCATCAATACGCACCTGCATTTTGACCACTGTGGGTGGAATACTGTGCGGCGCGGCGATCGCGTAGTCGCGACGTTTCCGAACGCGAAGTATTACGTCCAGGAAAAAGAATGGGAGCATGGCTGCCTGCAACTGGAGCGCGACGCCATCAGCTATATCAGCCCGAATTACGATCCGCTGCTGGAGACCGGCCAGATGGTGCTGCTGAACGGCGATCAGGAGCTTTCACCCGGCATCTCGGTCAAGGTTTTTCCGGGCCACACGGCGAATATGCAGGCGGTGATCATCGAGAGTGGCGGGGAAAGTGGCGGCGGCAACAACAAAAAGACGGCGTGCTACATCTCCGATCTGATTGCGACTTCACACCATCTCGACCTAACCTGGGTGATGGCGTTCGACCTGTTTCCACTCGAAACCATCGAGAGCCGGAAGAAGTATTACGCGCAGGCGATCCCGGAGAGATGGCTAACCGTGTTCACGCACGATGACGCGACGCCGTGGGGATATGTGGAACGCGGAGAGCGGAGAAGACTGGGACTAGCCAAGCTCACGTAGGGACGGCCGCGCTCGGCAGATCTTGTGTGGCGCGGGCGCCCTCGCCCGCGAACCAGCTAGGTCGAAATGACGGGCGTACTCGCCGCCATCCTCGCCTCAAAGAACACTTCCACCCGCCCCAAAATTTCCGCCCCGCTTCTAGCCTCGTAGATCGCCTTCCTGAGCGCCGCGCCTCCCGGCACGCCGTGCGTGAACCACGACGCGAACTGCTTCATCTTGCCTTCCGCTCCGGGCATTCCTTCTTCCAGCAGCATTTGGAAGTAGGTGCGAATCATCTGGTAGCGGTCCGCTTCGGTGGGTTCGTCGTACAGTTTTTCTGCGGAGCTTCGCTCCGCTGGACGGGCGAGAGCGCCCGAAGCTCCACTTACATACTGCTCAATCTGTCGAAAAATCCACGGATTCGCCGGGGCCATGCGGCCGATCATCACGGCGTCGCAACCGGTTTGGGCGACGATGGCGCAGGCGTCTTCGGGCGAGCGGATGTCGCCATTGCCGATCACCGGAATCTTGACTGCCTGCTTGACGGAGGCGATCCATTCCCAGCGCGCGTTTCCGCTGTAGCCTTGCTCGCGCGTGCGGGCGTGCAGCGCAACCGCTCCCAGGCCGCAAGTTTCGGCCATGCGCGCCAGTTCGACGCAGACGATTTCGTCGTCGGTCCATCCGGCGCGGAATTTCACGGTGAAGGGAATCTTCACGGCGGTGCGCACCGCTTCGAAAATTTGCCGGATGAGCGGCAGATCGCGCAGCAGGCCCGAGCCGCCGTTGCACTTCACGACTTTCTTGGCCGGGCAGCCCAGGTTCAGGTCGACCACGTCGAAGCCGAGGTCTTCCACCAGGCGCGCGGCATCGGCCAGCACGCTCGGACTGCTGCCGAAGAGTTGGGCCGAGACCGGGTGTTCGTCTTCGTAGAAGTGGAGGTATCGTCCGCGGACGCGCTGGTCGCGCAGCACGCCGTCGGCCGAGGTGAACTCGGTCATGATCAGGCCGCATCCGCCAAGGTTCTTTATGAAGCGTCGGAAAACCGTGTCGGTGACGCCGGACATGGGCGCGAGCACAGTGGCGGGGGAGATCGTGACGCTGCCAATCTTCAGGGCCGCCGGAAACACCCGAGCCTGTGTGGGGACAAGTCGTGTGGGGAAGGGCGTCTCTCCCGTCCGACCCACCGCTGCATCCGCGTTGTCCCAGAACTTTTGCACAGTTTGATTTTACGTTCTTTTCCTGGCGAAGCTATAGCGAGTCCAGAGTGGCTGTGGCCACAGGCGGCTGCCGAGCTACGCTCGGCTTGGACGGACGAGGGCGCCCGTCCCCACACGAGCAAAAGCCTCCCGCGAGGGGAGGCCTTCAAGAATTCGCGCTTCAGCGCAGAATTACTTCTTCGCGGCCTCGGCCTTCGCGGCTTCGGCTTTGGCGGCGTCGCTCTTGGCGTACTTGCGGCGGAAGCNNATGTCGCCCTTGTGGGTGGAGCGAGTGATAAACGCGTTCCCGCAAGCGCAATGCACGCGGATCTCGCTGTAGTGGGGATGGATAGCTGCTTTCATTTCAATTCCCAGACCTCGATTCCAGACATTAAGATTCTACAGGAGTTAAAAAGGATTCAGCAAGGCAGGATTGGTCGTCGGTCGTTAGTCGTCTGTCGTTAGCGAGCCCAACCAACTACGAAACCGCCGCAAGCATTGCGGGCAGCGAACGACAAGCGACCGACGACCAACGACTGGTCTTAGGTCTCAGGAAAACTCTCCGATCCAGAACCTGAGACCTGAAAGCAAAACGGCAGGGCCAACCCCCTGCCGTCTCGCTTGCTTGCAAAAATTCTGGGGCCCTACTTACTTTTATTGACCACTTTCTTGAGTTCGTTTCCGGGAGTGAATTTGGCGACTCTACGAGCAGCGATCTTGATGGTGGCACCCGTCTGCGGGTTTCGGCCATTGCGGGCCTTGCGCTGCGAGACGGAGAACGTGCCGAATCCGATCAATGCTACCCGGTCGCCTTTTCGAAGGGCAGCGGTAACGCTGTCCACGGTGGTGTCGATCGCGGTAGTCGCCTGCGCCTTTGAAATACTGCAGGCTTCGGCGATCCGGTCAACCAGATCAGCTTTGTTCATGCTCTCTCCTGACACTAGTCATT
>PLHP01000231.1:6738-8013 GCA_003138955.1 Acidobacteriaceae bacterium | reverse complement strand
TCCTTCGATTGGAAAAGACTGGACGCGACGCCGAATTTACCTGCGCCCCACGCCGCTTGTGGACAAGTGGCCTGCCCGTATCCACGCCCGCACGGTTCGCATGGTGGCCAGGTAATAGTGCAGGTTGTGGACCGTATTCAAAACCTGCGCCAAAAGTTCGTTCGCGGCGTAAAGATGGCGCAGGTAGGCCCGAGAATAACGCTGGCAGACGCGGCAGTCGCAGGCGGCATCCAGCGCGCTTTCGTCCTGCGCGTACCGGGCCTGCTTGATCGAAACTTTGCCTTCCGAAGTAAACAGCAATCCATGGCGGGCGGCGCGGGTAGGAAGCACGCAATCCATCATGTCGACGCCCGACTGCGCGTACTGCGCGATCTCTTCCGGAGTGCCAACCCCCATCAGATACCGCGGCTGGTTCGAGGGAAGATGCTCAAGCGTGGATAAGACGATGTCGCAAGTAAGCTCTCGCGGTTCGCCCACGCTAAGGCCGCCGATAGCATATCCGGGGAAACCGATGTCGATGGTCCGCTCAGCGGATTCGCGACGCAACTCAGGCTCCATTCCGCCCTGCACGATGCCGAAGAGAGATTGGCGACTGCCAACTGCCCGCTGTCCACTGCCCACTGCCCACTGCCCACTGGTCCCTGGCCGCTCCTGACCGCTGACGGCTGATGGCTGACGGCTGCTCTCCCAAGGCACCTCGTGCTTGTGCTCCTCAAAATAATTCTTGCAGCGCTCAGCCCAGCGCAGTGTCAATTCCATCGACGCGCGCGCGCGCCGGGCGTCGGCCGGATACTCGGTGCATTCGTCGAAGGCCATGACGATGTCCGCTCCCAGCCCGATCTGCGCTTCCATGGCCTTCTCGGGACTAAGAAAGTGCGGCGAACCGTCCAGGTGCGAGCGGAACGCCACGCCCTCTTCGCTGACTTTCCGGAGATCGTTCAGGCTGAAAACCTGGAAGCCGCCCGAGTCGGTGAGGATAGCTCGATCCCATGACATGAACCGGTGCAGCCCGCCCATCTGGCGAATCGTTTCAACACCAGGACGCAGATAAAGATGATAGGTATTGCCGAGCAGAATCTGGACGTCAAGTTCCTCAAGCACATCCTGCGAGACGCCCTTGACCGAAGCCAGGGTTCCGACCGGCATGAACACAGGCGTTTCCACCTCTCCGTGAGGAGTGATGAGTTTGCCGGCGCGGGCCGAGCCGCGGGTAGCTTCAATCTGCAGGTGAACAGTCACCGGAGGATTCTAACGGAAGTCGGAGGTCAATCGTCA
>PLHP01000231.1:0-6641 GCA_003138955.1 Acidobacteriaceae bacterium | reverse complement strand
CACAGCCCCGGAGGGGCGAGCCACCTTAGCCCAGCGCTTCAGCGCTGGGAAAAGTGGGAAGAATGACCTAAGTCCCGGAGGGACGACCCAGCTTTGCGCCCACCCGTGTTTTGACCTTGTTTTGAAGGGGCGCCGCGCCGCGAGTTCATCGATGCCCAGCACCTTATCGAAAGATGCGCGAAGTATCGGCGGGAAACTCGACCATCGTCATGCCCGCATTCCCGCGATCGAGATCTTCATCCTTGCCGAGAAAAGCATAGCGCTGCCGCAGATCCTGCGAGTCCGTGTCGAAGATGCTCCAGTTTTCGCCCGGCACCACCTTCAGCACTTTGCCTTCGCGCTTCCACGTCGCCATCTGTTCACGGATCGCGGTGCGAATGGCTCCGCCCTTCCCCGAAGATCCGTAGCCGTGAATGATCTTAACCACCGGCCCACTCGCTCCCCGCGGCGCATACAACGACTCCAGCAATCGCCGCTTCGCCTGCTCGACCGTAGGCATCCCCGTCTTAAGGTTCAGCACAATCAGTTTTGTTTGTGAAGGCGCGCCCACAACCCTGTATTCTACGAGCCGCTACTCCTTTAATGAATCGTCGTTCCGAGCGACATTTCTTATTGATTGTCATCCCCAACGAAGTGAGGNNCCTCACTTCGTTGGGGATGACAAAATCTGAGAGCCGATGACCGGCAACCCAGCCAACCCGCTCCCAAACGGAGTGCGAGCCATAGCCGCCCTGTTCGCTCTCTGCGCCGTTTATCTCGCCATCGCAGGCGGCGTGATGCTCCTTCGTCCAGGCACAGTATCGATGTCGGCAGGCGCGCCGCTGTTATTCGGGCTGGAATTGGCGGGTCCGTACATGTTCCTGCTCGTGGCCGTCGCAGGAGGCGGAGTCGTGTGGGGTCTCGTGAAACTCAATAACATCGTCCGCCACGTGGCGATGCTGATCGCCATCACAGGAATCGTAATGCTCGTCCCCTCAGTTTCAGCCGCAACCGTCATCGCTCAGCCCAAAGCGCTAGCCTTCGGCGGCCTGGGAATTATTGTGCGGGTAATTGTGGCGTGGTATTTATCGCGCGGAGAAGTCGCGGACGCGTTTTGCCGCTCCGCATAAATACCGCCCTCGAAAAATTACCCCAACCCTCGCAGCCGGCTCTTCAGTTCGTCCGGGTGCACCGCAAATTCGATGGCTTCCTCCCGCTCCAGGTGGCCGCCTTTCACGAGCCGTGCCAGCGACTCCTCCAGGGTGATCGATCCCTTCCCCTTGGTCATCGTGATTTCCTGGTTCAGGTGTTGCAGCGCGTTGTGGCGGATGTGTTGGCGCGCCCCGTATCCAATCATCAGCAGCTCAACCGCCGGAACGCGGCCGCCCTTGCGGCTCGGCAACAGTATCTGCGTCAAGACCGCGGAGATCGCCATCGCCAGTTCCTGCCGAATCGTGCTCTGCCGTTCCACCGGGAACGAATCGGAGATGCGTGAGACGGCGGAAGCGACGTCGGTTGTATGCAGCGTGGAGAGCACCAGATGCCCAGTCTCGGCAGCCGAAACCGCAATCGCCATGCTCTCCGGATCGCGCATCTCGCCGACCACGAGCACGTCCGGCGCCTGCCGCAGTGCCGCCCGCAAAGCCGTGGGAAAGTCGGGCGCGTCGCTTCCAACCTCGACTTGCTCGATCACACTACGCATGTGCGCGTGCTCGTATTCCACCGGATCTTCGATGGTCACGATGTGGCGCGCATCGCGCTGGTTGATCTCGTTCACCAACGCCGCCAGGGTAGAGGATTTCCCAGCGCCCGCCGCGCCTCCGATCAGCACCAGCCCGCGTCGCAGCCCGGCCAGATTGCCCACCTCGACGGGGAGTCCCAATTCGCCGAGCGCTGGCACCTTCATCGGCAGCGCGCGGATCGTTGCCGCGGCATGACCGCGCTCGCGATGCAGGTTAATGCGGAATCGTCCAACGCCGGCAATTCGATAAGAAGAATCGGCGATCTGCACAGCGTCATACTGTCCGGCGGCAACCGGCGTCAGAATCGGCTGAATCAGCGATTCGATCTCCGAGCCATCCAGCGGAGCGTCCCCAATCTTCTCGACCTCTCCATTCTTGCGAATCGAAGCCGCAACTCCATGAACCAGCAGCAGGTCGCTGCCCCCGCGCCGAAGCAGTTCCTGCAGAAAATCTTGCAGCTTCGTGTCGTCAGCCAATGCAGTCGTTCCTCCAGGCAGAGTAACGCGTATTTACCAATCCTACCCGAGAGAGATTCCAGCGTCAGAAAAGCTTGTGTGGGGCCGTGTAACACTGCGCCGTCGAGAATTTTCAGCGCGGGCTGCCCCACGCTCGCCGCGTTCTGTGCGGCAAAGGGTGAACCGCCAGCAATTCTTGTCAATCCCCCGTTTTCACGATTTTCCCCATAAGCCTATGTATCCGCTGGCAAAATAAAGTTGGCAAAGTTGGCGGTGTGGGTAGGTCAAACTTGGTATAATAGAACTATAGGTGAGAGGGTGCGGATCATTCCCGCACCCTTTTGTCATTACATTAGGGTGTGTGTAAGGAGGGCGGGTCAGCAGCTAAGTCCTTATTCCGTAATATTTTACGTATATCTCCTTTAAACGCAAAGATTTGGAGACATTTCCTTGCCAACTCTATGATTCTAAAAGGTCGTGGTGTGAGTTTTTTTACGGAGTACTGGGAACTGGAAGCCCGACAGTCTGCCCTAAGTCATTAGTTTTGAATACTTTACAATTAAGTCCTTATATGTGAATACTTTAGCGAAAATAGATAGGGGGGTACCCCCCACGAACTGCGGAACACCCCTTATAGGACCACTGTAGAGACGGGGCAAAGCCCCGTCTCCGCCGAGCGCACCGGGACGCCCTGTCCCTGAGCGCGCCTTACTTTTTCGTGGCCTCTTTCTCCCCCACCCGCTCACTAACCTTGAACGTCATCTTGCCCGCCTTCTTATCCGCGTCCACCACCACGTGATCGCCATGTAGCACCGCGCCATCCAGAATTTTCAGCGCCAGCGGATCCTGCACCAGCTTCTGAATCGCCCGCTTCAGCGGACGCGCTCCAAAGTTCGGATCGTAGCCTTCGGTGAAGAGCAACTCCTTGGCGGCGTCGGTGAGCTCCAGAGAAATCTTGCGATCGGCAAGCAGTCGGCGCAAGTCTTCCAGCCGCAGCTCGACGATCTTCACCAGTTGTTCCTTGCCCAGCGGATGGAAGATGATGATGTCGTCCACGCGATTCAGAAACTCGGGTTTGAAATGCCCGTGCAGCGCCTCCATCACCTGCTTCGAGGCGTGCTCGAAGCCCTCGGCGGAGCGAATGTTTTCCGACTGCAGATACGCCGAGCCCAGGTTCGAGGTCATGATGATGACCGTATTCTTGAAGTCCACTTTGCGCCCCTTGCCGTCGGTAAGGCGCCCATCATCCATGATCTGCAACAGTATGTTGAACACATCGGGATGCGCNNTTTTCGATTTCGTCGAAGAGCACGACCGCGTAAGGATGCCGCCGCACTTGCTCAGTGAGCTGTCCGCCTTCTTCGTAGCCGACGTATCCCGGAGGCGCGCCGATCAGACGCGACACGGCATGCTTCTCCATATATTCGGACATGTCGATGCGCACCATGGCGCGCTCGTCGTCAAAAAGAAACTCGGCGAGCGCGCGCGCCAGTTCAGTTTTGCCGACGCCGGTCGGCCCCAGGAAAATAAAAGACCCGATCGGCCGCTTGGGATCGCTCAACCCGGCGCGCGAGCGGCGAATGGCATTGGCCACACGTTCGAGCGCCGCATCCTGTCCAATGACGCGCAGGCGCAGCCGGTCTTCCATGTTGATGAGCTTCTTGACCTCGCCCTCCAGCATTTTGGAAACCGGAATGCCAGTCCATTTGGAGACGATGCGGGCAACGTCTTCCTCATCGACTTCTTCTTTCAACATGCGATGTCCGGCCTTGCCGTCGATCTGCGTGGTGACTTTTTTCAGTTCATCTTCAGTGTTACGGATGAGCCCGTAGCGGATCTGCGCCACGCGCTCAAGATTTCCTTTGCGCTCCTCGGCCGCTTCTTCGATCTTGAGCTGCTCCAGTTTTTCTTTCAGCGCGCGGGCTTTCGCAATGACATCTTTTTCCTGCTTCCACTTGGCTTTGAGAGCATTTGACTGTTCACGAATGCCCGCCAGTTCTTTCTCGACGTGAGCAAGGCGCTCTTTCGAGTTGGCGTCGTCTTCTTTCTTCAGCGCCTGCTTTTCGATTTCGAGTTGCGTGGCCCGCCGTTCGAGCTGATCGATTTCCGTGGGCATGGAATCGATCTGGATGCGCAGCGAACTAGCGGCCTCGTCGATCAGGTCAATCGCTTTGTCGGGCAGGAAGCGGTCGGAAATGTAGCGATGCGAGAGCGTCGCCGCCGCCACAATGGCCGAGTCTTTGATGCGCACGCCGTGGTGCACTTCGTACTTTTCCTTCAGCCCGCGCAAGATCGCAATCGTGTCTTCGACATTCGGCTCGCCCACGAACACGATCTGGAAGCGGCGTTCGAGCGCGGCGTCTTTCTCGATGTACTTGCGATATTCGTTGAGCGTGGTGGCGCCGATGGCGCGCAGCTCTCCGCGAGCCAGCGCCGGCTTCAGCATGTTCGAAGCGTCGATCGCGCCCTCGGCGGCGCCGGCCCCGACCAGCGTGTGCAACTCGTCGATGAAGAGGATGATCCTGCCCTGCGAGTCCTCGATTTCCTTGAGAACGGC
This sequence comes from Acidobacteriaceae bacterium, assembly GCA_003138955.1. GTDB lineage: Bacteria > Acidobacteriota > Terriglobia > Terriglobales > Acidobacteriaceae > Acidiflorens. Next base: position 1,908 of record PLHP01000231.1, on the reverse strand, counting down.
CTTCAGTCGGTCCTCAAATTCGCCGCGATATTTCGCCCCGGCGAGCATCGAGCCCAGATCGAGAGATACGACACGCTTGTTCTTCAGGACTTCGGGCACGTCGCCGGAGACAATGCGCTGCGCCAGGCCTTCGACGATGGCTGTCTTGCCCACTCCCGGCTCGCCGATCAGCACCGGATTATTCTTGGTCCGCCGCGATAGCACCTGCACCACGCGGCGAATTTCCTCATCGCGTCCGATGACGGGATCGAGTTTGCCGCGCCGGGCCTGCTCGTTCAGGTCGCGAGCATAACGCTCCAGCGCCTGATACTTCCCTTCGGGATTCTGGTCGGTAATGCGCTGCGATCCCCGGACAGCGGTGAGCGCCTTCAAGATGGCGTCGTGCGTCGCGCCGTGACGCGCCAGCAGTTCCTGGGCTGAATCTCCATGCTTTAGATCGCGCTTCAGATCGGTCAACGCCAGCAGCATGTGCTCGGTCGAAACGTATTCGTCTTTAAAGGCGTCGGCTTCTTTGAAAGATTTTTCGAGGACCTGATTGATCTGCGACGACAGGGCTGGCTGTTGCGCGCCGCCGCTGCCCGAGACTTTCGGCAATTTCTCAATTTCTTTGTAGAGGTCGCTGAGCACGGCCTGTGGCCCAATGCCGATTTTTTCGAGCACGGGCGTGACGATGCCTTCCTTATCTTCTATTAACGCGGCCAGCAGGTGCAGCGGCGCCATCTCCGGATTGCCGTGCTCAGAGGCAAGCTCGTTCGCGCGCTGGACGGCTTCCTGCGCTTTTACGGTGAATTTATCCCAACGGATCGGCATGTGTTTCTACTCCTGTCTGCAAAATTTGTAATTGGTGATTTGTAATTTGTAATTTTGAAACCCGCGAATCCAACTCTTCAAATTGCCAATTACAAATGAAACGGGAGGCGCTGTTCTCGCCTCCCGCTGAGTTTACCTCTGCCGGGCTTTGCCTGGCTGGCACCTGGCCACTGACCACTGACAACTGGTTTATGCGGCTTTGCCGGCGCTCTTGGGCTCTTTGCCTTCCAGCGTCTTTTCGCTGCTTACGTTTACCTTGATCTGCTTGGGCTTGGCTTCGGCTTTCTTCGCCAGCTTGATCTTCAGCACGCCCTTGTCATAGTCGGCCTGAACGCTCTCCTGGTTGACGGTGTTCGGGAGACTGAAGGTGCGGGTGAAGCTGCCATACTGACGCTCCACGCGACGGAAATTCTCTTCTTTTTCTTCCTTCTCGAATTTGCGCTCGCCGTGCACGGTCAGGGTGTTGTTCTCGATGCGGACGTCGATGTCCTTCTCGTCGATTCCGGGCACTTCGATCTTCAGCATGATGTTGTGCTCGTCCTCGTAGACGTCCACGGGCGGCGCAAATGCGGTCGTGGTCAGAGATTCATCCTGCCCTTCCGGCCCACGCGGGTCGCGGAACAACCGGTTCATGCGGTCTTGCAGGGTGACGAACTCACGGAATGGGTCCCAACGGGTAATCATGGTCATGACTTAAATCCTCCTACTTGAAATTCAAAACTGGGAGCTATCGGGAGCTCCCGGATTTGTTAATTAGTATGACGCAAGCATAAAATCTTAGTGTGTTATTGTCAAGCATTTTTATCCTTATATTTTTCAATTGCTTACGCTCAATATCAAGCACTGGAGGTAGCTGGTTTCGGGCACATTCAGCAGTATTGGATGATCCTTGGCAGCCCCGCGGTGCTCCACTACGCGCAAGGATTTGTGGGCGTCCTGGGCGGCGGCGGCCACGACTTTGAGGAAGTCGGCGGGGCTGACGTGGAAGGAGCAGCAGCAGGTGACGAGAATGCCTCCGGGGCGCAGCATCTTCATGGCGCGCAGGTTGAGCTCCTTGTAACCGCCCAGGGCTTTTTCGAGGTCGCGCTTGGTCTTGGC
>PLHP01000186.1 GCA_003138955.1 Acidobacteriaceae bacterium | reverse complement strand
ATTCCGGCCGCCAGTTCAGGGCTCAGAAGGCCAGTGTCGGAGGCTTCGTAGGCGAGCCGCCTCACGGCGGCTAAGCGGACGTTGATGGTAGAGGGCGCGAGGCTCTTCTGTTCGAGAAAGAACCGGTAGCGAAGGACGACAGTTCGGTTAAAAACTAAGCGCGGCTCGGAACAATACCACCCGATAAATTCGTCGATGGCGTGTCCGTATGATTCTTGCGAACTGGGCTGCGCCGAGCGAGTGAAGAACTGCATTCTTCGACTGCTCTAAGTCTGGTAACCGAAGAATTGTCTTGCCCGTGGAGCGTTTCGATGTTTTCCGACGAGCCATACTGGCGGCCTCCACGCCGCGGTCAGTATGGTCGTTCAGTTGGAGGTTGTTGGTCTCGAAGTGTCGAAGCCCGTTGCTGGCCAGTCACATGGTCGTACCTCTTTACAAGCCCGGTGGTTCATCCCCCTCGAAATGCGGGTCATATCCGCTAAAAAGGAGGCACTGCAGGCGTTCCGCATCTCGAAGAACGTCGCTTGGGACGCGCTTACGTTCCCCTTCAAGGCAATCGAGAAGTTCATTAACTGCACCCGCGACACTCCTATGAATCAGAGGATCCGACCTTGTCAACTCGGCGTAGCGCTTGGTGACCGCCCAAAAAGCCCGAAACTGTTGCACGGGATATTTCTGCTTGTCTGAGGAAAGGCCTTCCTGGAAATCGGCCCAGCATTGCATCGCCTCAGCAGCTAACCGATCCTTCTCTGGAGACGGCATGTTATCTGTTCTTCTTCCGGAGGCAGCCATTCGAACATCGTATAGTGTATCTTTCGGCACCAGTCTGATGGGATGCCCGACCGGAATCTGAGGCCGCGCACTGCCGGTTGTTTTAGCGACCATGAGGAAGCGCGGAACCGCTGCCAATAGCCGAGAGGGCGAGACCACAATCTCCCGACCAGTCCGGTCGAGCGGTTGAGCCGAAGGATCATCGACTACAAGCCCGTCAGCACGAAGCCGCTAGCGCGGCGGACGCTTTCGCGTGCTCGAAGGAAACAATCTGGAGGTTCCAGACTTTCCAGACCCGGCGAGTTGAGGAAGGATCGGTCTTCCGCTACGATGAAGCCACCCTGAGGCGATGGATTCATGTTTAGATCGATGAGCATCAATAACTGCATTTTTGACAAAAGCCGCTTCTGGCAAGGCTTTCCAAGCGAAAATCGATTGAAATCCCATAGGGAATCCCGCATCCGCCGCCACCGCTAGCGGCTTCCTGCAAACGGCTGTATCGAATGCGCCCTAGTTCGGAGCTCGGAGGCTATCTGCATGAGTGCGGGGCGCATCCGATACAGCACTAGCGTTTCTGGATAGCTTCCGGTTTGCCGGCGACACTGCTTTTGCCGCCTTGTCTTGAACGACGGCAACTGCTCGGGGGATAGGACGTTTCGTCAAGTCTTGCAAAATTCGCGAGGGAGTGAGAGAACTCTAGCCATGAGCTTCGATGTCTTGCAATCTCCGGTGCAGTTTTTGCAGCAGGTCGGGATCTGCGCAGGCCAAGACTGGCTGCGAGAATACGAGGCGTGGTTCGAACGCGAAGGGCAGGAGATCTCAGACGCGGTGGACCGCGCTGGCACTCCGTGGCTACGCATGTTCGATCGGTGGGGCGCGCGGGAGGATGAAATCCTCTACCCACCCGAATACTGGCGAATGCTGAAACACGGATACCGGGCCGGCGTGCTCTGGCGAGTTTTTGAGCAGAATTCACTGATCCCCGCTTACCTCCTTCTGTACGCTACGGCTTTCTATGACGCGGGCCTGGCGTGTCCGTACACCGTCTCTCTATCCACCATTGCCCCGCTCTCTAAATATGGAGATGAGGAATTGAAGGCACGGTTCTTGCCCAGAATGTTGCAACGCGACGACAGCGTTTGGCAGGGAGCAACCTGGATGACGGAGATCAAGGGTGGGTCAGACCTGGGCGCGGCGGTGGAGACCGTGGCGCAACACGATGGGAATAAGTGGCGACTCACCGGCGACAAATACTTCGCGAGTAATGCCGGGGCCGAATTGGCGGTGGTCGCGGCTCGGCAGGAGGGCGCGGCGCAGAACGTGCGCGGGCTGAGTCTGTACCTGGTACCGCGTCGCGGTGAAGACGGGCAGCTCAACTATCAGATACGCCGCCTCAAGGACAAGATCGCCACTCGCTCGGTACCGACCGGTGAGATCGAACTTCGCCACAGCGAGGCTTGGCTCCTGGGGCAAGCGGAGCATGGAATCTATCTGATTCTCGAGGTGCTGAACCTCTCGCGCGTGGCCAACTGCATGGGCAGCGTAGCGCTCGCACAAAGGGCCATCGCCGATGCCTATTCTTTCGCGGCACGGCGCACGGCCTTCGGTAAACCGATTTTCGAACATCCCCTGCTCCGGCGGCAGTTCGAGGATCGTCTGCAGAGACTACACGCGGCTTCCAGGCTGGGTTGGGAAGCTGTGCGGTTGCTCGACAAGGTGTGGCAGGAGAAGCCGCCCTACTCGGAGAGCTATCATCTTTTCCGTTTGGTCGCTCACCTAGCGAAGTATTGGACCGCAGAGTTCGCTGTGCAGACGGCCAAATGGGCGATGGAAGTGTACGGTGGGGTGGGAACGCTCGAGGAATATCGCGTGGAGCGCTGGCTGCGCGAGGCCATGATCCTTGCTATCTGGGAAGGGACACCGCATCGCCAGATGCTGGATGGGTTGGAAGTCATGCAGCGCAAGGGTGCGCACAGGTTGCTGTTCCAGCATCTTGCGAGGAAAGCACCGGAGGCGCAGTTGCGCGAGATGGAAGCGCGGGTAGAACGACAACTCAGTTTGCCCGAGGTCGAGAGGGAAGGGACTCTGGAGAAGCTTTTTAACGATCTGGCTTCATTTACGGCAGATGCGCTGTCAAGGGATCCGGGTCGATGACGAAGTGATGTTGGTTCACTTGCTGAGTCGTCGAGGATCGATCTCACGGAAAGCCGGAAGTAATCCAATAGGCTGATCTTCCCTGAAGGCGAGAATCGCGACGGGGCTGCCCAAAAACCTCCTTGTTGGGAGCTCCACAAATGCTTGAATCTGCACGGGCGCAAACTACTCCGTTTTGCTGCCCACAAACTGGTGTTAGTTGACGAGTTTTTCCGCCCAATCCAGCCACTTGCAAGCGCGCTTTGCAACACCGAAATAGACAAAGTCAGCAAGAGGGTCACGGAGTACCGTGTAAGTCAAGAGCTGCCAGGTAGGCGGAGTTCCGCGCGGAACGTTTGGCACTAAGTCAAAGAAAAAAACTGAAGGCGAAGCCGCAGTCGCTTGCTGTTTAGCTCCTGCGGAGTGCTCCGCGGACTTTTGTTGCGGACACGCGTCCGTTGCCAAGTTTCATTTCGTGCATTCTCCGTTCGAGTTCGAGACTGAATGCGACGCTCAGTATCGACCGTGAGACGTAAGGGATCGAAACGATGTCCTGCGCACGCTTGAGCATCTGCTTGCGCCACTTTGCGAAGGGGGAGACGCCTAACTGATGGGCGATGGCTTTGACTTGATCATCGTCATGCTGATAGTCGCCGTCCATGTCGGACGTCGACAGTGGACGGCCATCAGCCGACACAAAGTCTGTTCTCGCTTCCACCGCTGCCCTTGCAGCCAGAAGCATAACGGCGCGGTTAGCGCGCATTCTGTCAGCAATTTCTTTCAGTTCGAGGTGGTGGAGTACGCCGCGGCATTCCGCAAGCAAGGGATGTACGTGGAATTCATGGGCTGGGACGCATTTCGCATCCCAGACTTTGGCTACCTGGAGCGCTTCTTCAGCGCCCTAGCGCAAAAAGCGGACCTGGACCGCATCACGGTGGCCGATACCTTCGGCATGAGCCATCCGTTTGCCATGTTCAAGTACATTCGCAAAATGCGCGCCTGGACGGGACTGCCGATTGGACTGCACATCCACAACGATTTCGGGATGGCGACGGCCCTTTCGGTGATGGCGATCTCGGCCGGTGCGGATGAGATCCACAGCGCGATCAACGGCATCGGCGAGCGGGCGGGCAACGTGGCTACCGAGGAAGTGGCCTTCGCGCTGCAACACCTGTACAACATCGATGCGGGCATCGACTTGTCGCAGATTGCCAACGTGTCCGAAATCGTGGCCGAGACCTCCAAGGTGCAGCGCTCCCGCAATAAGCCTATCGTGGGATCGGGGCTGTTCGAGGTGGAATCGGGCATCATTGTCCACGTGATCGATAACCTAAGGAGTTCCGAAATCGGCCAGTATGGGTTCTTTCCCTTCCGGCCGGGCATTGTCGGCCGCGAGGAATACGTTGTGATTCCGGGGCGGGGTACAGGCAAGCGTTCGGTTGAACTCTTCCTGGAGGAGCGCGGGCTGGACGCCGATCAGGACACCATCGACCGAATCGTCGGCCGTATCAAAGATGCCGCCCTGGTCTTGAAGAACGCGCTGCCCAAGACCATGCTGGACCAGATCATCGTGGAAGAGATTGGACGCGCTGACAGGGAGAAAGTGGCGGCCGCGAAGTAGGCGGAGTCAATCGGCGGCCGGGAGCGATGGGCAAGAATGCTGCCGGCCGAGCTTCATTTCGGGGGCAGGCCGCGGAGCGCGACTTCCTGAACCTGGCTCGTGATGATCTATTCCAGCGAAGCCACTCAAATATGAACTCCGAGCACAGGACAAGATCCTAGCTGTATTACCCGGTAAGTTGTGGAACCGAAGATTGCTGTGTCCAACGCACCGCGGCCCCGCGCCCCCATGATCACCAGATCGGTTTGTGCTTCAAGGGCGAGTTGAATGATCTGCTGGTATGGCTTGCCGATTTCTACCGCCACCTTAACGATGCACCCCTTGCGCGTTTTGGGCACGATGGATTCCTCAAGCTGTTTTGCCATTTTCTCAGTTGCGCTTTCAAGGTCTGTCGACCTCGGCACATCTTCCAGCACGTGCAGCAGCGTAAGTTCCGCGCCGTACTCCTTGGCCATCGAGACCGCGTACTCTGTAGCGCGATGAGCATGCTCTGAAAAATCCGTACAAAGAAGCATCTTTCTTAGGTGGACGGGCTCTGGATCGTGCACGGAGCTTATGACATGATGTGCAGGCTTTCGTACCGCTAAGACCGGGCACCGTGCCCGTCGCAGTATCCTCTCCGTCACGGACCCGAGCATCAGCCGATCGATTCCTCGTAACCCGTGAGTTCCCATCACGATCAGATTCACTGCCTGCGCTTCGGCCAGAGAGAGGATCAGATCCGTCGCCCAGCCATCCTGCACGAAGCATTGAGGCCGAATCTCGGTCCGCGCGTGGCGTGTCACAAATTGCTGAAGCTTCTCCTCAGCGTCGGCGCGGAGTTGCCGACAACCCTTTTCATAAGATTCTGTATTACTGCCATAAGCTGCGAAACTGCCATGAAGAGGATACAAAACGTGCTGCAAGAACAACTTCGCTTTGTAGTGCCATGCTAGTGACTGCGCGTACTCGTATGCGTTAACTGAAAACTCTGAAAAATCGACGGGGCAAAGAATCGACTTAATTTGCGGCATACGACAGCACCTCGAATGATCTCGTCAGCTTCAAAGTCGTACCTTCCACCCTTACGAAATCGCCCTGACTTGATGGTCGCTAGCCAGCTGATCTTCGCGAGAAGGCCCCCGCGGTTTTGCTGCTGGCACTCTGTGTTGTGTTCCGTGAAGACCGGCTTTTCTTTCCCGTAACTGGCGGTGTGGATACCCCCTATCTGCATTGCGCACTACGCGGCTTTGACTGCATCCGGAATATTCTTGCCAGGGTGTGCCTTCGGCAGCACTACTTCAAGCGTCCCGTTTTGCACCGTAGCTATTACTTCGTCCGGATCGATCTCCTCCGAGAGATCAAGCATGCGAAAGATTTCATCGGAACTTCTCTCACGGTGGGTCTTCTTTTGATCACGAATCTGTTCCCGGTTTCCGGTGATGATGAGACGATGAGGCGCAACTCGCACTTCAATGTCCTTGTCGCTGAGACCCGGCACCTCAGCGCGGACGATCACTTGATCGTCAGCTTCGGTGATCTCCACCGGCATCGCGTTCAGCAACTCGGACTCTGCACGGAACCAATCTTCCAAATCCTGGCCATCCTGACGTCCGCGGCTCTCGAACAATTCGTAAGCACGGCGGGCAAGGGTGTCGTATACCTGTTGCATCCGCTGAGAAAATGGGGCGCCGCCCATTAACTTAAGGACTGCAGGGTGTTTTGCGCTTTGAGATTTCGACGTGGGTTCAGTGGTCATTGTCTTCGCTCCTTTTCAAAGAAATATTTCTAAGTCTGGTCATACCCAATCGAGCCGCGGCGAATAGAGCCCTTTAGGCCGCCGCGCCGCTACGCTGATATGGTTGGTTAGAACGTTGTGGGTGCGTTACTCGGTCGATGATCGGCACCAGCCGTTTAGGCAGTTCGCTCTTCATCACGTACTAATCCACTAACCACAGAATTCGCTCTGGCATCTCGGAGTACGCTGATAGCAGGATGATCGGGAGGCTGGGAAACCGTCGCTTGATATGGCAGGCCACGGCCTCCGCGTCCATGCCTTCGTGTTTGTACTCTAGT
>PLHP01000408.1:21213-25968 GCA_003138955.1 Acidobacteriaceae bacterium | reverse complement strand
ACACGAACGGGCACTTCTTCCAACGCGGCGAGCTTGGCGGCGCGCAGCCGCCGCGCTCCGGCAATTACCTCGTACTTGTCATCTTCGATCGTGCGGACAAGCAAGGGCTGCAAGACGCCTTGTGCCTGAAAACTGAATGCCAGTTCCGCAAGGGTGTGTTCATCAAAGCGTCGGCGTGGGTTGGTGGTGGATTCCTGCAACTGTGCCACAGGCAAGTTGCGATATTCGTTGCTGCTTTGAACTCCGGTTTCCATAGAATGCTTCTCCTTATTTGATTTGTCTGAGTGATGGTGGAAGTCATGCGGACAGACACACTTCGCCTGTCCGCGCCGATTAGCGTTTGCGTGGTTTAAGCGGCTGGCTCTGCGGCCTCGGCGAAATCTGCCGGTGCGTGCGAATAACCTGCGTCTTCGCGTGGCGCGTCGGGCGAAGACTGTGGTTCCTGGGCTTCTGCCGGGGCAGGTTCTTCCATCCTGATTGCCCCTAGAATCACGGCTGAGGTTTGCTGCACGACCTCAAGACTTTCCATTAGCAACTCGGCGTTGCCGTGATAAAGCTGAATGTAGCTGGCGCTCGATTTCGGATTCAGTCCAATGGCTTTCGAGACGACAAAGGCCACGGCTTCAGCTTCGGTTTCGCGCACAACCTTCGTTGTTGCCGTGCGCCTTTCGGATTTGTGAATCCGCTCGTGTGCGACCTCATGCACGAGAACAGAAAATTCTTCGGCCTTGGTCTGTCCGGGCAGCAGTGCGATCCTGCCGCCGTAAGACANNTTTGCGGCCGAGCCTCTGCGCGCTCAATAGATTCCGCCAGTAGATGTACTTCTCGATAGCGGTCGGGTGAAGATGGCTGCTATGTCGATTTACAAGGTCCTAAGAAAAACCGAACGATTCGGCGTCTCATTCCGTGTTTGTGACTCGAAGGATGCCGGCGTTGGATCGTGCGATCAGTTTCTAACGGAGCTGAGCTTGCGCGATTGTTCTGTCTACACGCAGCGCGCTTACGCGATCGGTCTCGCGCACTTTTTGAGTTGGCTGCGCGCTTCGGGAGGAGATCCCGATCGTGTCACGCGTCAGATCGTTGGCAGCTACATCACCGAGTTCGCTCAAAGTGCGAAGCAGGGTGCTGTCGGCGCACGTGGTACGCAGAAGCCGCGCCAGCCACGCACGATCAACCATCGGCTGAGCGTGCTCGCGTCTTATTTTGAGCACTGCATCCGCCGCGATACCGAAGATGGGCACGGACCTTGGAAGGGTCGTATCAACCCAGCCTCCGGCAACCCTCTTACGGAGGAACCGCGCCACGGGATGATCGGGCGCGACTTGCCGGCGCGCCAGCGACAACGTGATGGATTCCGCCGCCGTATTCCAAGAACGCTCCCGAAGATCCTGGAGCCCGCAGCGATTCAGAAGTTGATCGACAGCGCCGGCTCCTATCGCGATAAAGCGATTCTGACATTGCTGTCTCGCGCGGGTCAGCGCATCGGCGATTGGAGTCCGGTTGCTGGCCGACACGGGATTCTGGGTATGGAACTGGAGGATGTCGATCGCAAGCGGCGATTCATCACCGTGCGGCTGAAGGGTGCGCGCGATCAGCACCGCGTGCCCGTCACCGACGACTTCTGGCCGATTTACGAAAAGTACTTGCGCACCGAGCGCCGCGCGGCGCCGGAGGTTCATGCCGTTTGGATCGCTTCGCGAAAAGGGCAAGGCAAGCCGCTTCGCTATGCGAGTTTTGAATCGGCCCTGCGCTACATCGGTCGCAAGGCAGGCATCTCGGTTCACCCGCATCTATTCCGGCACACCCTCGCGCAAGGCGTACTCGACACCACCGGCAACATCAAGGTCGCGCAGGAGATTCTCGGACATTCACACTTGAGCACGACAGCCGATTTGTACCTGCGCGTCGATCAGCAGGCAGTGGTCACTGCGTTGGAGAGGGCAAAGGCCGAGACTGGGCGGGCCAAGAAGCACCATTCGTGGCCATCAGCTAAAGCCGCACAGTACGTCTTCGATTATGACGATAAAACGATCTCAGAACTGGAGCGCACGATTGCCCAAGCTTCCGCGATCGAGCCGCCCGGAGGAGATTCTTGATGAAAGCGATAATGTCTGCACTTACTTCATGCCGCGCAAGTCGTAGTGACTTGCGCGGTAGCTTCCGTGGCTTTGCGGTTGATAAATTCGGTGGCGCGTTGTGCGTGAGCGGCGGCGGTGAACACTGCTCGATTATCAGCGGCCAGCACTTTCAGCCAGGTTGCGATATAGGACGCATGATCTTCGCGGGGCTCAAGAGCAAGCTCCAGATCGGAACACAAGAAAGCAGCCCCGAGTTCGGCAACCAGTTCCTCGACAGCGTAACCTTCGCTCCCGAAGCGATGCCCGCCGAAGTCACGGTCAAGCCGGGTCTTGCTGCCCGACCAATGCGTACATTCATGGGCAAGCGTCGCATAGTAGCTATCCGCGTCCTGGAAACTCTCGAATGGCGGCATCTGGATCGCATCGGCGGCGATGCTGTAAAAGGCGCGATTTCCTCCGTGTCGGATAGTTGCTCCCAGGGCGGCGAAGAACCGTTCCGCGTGCTCGATGCGGATCACAGGGTCGAGTGTAGGTGCGGCTTTCGCGTAATAAACTTCCGGCAAGCCGTCGATCTGCTCGACATTGAAAACGGTGTACCCCTTGAGAAACGGGATTTCCCGGTCGATTTCGTCGCCAGTCTTTTCGTCGGTTTCCTTTCGCGTGATGCTGTCTGCGTAGACGACGAGCGAGCCTTTCTCGCCCTTGCGGATGTGGGCGTCAAGCTCCGATGCCTGTNNGGGAGCCGCGAAGTTCTGTGCCATGGCGCTCGCCCACAGAGAGAGAACGTTGACTCCGCTGTAGGGCTTCCCATTGTGGCGGAGTGGGCGCGTAATCCGTCCGGCCGCATGTTCGGCGTTCCACGGCCTAACCCAAGGCCTGACACCTTTCTCCAAGTGGCTGACGATCTGGTTGGTAATCCGGGTGTAGACGTCTTGCTTTTCGGTTCGCTGCATTGTTTTCTCCTTTTCGAGCGTTTAAAAAACTTCATTCCCTCGTAATGGAGAGGTGTTGTGCAGAGTGGCCCGAGCAGTCACAGGGCAGCCGGTTTGTGGCTGGCGACAGCTTTACCCTTGACGGCGGAAAGGGCCGTCTCTGCTATGGGTTTCGAACGAGGGAATGAGGGGTTTAAAACGCGGAGAGAACGAGGAGCCTAATAAATGAAGATGACTGCATTCCAGAAAGCAGAGGCGCTGGCAGGTCACCGCTACGACCGAGACAAGCTGCTCGCAATGGTTGACGAGGTCACAACGCATTTCCGCATGCCGAACAGTTTTGAGAGATCGAAGATGCGGGCAGTCTGTCGATACCTGGCCGATGCTCTTGATCGCTGCAGCGGGTCAACTCTGCAACAGCGCTGGAACGATTTCGAGAAGAGGTTTTGGCCGAAGTGGAAGGTTGGCGTCGATCGTCGCGGCAGGGAGTATTGGACTTGGGGTGCACGCGTCCTGATCTCTGCGCGCATAATCGCTCCGAGTCTGGACATGTTGTCCGACCTGCGCGTTAACCAGTGGATCGCGCATTTGCCCGAGGATCACCCGCTGGCACAACAGCACACATCGCTCTTGCAAGCGACTGATTCGATCACATGGACGTCGGCTCACAGCCGCCAGTTGGCGGTTTCGAATGGACTGCGGATTCTACTCGTACGCGGTTACGACAGCCTCCACGACATAAAGGATGACGATCTGAAGTTGCTGTCGGTTCGCTGGTCAAAGGGGACCGACGCGCTCGATGCTGCACTTTGTTCACTCGGCGTGTTTTCTCGGACACCGAAGCGGGGCTCTGCCCGCCACGGCAGGCGACAGCGAATGACGGCGCCTGAACTGGTCGAGAACGCCGGTGTGCCAGATCGTTTCAGGCAGATCATGATTCTTTATCTGGAAACGTACGAAGCCCGAGTCAGCGATGTCTATCGGACGCTGCGACATAAGGTCATCGCCCTTGCACATTTTTGGCGATTCATTCGGGATCGACATCCTGACGTTAAGAGGTGCTCACAGATTCTGCCGCGCCATGTCCGCGACTACATCCCGCATGCGATCAGGCGCGCTCGCGAGGTACAGCGGGGTCCTGGTGCCGGCGACGAGGTACGTCCAACCGCACACAGCTGGCTGATCGACCTGCGCGTTTTCTTTTCCGACCTCTGCGCCTGGGCCACCGAACCCGACTCTCCCTTCAAGCGCTTCGCTCCGCGCACGATTCCAGCGACGCGCCACACGTTTCTCGGATACGGTTTCGAAAAAGCACGTGAGCGTACCCGAGCCCGTATTACAGCCACAGTGCTCGATCTGGAGCGCGAGATGCCGAAAATTCGCGCCTTCGCCCTTCAGCAGTGGAAAGCTGCGGTAGCAGCGCCCAAGGTCACAACTACGCGCGGCTACCCGTGGTCAGACGAGGTGGACACGTTCTGGGATTGGGCGCTTCTGGAACTACTCGTGCAGAGCGGCTTGCGCATCGAAGAGGCGAGCGAACTAACCACGTTTGACATTCTCAAGCGAAAGATGCCCGACAGCCGCATCTATTATCTCCTGCACATCAAGCCGTCGAAGTTTGATCGCGCTCGCGTCATCCCCATCGGCGATGGGCTCGGCCGAGTCCTGGCGGAGATCATCCGATACGTAAAACGCTTCTACAACAGCGAGTCGGTTCCGGTTTGCGATCATTGGGACCTGCAGGA
>PLHP01000408.1:16556-21129 GCA_003138955.1 Acidobacteriaceae bacterium | reverse complement strand
ATTCAAGCGCTGCTCGGTCACGCCTCTCCCGACACCGTGATGATCTACGCCAAGCTCTACCCCAGTCAGCTCATCGAGGAGTATCGCAAGACCGTGCGCAGTCTCTACAACGCCTATTACGGTGAAGACGGTCTGAAAAACCCGACTGCGGAGGAATGGGCCGCTTTCGCGGCGAGCTGCAATCTGCGCGATATGGGCACACACCTGTGTGCTTTGCCCACCGGAGAGCACTGCCCGAAGGGATTGATCTGCCTCGGCTGTGCGCATGCGCAGCCGAAGAAGAGTGCGGTGCCGATTTTTCGGCGAATGCTGATCAGCCACGAACGCAGTCTGGGGGCTGCGCGAGTTCACAGCGAACCTGCCGGACAGATCGCGGCCCGCGAGATGGAGATTGTCAGGATCAGGGGAGCGTTGCAGAGAGCGGAGGAATTGAGCGATGACGTGGCCGCTGCCATCGAACAGGCTCTCTGAAGTCCGATAGCTGTCCGACTGATCGATGGGTACGACGGCGAAGTCAAACGGTCACCCGTTCGTTCAGTTGTCCAGAAAGTTGCACAAACAGCGGGGATTAGTATCCAAACAGACGACGATTTGCCATTATATAATTCGCTGTGCTCTTGGAGCTGCGAGGCTGTCTCGAATGATTCTTTCGCGTCGAAGCTGTCGAAGAATCGCGATATTGACTCTGCTGTGTTTCATTTGCATTCTCACGGCTTGTGGAAGCGGCTCAAACTCTGGAGGTGGAGGCACGACTCCGGGGTTCTCGATTTCCGTTTCACCTTCGCAGCTTTCGTTCGGTCAGGCGGGTACGAGTTCACCTGTCAACGTGACGGTCAACCCGGTCGACGGTTTTGCCGGCACGGTTTCAGTGAACGTTCAGACGTTGCCCTCTGGAGTCAGCACAACTCCGGCGTTTCCCTTGAGTTTTACGCCTGGCGTTGCGCAGCCGGTGATATTCAATGCAACACAAAGCGCTACGGTAGGTAGTACTACCATCCAGTTTGTTGGCACGAGTGGCGTGCTTAACGCAACCGCGAGCTTGTCCGTCCAAGTCACGGCTCCGATCGTCTCTCCGGCGCCTACGCTTCGCACAGCGTTTGGCACCCTCGATGCCGCTCCTCTAGACTTCGGCAACAGCATGGCCGTCCCGAAGCTCGTCGTCTATGACGGTACACGGCAACAAGCCTTTGTAAGCAATACGTCACTCAACGAGGTGGACGTCTTCTCCACCGCAACTCATCAGCGTACCGCAACGATCGCCGTTCCCTATCCTTTTGGCATCGATATGAGCACCGATGGCAATACGTTGTACGTCGGTACGTTTAGCGATTTTCTTTATGTCATCGATCCACAACAACTAGTGGTCACGGGACGCGTCTCTTTTGCGGTTCCTCTGCAGCAGGGGCAATCCGCCTCTGTGAACAATCCTTTAACTGCTACTACCCTGTCCAACGGCAACTTAGTCCTCCTGATGGGCGCGGGGGACGGTTTCGGGGCTGGGGCAGCGCTCGTCATCTGGTATCCGGCTACGAATCAGATTGTGGAGACCCTCCCAACCAGCTATCCGGCAGTTGGGCCGGTGGCACGAAGCGCGGATCATTCCAAGGTTGCGTTCACCTACCAGTTGCAAGGAGGCAACGGAACCACAGTCACCCTCTATGACGTAGCCACCAACCAGACCGTCAACGGCGTCTATCTCGGCGGCGGCGTTCCCTATGCGCTGGCCCTGAATGCCAATGGCAGTGAAATCGCGGTGAGCGGAGGGCAGGCGCTTCAGACCTTCGACAATCAGTTGAATCCGTTGAAGCAGGTCTCGCTGTCGTTCGCCGACACGGGAGTATTGTTCAGCACTGATGGTACGAAGATTTATCAGTTTGGTGGAGATAGCGTCGACGTCTACGACTCGAACACCCTCAACCTGATTGGTCAGTTTTCCGACATTGGCTTGGAAGGACTCGGAGGCAGCCTGCCTGGCGACCTTGATTCGACGGGGATGGTTTATGCGCTCAGCGATCATGGCGTCGCTTTCTTGGATGCCTCGCAGCCCACAACCACCATGGATGTCATAGCAGGTTTTGGTTATGCGGCTCCGCAAGCAGGTCCCGTGGGAGCGGCAACCGCTCTCTCCTTTGAGGCTGCCGTCACTCCGGTAACACCTGCGGTTGCGTTCAGTTCCCAGCCCGCTTGGGATGTTTCCTCCACCCCGTTTCAACAGGGGGAAAAAGTTTTCGCAACTGCTCCTCCGTCGAGCACTCCTGGGCCTGTCAATGTGTTCGTTCAATGGCCGGACGGCTTGTCCTGGCTCGAAGCAGAAGATTTCAGTTATGGACCGTGGGGCCGCTACATCTTTGAGACTGGCGGGCCACCTCAGGGAGGCGCCCCGGTTGGACTTGCGGGCTACGGTTTCGGCTGGAATCTCGGATCCCCTCAAGTACTATATGGTTCAGGTTCGGCGACGGTAAATCAGTTGAATGCCATCAGCAACTATATTGAACCCTATCCCTACCAACAGCTTCAGCTCGCATTGATGACATCGCCGCCAGGATCGCCCGGCCCGGCCAACCTGACAATCACCACCCCCGTTGGCACCACGACTATTCCAGGCGGATTCCACTACATGAATCAGGTCACGCCGGTCCCGCTGAATCCTAATAATCTCCTGAAAGGCGTGTGGGACGAATCGCGTAATCAGGTCTATTTCAGCGACGGGAACGAAATCCAGGTTTTCTCTACGACCACGCAGCAGTTTCTTGCTCCAATCCTGATACCGAATGCGACTGCTGCAACCCAACTTGCCGGAGTCGCCATGACGCCAGACAACAACACCCTGTTGGTCGCGGACTATGGCGACAGCGCGGTGCTGGTCATTAATCTGAATAACACTGCTGCGGTCAGCTCGGTGAGTACCATTCTGCCCGGTATTCAACAAGGGACCACAAATCCAATCTCGGTAGCGGCGACAAACACGGGCAAAGCCTTTGTGACCGTGCCCAACCAGCTTGTCTCTCCCCCGCAGCCAGACTCGGTGCTTGACATTGATCTCTCCACGCTTCAGTTAAGCGCTCGGTCCGATGCTCCGTCCGTCGACAACACAGCCACCATTTGCCCGGCCTTAGGAGGAGTAGAACTTCTGATCCAAGACCACGGCACCGCACAACTTTATGACGCTGCGGCTGACACCTTCGGCGGCATAAAAGGCTTGGGTACTGGTGGAGATCTCGACGGGGCTATCTCCAGCGATGGAAATTTTGTTGCGATTGGTGACGCGCTCGCCGATGGCCAACTCGACGGGCTCGGATATCTTGGCTACATTGACCTCTTCACACTCGATGCCAACCTGCAGTATGGTGAGAAATGGCATCCGACGGGCAGTTTGCTTTATGTCCCAATCGACCATGGGTTCGACATTTTAGATGGCAACACCGAGAAACTTCGAGAAAGAGTTTCCTTGCCGGCTGTAATCGCATCTGGTGCGCCGCCTGGACCGATGGGGTCCGTGGATACATTGCTCGTTGACTCGACCGGCCAGAACGTTGTCATGATCTCAGCAACCGGCGTGGTTTTTGTGCAACTTGACGAAGTCCCGCTCGGCATCGGGTCACTGGTGCCATCTTTTGGTGGGGCGGGAGCCTCGGTCACGCTGAGAGGCAGCGGATTTACGGCCGCAACGACGGTTGCGTTCAACGGTACCGCTGCAGCTGTCTCGTACGTCGACCCGGATACCCTGCAGGTGACCGCTCCGTCCGGACCGAATGGCCCGACGCAAGTCTCCGTTGCAAATTCAAACGGTGAAAGTTATTCGCTGGATGCTGCATTCAACTATGGAAACGGGCCACTAACGAGAGTGGCAAGTAGAATCCCTGGCCAGCTGAAGAAATCCGGAGGAGTCAGAGGGGCTTCAGTACATCCGAAACTCAATTCATTCGCCGGTCGTCCACCCTTTTACCAAACTCACAACTGAGCCTGAACAAGCCGTTCTTTTTTGCGCGGCGCACCCAGCCTATCGCAAATTCGACAAAATCACGTTGCACAAGGCAGAGGAGGTGCGAGATGATGTGCGTGCTTCTATCGAGGGGACTTTCTAAAGTGGCACAGGCGGATTGCATCGAGCGCGCGGAGGCTCGGCCACAAATCACGAGATAATCGATCCCAAACAAAAACGCGGCGAAAGCCGAGCAACGTGGATGTATTCGCTTCTTCCTCCGTCCCGGCGCTCGTGTTCTCTTTCTTGCGGCGTTTGCCGATCATGGGAGCGAGAATGGCAATGCCCTTTTCGCCACGTTTCACGCGGCGGCCAAGCTCGTTCCACGTCCGTATGCCCGCGACATGGGTTGCCTGGGGCCGTTGTCTCGCGATGAGCAGGACATTGCCGAAGGAATACGTGTGGAAATTCGCCATTGCATTCAAGTAAGCGGTGAGCGTTTCACTGTGTCCCGCTTCCAACTGCTCGATGAGATACTTCACGTTTTCGCGGATGAGTTGCTGTGCGGTGGCTGGCTTCCGGTTTTTACTGCCGGAAGCCGCGTTGACGGCGGCTGAGCCGTCGCGGTTGGTGTTGTTGTTGCTGTGATAT
>PLHP01000408.1:3065-16522 GCA_003138955.1 Acidobacteriaceae bacterium | reverse complement strand
CGTCCCGGAGCGAAGCGGAGTGGTCACCCTTGCCCGTGGGAGTGGAGAAAAGACGCGCGGCCAAGCGCAACCGAGAAGTTGCTTTTGCCTTGCAGAGTCTGGCCACTGGAACGGGGAAAAAACAGGCTGGTCAGGTACGGGTACTAAAACTGATCGGAATCAGCAGACAATGGGCACACTCGGCGTGTCTAAAGGTGGTGAAGCATGGGATTTGCGACTTACCGACAGTCAGCCGATGGTTCTGTCCAGTCGCCCATGTTGCCGGGATGAATTCTGCACACAATTGGCACATTATGCTTCTTCGTGGACATAGTTTCGTAGTCGGACGGAATGCGTATTTCAATTCGTAAAAGCGCGTTTATCTAGTGCGGTGAGCGCAAGTTTCGCTCGACGCAGTCACCGAGACTGCGCGAGCAGGACGCACCAGCGAAAAGCCTCAAATTCGCGCCATGGCCACATAGCGCGCAACACCAAGGTGCTGCCGTTGCAGGAGTACGTTGAGAACGCGGACGACGCGCGACTGCGGGTGTACGATACGGAACGGCCACTGCTGTATTCTCGGGCACGGGATACGCTGAGTGTGAGCACGTTGGCCCGGCGAGTGAGTTTCCTGGCAGATCTTTGGCAGGCTTAGCTGAGAAATGGCAAGCATATGAATGTTCCTAAGTTGGACGCCATGTTGAGACCAATTCTGGCGCTGTCCGTTGATGCGCCGATTACACGAGCGTCAGCCACCGAGTCGATGGCGCTGCATTTTGGGCTTTCCGCAGAAGATCGCCAAGTTCGAATTCCCAGCGGTAGGTCGACTTATGTTCGCAATCGCACTGGCTGGGCCATGACATTTCTCACCAAAGGTGGATTGATCGAGAAGGTCGCACCAAAGCAGTATCGCATCACGGAACGCGGTCGAGCCTTTCTTGCTGCCCACCCGGAAGAAATCACGACGCGAGATTTGGAGGCGATTGACGGATGGGAAGAAGCATGGAACGCCGAGGCTCCAGGTGGCCGCAATGCGCAGGCCAAGGACAGCGACGACGATGATCCGTCGGAAGCAGACCCTGAGATCATTGAAGCCCGAATCAAACGAAAGATCGAGCGGGCTCTTCCAGAGCCGGCAATCCGGGCGGCCGTACTGGAGTTTCTTGCCTATGCCGTTGAGACAGTCGACGAGGAGGGGAGCCATGCGTGGCGGATGCGTGAGACTAGGCGCGGGTTTGAGCTGAAGGCGGGCCGCATGCTGGCGTTGCAGATTAAGCCGAATGACTTCGGTGTCAGTGTGGTCGGCCCACTTTCTCCTGAAACATCTGCGCTGCTCGGAATCAGCAAGGAGAACGAGGAGCCATGGAAGTTGGTTGCGGGTGGTCTGTACTTGGCTCTTCGACCAGATCGAGTCGCAGCCCATCTTGACCTGTTGAAGGATCCGTTTGCCAAGTTCGTTGATGTGGCGATTGCGCGGGTGCGGAGAGAGGTCGATTTGGACGACCACGCCGCTGAGGCGATCACCTATCTTTCGAAACTGGTGGGTAGAGACCTGCCCCAGCCAGAACGGAGCCAGGCGTCGGAGGAGGCCGACGAACCGGACACCGATGATGACGCACCTGAGCTGTCGCGTGAGCCCAAAGAACGTGGTCGGGCCGCGATTTTCGAGCTGGGGCAAAGAGCTGTTGGATCTCTGATCGAAGACATCGATCCCAGCCGAGGCGTCATTGCGCTGCCGGACCTTCAGCGTCCATTCGTCTGGGAAGATACCAAGGTCCGAGACCTCCTCGATTCACTGTTCATCGGGTTCCCCGTCGGGACATTGGTCCTCTGGTACACAACGGACGAGCGGGAGGCCCGAGCGCTTGGCGCCTCTGATAAGGCCCTCCGCGCCACTACTCTGGTCATCGATGGTCAACAGCGACTGACCTCGCTCTTTGCAGTGATGCGGGGCATTGAGATCCAGGGCAAGGATGGTGAGAAGCGACTCATAACCATCGCTTTTCGGCCCCGCGATGGACGCTTCGAGGTGTGCGATGCGGCTATCAGGAAAGACCCTGAGTTCCTGCCGAATATCACCGAGCTCTGGCGCGGTCCACGCACCAAGGCGCAGATTCGTAAAGATATGCTCAAGGCGCTTGAGGAACGGGGTCGAATCATCGATGACGCATATAGAGATGCAATGGACATGAACCTTGATCGCGCTCAGGGGATTACAAACTATAGATTTCCAACGGTGGAGATCCGCAAGACAGCAACCGCAGAAGAGATTGGGGAAGAGGATGTTGCTGAAATCTTCGTCCGTATCAACAGTCAGGGCACGCGCCTTGGGCAGGCTGACTTCGTGCTAACCCTGCTGAGCGTCTTTCATGGCGAGTTGCGTGATCGAATTGAGACCGGTGCGCGGTCGATGTCGATTAATGCAATAGTGCCTGTCGATACGCAACAGATCCTTCGGACAGCGTGTGCGGTCGGATTCCAGAGGGCGCGAATGTCCGCCATCTACAAGTACTTACGTGGCATAGATCCGGTGACCGGAGATCCTAATCCTGGGGGACGAATCGAGCGCTTAAAGGTGCTCGATCAGGCGGTCGATCAGTGTCTCAATGAGACGCGCTGGCGAGACTACATGTTGCGAGTCATGCTTGCTGGCTTCGTGAGCCCAGGCCTCGTGGCATCGACGAACGCAGTCGCGAACGCTTATGCGTTTTATGTCCTCGGTACGACGTATGGGGTTCAGCGACAGGAGTTGGAAGAGGGCGTGTGTCGTTGGCTCTTCGGAACGCTCCTGACAGCCCGCTACTCGACATCGTCTGAGACCAAGTACGAGGAAGATCTCGGGCGAATTCGCGATGCGTCAAAGGCCGACCCTACGGCGTTCGTGCAGACTCTTGACGACATGCTTAGCGACGTTTTCACGAATGACTACTGGAACCAAACTCTTGTGTCCGCGCTCGACACTCAGCGCGGGCGTGCCCCGGCCGCGCTTGGTTTCCGAGCCGCACAGGTCATTCTCGGCGCCAAGGCTTTGTTCGGCGATCAACCCTTGCAAAATCTGCTTGCAGCTCCAGATGGGGGCGGCCGCGCGGCCAGCGAAATGCATCATCTTTTTCCAAAGGCGTGGCTCCATGATCGCGGAATCACGGAGCGAAAGAAGGTGAATCAGGTTGCGAATCTCGCTGATGTCGGTTGGCACGACAACAGCTTGGTGGGAAGCCAGAGCCCAGCAAAATACGTTCCCCGTTTGCGGGAGAAGTTCGACGAGGACCGGTGGGGCAGGATGTGCGCGGAACACGCGCTGCCGCCAGGCTGGGAATCGATGATCTACGAGGAGTTTCTAGCGACGCGCCGCCCGCGCATGGCCGAGATTATTCGCATCGCATTTCGGAAGCTTGGTGGAGAAGCCAGCGCGTCGGCCCTCGTGCCACCGTGGTTCCTCCCAGGTGCCGAAGTTGTTTGGCAGCGGATCGGTGATGTAGAGCTGAAGCTGCGCAACATCGTCCGAGAATTTTATCGGCAGCGTTTTGGCGACAAGGCGGCGGCGGCCATCGAAGGCGCGCTCGACGCGCGCGAGCGCGAAGTGTTGGCCCGTGCGGTTCGGAATCGGCCTGCCGGTGTTGATGGTCTCGGTGTTGTCGATTATCTCTATCTGGCACAACTGCCAGCCCTTCTCTTCAAACCCGATGTCTGGCAGGGGGCTCGCGCCAGCTTCGGAGGTGATGCGGAGGCTAAGCGGAGGCTGCAGATCGCTATCGATCAGATAACACCGGTCCGAAACGAGATTGCTCACGTACGGGAAGTCGCCCCAGAAAAGTTGCAGCGGGCCAATCTTGCCTGCGCGGACATTCTTGCAATGTTGGCGCCAGCCTAGTTGGAGAAGATCGTCGGACTCGCGAATTAGGTATGCCCACAAGCAGAGGATGGACATCAGTGCTTTGGTAGCGCAGACGAATACGCGAGAATTGGCGAAGCTCGTGACTGACTTGAGTAATCTCCACGGGATTCTGTGGCACTGGTATCGCAATGGTGTGAAGCTTCAGACCGTCCGTCTTCGTAAGACGGCTGGAGCAGACATCGTGAAAATGACGCGGAAGTTCGTTCGGTCGCTGCCCTAAGGAAGGCAGAAACTGACGGTGCAAGAATTCATGTTCACCCGCTCGACGATATTCCGAACAAGAAATCCTTTGAGCACGACCTTGCAGCGCAAATGGACGCCGGGCGAGTTGTGTCCCTTATTTTCGTGGATCTGGATGGATTCAAAGAAGTGAATGACCATCATGGGCACCCGGAGGGAGACAAGTGTTTGCTGCAGGCGGCCGTTGCAATGTCGAATGCCATCGAAGGTAAGGGCCATGTGTATCGAGTTGGCGGGGACGAATTCTGCATCATCCTTCCAAATCGGACCGGCTCCGATGTGGCGGTTGACGCGGAGCACGTGCGGCTTTCCATTGATGACTTGAAGCCCTTTGGGGGACTCTCCAAGGTGACGGCCAGCGTTGGCGTAGCAAGTTCATGCGCGAAACTATCCCATGCAGAGGCTCTAATTGCTGCGGCTGATGAAGCCATGTATGTGTCGAAGTGGACCACCAAGAACTGCGTCACCACGTGGCCGCCTTCAGAGAGCGCACGTATCCGAGCCGATCTTGCAAAGTTGAATTCCCGTGTGGATTCGTTACAGTCACAATTTGCAGCTCAAGATAAAAGAAATACGGATGAGAAGCAGCGAAGGCAAGAAATTGTGCAAGAGATTTCCAGACTCGTACAGCAAGGGCGGGAGATTAGGGACAAAGTTGAGTACAACAACTACTCGATTCAAGAGGTGACGAGTTGGAAACAGCACGCAACCCAGTATTTGAGGGAGAAACTTGGTGAATCGTTTGCCATCCGATTTTGCACCGCAAGTCATCAAATTCCTCAATACCCGCCGAACATGGTTGCGAGTATGCGAGTCCCTTGGGCGGGATTGACAGAATGCGTGATGGCGCTGATTGATTTCATGGCTGAGCACCGAGTCTAATGTTGACAATTCACTCCGTGGGCGCGTGGTATGGTCCAACTCTCGGGCGCATTTTCTTCCAATCGTAAATTCGGTTCGGGTCATAGAGATGGGCTTCCACTTCAAAGTCCCGCGCTCGCAACTTCTCTCCCATACTCAACAAGTGGCAGAGTCCCACTACCACTAATCCTGATTGCACGACAGTCTCAGAAATCTTCTTGGCCCACGTGCACTCCCGTGTGGAATGTAGGGTCAAGTCTTGCAAAGTATCGTATTTGCTGCTGAGTGCCGTATCCGGCGTCTTCTTCCGGTCTCCTACGCTTAGGTCTATGTTGTCCCAATGAATCTTTAGATCATCGGCCAATAATTCCACGCATGATTTTCGTGGGAGTCCGGTTGCCTCTTCCAGAATGCAATCAACGTTATGGTCCTGGATAAGCTCTCTGAGCCGCGCATCAAACGCCGAGTCCATCGGGGAATCTAGTTGAAATTGGTGTTGAGTTGCGAAGAGACAAACTTTACGCATGGGTGCCCTTTCCGTCTTGGCGTGCTTTTTTCGCCCGCTGTTTCGTATTCCAACGTGACCGCGCGGGGCGATGTGCCACGTGCCGTCTGCTGCACTCTTCTCGATCCTATCGATTTTCTAGACCCCGAGGTTTTTAAGGATCGGTACTCACTCCCGCGCCGTCCAGCAGAGTTCGCAGATTCGAACCTATATTCTGCGCCAGGTCTTTGAGCGTTACGTTTCGTAGCGTCGCGAGCGCTTCGACTGTCTCTTTCACGTCGATCGGGGCTGTTGGCCTGCTTCCAACCTGCGTAAACGGTGCGTCGGTTTCGGTGAGCAGGCGATCGGAAGGGAGGGCGGCAACGAGGTCACGACCTCTATCATTTCGAAGCATCGCGCAATTGATCGAAAAATAACAGCCAAGATCAACAGCGCGGCGGGCCTCTGACTTGGAGCCTGTGAACCAGTGAAGGACGACCTGACCCTTACGAGCGAGTTGTGACTCGATCAGGTCGAGAGCCATCGTTGCCGTGCGGACGCTATGAACAGTCAGAATCTTGCCGCCTGCTTCGGCGCATTTCTGCAAAACCCGAGTGAATATCTGTTTCTGCAAGTCGAGAGAGCGGAAGTAACGAGGACCAGCGTCCAGTCCGACTTCGCCGACGTAGCGCGCCTGGGGCAGATACTCTTCCCACATGGCAATTTCAGCTGAACGCTCGGCAACAAGTTGAGGGTGAAGCCCCAGTGCGGCCCGGACATGGCGCGTTCCGTGGGTGAGTTCATGATTGCGCGGCCAGGCCTTCGGCGTAGTTGTCACCGTTAGCGTGTAGACACCGGCCTCCTCAGCGTCTCGCACGGCGGAAACCGGGTCCGGGAACAGATCGAGATGACAGTGAAAATCGACGAGAGCGGGCTTCATGGGAGACTAGCTCGGGGTGGCACGGACGCCTGCGAGCAATTTGGCAAGCTCGGCGAGCCCACGCTTGTAAACATCGGCAAGTGCCGCGAGGCGAGCTGGGGACTCGTCTGACAATGGTCCCGGCTTATGAATATAGAGTGCCGCTAGTTTTGGTTTCTGCCGGAGCTTCTCAATCGCGTATTGGAAGGAGCGTATCTGCTGCCCGTGCGCTTCGCGGGTATCGAGTTCACGAGCCGTGAGGTCCGACAAGGCGTATTTGGTGCTGTCCCCCGTGCTGAGAAGAGCGGCGCGGCGAATCAAACAGGGCAAGCAGAACCCGCAGTGGCCGGTGCCCAAGCCGAGCCATCGACCCTTCGTCGGTGACGCGCACGAGAGTGACTTGGGGGCGAGCTTCGCGAGCAAGGCCGGATTTTTGCAGCCGGCCGCCATTTCCCCCTTGGTCTTGTCCCAATAGGGGTTCTCGATTTGACCCGAGATCCCAAGGACGCCCAGCAGTTCATTCCATCTCGCGATATAAAAAGGATGGGTCGTCCGGGTGCTGAATGCGCCCAGGCGCAGAGGATCGAGCGGAACATTCAGCGCTATGAGGCCGTTCTCGGGTGCCCTGAGGACGAAGTTTCCGTCAAGACCTGTGCCCGCAAAGACCCCCGTCGCAAAAAACAGGAATGATCTTCCCCGCGTCGTCTTCTCGGATTCGACTCCCTTGACACCCCAGTTGCGAAAATCCATCCAGATTCGCAAACGAGAAAAGTTCTGTTGCAGATAATTCTTCTTCAATGCTTCGAAGAGCGTGTTCTGCGCATCACTGGTGGCACCGTCTCCGGCGTGACTAATCAGAAGAGGCGTCTTTCCCTCTTCCAGGGAGTCGATCGCGCCGATCAGGCTATCAAGGCCTCCTGAAAATAGAGCGAGACTGTCGAAGGCTGGCGGTATCAATTGCGGCGGCTTGTCGTGAACCGCTTTCTCAAATCCGGCCGCCCGCGGCCTGAACCCGACTGTCCACCGGTCGCCCGTCAGGAAATTGAGGAGACGCTGAAGCAGCGGTATCGCAGCGTTCCATCGCGCGGGATCGCTCACGGGAACCACGAGGCGAATCTCCCTTGTCCAGTCGTCCTGTGATTCTGTGGATCGCGAAATTCGCGTATCGGCGGCTTGAACGTGTGCCGCAAGCACCAGAAGATCAAGCCCGATTTCGGAAGGAAAGACCCCGATCTTTGACAAATCGTCTAGGGAACCGCCTATGTCGTGTTCAAGGCGACTCTTGGAAACGACGAACTCCAGTCGCGTTGACACCTCTCCCTCAGCAGTTGGAATAACCGCTCGATCAGAATTGCCGAAACGTCCGATGATAAGGTGGCGCCTCATGGGGTTTCCGCCTCCGCTTCGGCCATGGTCTGCATGATCGCATAAGCCTGCTCATAAACACGGGTAACGAATCCGAAAACCCGTTCAGGTGTGAGAGCCTGCATACCTACCCGCGCCTGAGTCATTGAATCAGACACGCTGCGACGAACAAAGTCGAGAAGCTGCCGCTGGATCGATGCCGCCTGTGCCGCATCAGACGGGAGAGTGATGGCCTTCATCCCGATGTCGTTGCACAGGCGCGTCTCGATGGCATGCGTAGCGTAGAGTTCAAAAATCGTCTGCATCTGGTCAGCCGTGAGGCTGTCAAAGTCGGAGATCCCGGTTTCCGCCAAATCAGCGATTGTTTCGATGAAAGCGTCGCGCGCGATCCCTTCGTCTACCGTGCCTCCCTCGGGGCAGACATATTCCATGAGACCGATAAATACCTCTTCGATCGGCCGGCCCGCTAGCCTTTCGAGGTTGAGAGCGCGGAGGGCTTCTCGCGGACCGTTGGCTACGGCACTGGAAAGAAAACTGAGGAGCGGGACACCGGACGCAGGTGACCTTGCCATTCGCTGTGCCGCGGTCCGGCTGCCACCCGATGCTGAAGATACATAACTTGATAGAGCCCGGCCTAGACTCGCGCGATCGGAGCCGCCTGATCCGGCGAAGCGCGAAAAATTGCCGCGCGCGGCGGTGAACCTATCACTTGCCGCCGCCGGAGGTATTGCGGGGAGGACAGGGGGCGTGGGTGCCGGTGGCGGTGGCGGCGGCGCCGTCGGATCGGCCGGCGTTGGCACGGGCGGCGTTTGCGGCGGTGGCTGGGGAGCTGGCGGCGGGCTGCCATCGGACGGTAGCCAGCTCGGGATGAGCGGCCGGTCGCCGCCCTGGCCGCCGTTTGCATTGGAAGTTCCCACTAGTACCGTGACCGCGTAATGTGGTTTCTTTTGTAGCCGAACTTCAAGCGTGCCTGTTTGCGAGTGAAGCGCCAGTCGATAGTGACCCGATCACGGTTCATTCTCCGCCCCCAAGCCCTGGTTTCTCGCCGCAGATCGCCCAGCGACGGGATTCTTCGCTGTCCCAAACACTGCCGGGAGAAGAGGCTGATTTCAATCTCCGCCTGATTGAGCCAGCTTCCGTGTTTCGGCGTGTAGTGGACGGTGAACCGGTCCCACAGCCAGCCTCCCGCCTTCTCGCCGTACCGCTCCACCACCGCCTTGCGGCTATGCGAACTCAGATTATCCAGGACCAGATGGATGGTATCGGCGGCCGGATAATGTTCTGCAATCTCCAGCAGATAATCGGCAAACGCGGGCGAGGAACGGTCCGGAGTCACGCAGGGATAATGCTGTCCCGCCTTCGGCTCCACCCCGCAGAACGCATTGGCCGTGCCACGGCGTTCGTACTCACTGTCTCGCCGAAGAGTTCGTCCCGGATACATGGGCCGGGGCGGACGCAGATCGGCGTGCAGGACCACGGGCTTTTCATCGATGCAAACCACCGGTTCCTCCTCCGAGAGCGGCTTCTCATACAAGGCCAGCACGTCTTCCATGCGGGCGATGTACTCCTCGTCCAGTTCGGCCACGCACCACATTTTTTTCCCGCCACGGCTTCAGATCATGATCCCTGAGCAGAATGCGGATCGTCTCCCGACCCACCTGCGGCACCACCTTTCGCTTCACCGCTTCCTGGGCGATGAGTCGAACGCTCCACCGCGCCCTGCCGTCCGGCGGTTGGCTACACACCATGGCTATGATCCTTTGGCTCTGGCCCGCGTCCAGCACCCGCGGCTGGCCCGGACGCGGCTTCTCATACAATGCCGGCTCCCGTCCCTCTTCCTCGTAACGCCGGGCAATCGCCCGCACGGTCTTNNGCCACCTGTGCCGCCGTCTGTCCCTGGTCGAGCTGACGCAGGATCAACGCCCGCCGCAGTACCCGCGCCGACTCCCGCCCCTTGTTCAGCATCTCGGCGATTTGCTTCCGATCCCGCTTCCCAAGCTGGACACGCACACGATGGTAGGTGGTTTGCATGTCCACACAGTGCGCCCCACTTTGTCATTCCACGAGTACTTTGATAGGTACATCTTTATGCGGTCGTAGACCTAGTGCTGCACTCCTCGACTGCGTGTACGGAGCGCAGCGCCCGCTGCGACCTTGAGAAACTGGCTACCGTCGCGCTTCCATGCTTCGAGCAATTGATCATATCTCCGGCTCTGGTCCGAGTCCTTGATCACTCCTTCCCAACCGGTGCATGCCCACGCACCCAGCCTCTGCCGCGGCAATGCTTCCAGAAAGTCGAGGA
Organism: Acidobacteriaceae bacterium; assembly: GCA_003138955.1. Classification (GTDB taxonomy): domain Bacteria; phylum Acidobacteriota; class Terriglobia; order Terriglobales; family Acidobacteriaceae; genus Acidiflorens. The sequence continues at coordinate 6,477 of PLHP01000408.1, read as the reverse complement.
GATTTCCCTGCAGCGCCGGGTGCGCCTTGACCAATACCGCTATTCCTGCGGCTCCGGCGGGTTCCGTGTCGAAAGTATCGCCCCCCACGATCCGGGCGCGGACGAGGTCGAGAACCTGAGCGGCCTCGGGAACCGCGAGCTGCCGTACTTCCGTCTCAAAGCCCTGGACCACGAATTTCGATCCGAGAAGCTTCTCCGCGACGCCGGCGAGCTGTCCAAGAACTGTGGTGGCACCGAAGTAATCTTTGCGATCTTTCGCGACGAAAAGATACGGCCGCAAATCTGACGCGCCGATGGCTGGTTCGATCTTCGCCCACGAACGCACTGCCTGGGACGAAGTCCACTCGGTCAGCTGTGCGCTGTCTGCGGCTTTCACAACTTCGGGCTTGGACACAGCCTTGGGGCCAGAAACCTTCGCTTCCGCAGGGGGAATGGGTTTTGGAGATTGCTCTTTACGGTCGGATACTTCCTCCTCCAGCCGGACAAGGTCGGTACAAATTCCGTTGGGGTCGGATGCGGCCGACGTGGCAATCTGATCAAACAACCTAGGAATAAAGCGCTCCGCGAGCATCAACTTGGCGAGGACCGGCAGCTTCACGTCGTCGCCGAAGCCGCGGGCGCTGGCGGAAGACTGACGCAGTAGCAGGGTGTTTAGAAACCGCTTTATCTGGCGGGGATTTCCCTTGGTTCCGCCTGCCAGAATAGGTCCGATCTGCGCACTCAGGATCAAAGCGTTCTGAGCACGATCAGCCTTGGTGCCCAATGCCGTCTTTACAGTCGCCGCGTCAAGGACCGCACCCTTCCAGGGACGCTTCAGTCGCTCGCGCGCCGCGGCAATGAGCTTAGCGAATTCGGGCGCGTCTTCGCCCAGTTCGGCTCCGACGAACAGCAGGGTGACATAAATGCGAGTTTCGGTCTCCCCGAGAGCGGGAATGCGGAACGGAACCTGAATCAATTTTTCGAGGTAATTCCTGGCGTAGGTCTGCGGGCCTGTGGTATCGGGGAGATCGGGAAAGTGTTTGCGCACCGCATATTCGATCATCGCCTCATCGGCAGCAACCACGAACGCCGTCCGGGAAGTGAAGAGGAAGAGCCGCACGGCCTCCAAGGTTTCGATCGCCGTGTCTGGTAGACAGCGGTCGAGATCGTCAATAAGTACAACGAGCTGGTTGATGCCGGCTTTTTCCAGGAGTTCATCAAAAGCTTTTCGGAAGCCGGCGATTTCTTCCGGGACGTTTTTTCCCTCGGTACTAGGCTTGAGAATATCCTTTGCACCCGACAGTGCGGATTCGACATTCTCTTTTGTGAGTTTTGTCGGATCGGTTACCCACCCTTCCAATGAATTGAGCAGAACAGGGATGGCGAGTGCGCTCGCACCAAGACCGTGCAAACCGGCATAAGCGGTAAGGGCGAGGCCGCCCGTTTTCTTGGCAGCCTTTAACAAGTCGATGCGATGAAGAATATTTCTTACCGCATCGGTGGCCTTCGTCAGGAGCGGACGCTTTTCAATCAAGCCCGTAACGATACCTTCGATCAGCGCAATCTTCGCGTCTTCAAAACCCTGAAAGCGCCAGCCGTTGAATTTGAGGCAGAGAACGCCCTCCTGGGCATTGAGGGAAGCCTCGATCATCTCCAGGACGCTCGATTTTCCGGCGCCCCAATCACCATGCACGCCGACAGTTACCGGGAGTTCTGGTTTCTCCCGCAGCAGCGTAACGATTGTCTTAGCAATCGCCTCATTATTGAGGAGATCAATCTTAGTCTCGTTGTCTGACAAGATCATGACAGCCACATCTTAATCTGATCCGATGGTTTCGGCACAAATTTACAGTTTGGCGACAGTATCAGACCAATCTCCAGAATGTCAGCGAAAACGTTCTACCTTGCGGGCCGTCGTAGTTGCCACAATCCGGCACAGCACTGGCACCCTGTGCGTCAGGAACAGGCTGGTTTCGTGCGGTTCGCACGAGCCCGACCGCTGATCGGCCGACAGTCGTCTAAGGATTAGATGGGACGTGCGCAAACCTTGCTCGCTGTTCTAGTTCCCGGCGGGAGCGTTCGAGCTCCTCGGCGATGAGCTTTTCATTGGGAAGGACAGTCTGATACTCCGCGGCGAGCACTTTGTTGGGGAGGTTGTCGAGTGCGTAGTGGGCTTCGGCGGCTCCTTTTTCTGTGCACAATATGAGCCCGACGGGCGGGTTCTCGCCGGGTTTCATCCAGTGCTCGCGGGCGTAGTTGAGATAAAGGTGCATCTGCCCAGCGTCCGCGTAACTAAACCTACCAACCTTTAGATCCACGATCACAAGCCCGTGCAAACGGCGATGGAAGAAGACGAGGTCGATGCGAAACCATGTGTCGTCGATGTGAAGCCTGCGCTGGCGGCCCAGGAAGGCAAAATCGTCGCCCAGCTCCAAGAGGAAGTCGGTGAGGCGGTGGATGAGGGCCTCCTCCAAGTCCGACTCGGAGTATTCGTCCTTGAGGTCGAGGAATTCGAGGACGAACGGGTCCTTGATTGCTTCTTCGGGTGTCACCGCGTCGCTGGGTTGGGAAGTCTCGGCCTTCTCCAGCATGGCGGCTTTGTTCTGTGAGAGCGCAATGCGTTCGTAAAATTGGCTGCCGATCTGGCGATCCAATTGACGGACAGACCATCCAGAGCGGAGAGCCTCGGTTTCATAAAAAACTCGCGCTTCCGGGCGCTTGACGCCAAGTAGGCGAACGTAGGCCGACCAGGGCAAAGGGAAGCCGGCAGAAAGAGTCGAGATGCTTGAGGATAGAGGGCTTACATTGTTGAAGGGAAGCAACTTGGCAGATTCTTTCGACAGTGTCGAAAGAATCTGCCCCTCGGACCAGGCACGGTAAAATGCGCGCATTCTCCAGAGATTGATATTCCCAAACCCCCGGCCAAACTGCTTGGTCAAGTCTTTGGCAAGTAGTTCCAGAAGTTGTTCGCCGTAGTTCGCGCGAGCCTCTCCTTTAAGTTCCTGCTCAACAATGCGCCGCCCAATTTCCCAATAGGTGGCGGTCATGATTGAGTTGACATTTCGGGCAGCGGTAGAGCGGGCGGCCTTTAGCAGTTCGACGATTTCAGCGCGGATGTTGTCGTAGTTCTCTGGAACGATTGTCATCTTTGTCATTGCGAGTCCTCCATCATAAATTGCTGCCCCTGTTAGATCGCTATCCCTAGTCCTTGCGCGACGGACGGGGCTGGGTTGAGTTCTAAGGCGGAGGTCTTCGAGACATCGGCGCCCAACTGAGGGGCAAGTTTGGCCATGTCGTCAGTGAAGAGCGTGGCCGCGTGGCTGGCGCGGGAGATGGAGACGTAGCCGAAGCGGGAGTTGAGCAGGTCCGGGTGGACGCTGGTATCGGCGTGGACGAGGACGCGTTCGGCGGTGAGTCCCTGGGCGCTGTGGCT
>PLHP01000408.1:0-3051 GCA_003138955.1 Acidobacteriaceae bacterium | reverse complement strand
CACGGAGAACTGGCGTTCGATCTCTTGGTAGACGCTAACGCCGGTTAGTCGGCGGGGATCGTAGGTGGCAAGTTCTCCGTTCGCTTTCTCGACCGTGAGCTGGTTGGCGGCTGGGTTGATCGCTGCGACCGACGCGTAACTGCCTGCTTCGATTCCGATCGTTTTGCTGCCGCGTGTGTAGCGGACAACGTCGTCGATCTCGTAGTGGCTGGCCCAGGAGCGTTCGGCTCCGGTCATGTCCTGACGCGGAACCAGGACGCGGAACGTATGATCTTCCTTCGCAAGGGCGCCGGTGGCCTTCAACTCCTGGCGAACGGCGGCGTTGAGTTCGCGGCGGGAAGCATTGTCCGGTGAGACGATCAGAGTGTTTTCGGGCGATTCGACATAGCTCTTGGCGATGGCTCGGACGCGCTCTTCCTTGTCGGGAATTTGTTGCACGCGGCCCTGCTGTCCGAGTGCGTCGAGCGCAGCGGAGATTTGGCCCGTGGCCAGCAATTCAACGGTGGATTTCAGCGCCGGGTCCTTTTGACGAACGATCTCATCGAGTCTGGCTGTGCGCATCCCGGCTTCCTGCAATTGCTCAAAAGGGCGCCCCGCTTCGACTCCCTGATGCTGGCGGATATCGCCGATCAGAAGCACGCGGTCATTGGTGCCGAGTCGTGCAAGAAACTCGCGCATCTGGTTCGTGCTGGCAAGGCTGGATTCGTCAATAAAGAAGAATTGTTTCTGTTCTGAATTCGGTTCTGTGCTTTGTCCACGGGCGAGAAAACCTTGGAGGGTTCCGGCGTGGACTCCCGCCTGTTCCAGTTGCTTCGCGGCGCGAGAGGTCGGGGCAAGGCCTTCGACTTGATAGCCCTGAGATTCCGCGGCGCTGCGGACGACGGTGAGCGTGGTCGTCTTGCCCGCGCCGGCAAAACCTTGGATTCCTTGGATGCGGTCGGGAGAACTGAGCACATCTTCGATGACACCCTTCTGTACCCGATTTAGATGCTGGTGCTCATCGGCAACGCCGACGGCCTGGGAACGCGAAAGAACTGGCTCGACTTGATTTTGTCCATCGCGCATACGGCGGAGGACTTCCTGCTCGGCGGCGATGGTTTTGGCGGTGGTGAACTGTCTGCCAGGAACGCTTTGAGGGCGTTCGAGGATTTGAAACTCTCCGGATGCCAAGCGGGCGTCAAGATGGGCGCGGACCTGGTCATGAGTGATCTCACCCATACCTCGGCGCAACCCGTCGCGGATCAGGGCGCGTTCATCGACAACGGCCTCGCGCTCGAAGTTCTTGTCGCGGGAAAATGTGAGAGATTCTCGGACACGGTCAACTGAGTTCACGGGCTTCTCTTGATGCTGAAACCTCGCATGGGCTGCCCGGACAACAGCCTCGGCTTGGTGACCAAAGTCTGCCGCCAGCTTTCGGTGCGCAGCCATTACGTCAGCTGGCGAATGGATTTCTTTCCGGTCACGGGTCGAGTGTGCGGCGATTTCGGCAGCCTCTTTCCCTGAGCGGCCCGTGCGTTCGAGGTAATCATGAATCTGTTGGCTGCGGGGACTGGATGCGTCGAGGTATGCCTGCGTGTATCCCTTGATCTCGGGTGCACCACTCCGACCGGCCGTAATTTCGTAGCCGAGTTGGCGTAGCTTGTAAGTCAGCTCCGATTGATAGATGGCCGTGGCGAACTGCTGCGAAGCAAAGAGGCTGTGCGGCTGAATGGCACGGGGCTGTCCGTTGTCGCGCTCGGTCACATTGAAGATAACGGTATGGGTATGAAGCTGTGGCGCGACATAGCCGTCAACCGGGCGGGCCGTATCGTGCTCGAACTTAGCGGCGATAAACTTGCCCGTCGTTTCGGGCGGATGGTTGCCGCCGATGCGGGCTTGCGTGTAGCGTTCGAGCTGGTCGAGGGCAACGCGAACGCTCTCGCGATGCGCTTCACGGACGCGCTCATCGCCGCCGACCAGCGCGGTGAGCGAGACAGATTTGGGCGCGGAAAAAGTGGCATCCCATCCGGCGCGATGTTCCATCGTCGTGACGGTTTTGCCGTCGGCATCCTGATATTCATAGGACGCTCGTTGCCGAACAAGCTGCTCGCCGGTCTGCGGATGCTGACCCTGGCTGAGTTTCGCGAAGTCCTCTGCAGAGACGGCCCCGGCAAGACCGAACTGCGCGGCCAGTCGGCCTTGCCACTCGCCTGCGATGATGCCGCGCTGCGACCAATAGTTCTGTTCCTTGGCGGTGAATTCCTTCTGGTGGTAAGTCTGCGCTTGGCCTGCGGATAGCGGTTTTGAAATCGTCAGCATGACTGTCTACTCCATCTGGTTCTCGGGAGGTTGAACCGCATATTCGGGAGTCAGAACATTGCCCTGCATCTCTTCTGGTTCTGCGGGGAGCGGTGTACTCGGCAGAATTAGGTCGTCCATCTTACGTTCGGCAAAACCGGGACTCTTCTCTTCGAGCGCAACGAACGGAAACGAGAATCGCGCGACATGGTTGCCGTACTTTAGAAAGCCGCGCAAGTCGTCGAGGCCGGAAACTTCAGACGGCAGAACGAGCGGCTCGGTTTGCCGGTCGAGCGCAAAATTGCGTCCGGGGCGGGAACCGTCGTAGTGGGTCTCGCGCAGCCGCTCGATCTCGATTTCGCCAATGGCTTCACTGACCCATTTGGCCGCCCGCGGCTCGGTGGTACGGAGGAAAATCTTCGTGGCCGGTTGCGACAACATGGCTTCGGAGTCTTCGCCGTAACGGGCTTCCATCTGGCTGCGCCCCTGGAAGCCCAGAATGACCGGGTTCTGCGATTTGCGATTCTCCGTAATCGCGGTATGAAGTTGCGGCAACCGCTGCAAACTCGCCAGCTCGTCGATGACGAACCAGACGGGTTTTTGGTCGGGCATGGGTTCGTTCAAGAGGCGCAGAACGAGCGTGTCAATCCACAGACTGATGAGCGGGCGAAGTGCTTCGCGCATGGTTGGGCGTGAGGTGATGAAGATCCAGCCACGTCGCGTCTCGGCCCACTTCGTCGCAGTCCATATCGAGGTTGTTTCGTCTTCCTTGGG
>PLHP01000029.1 GCA_003138955.1 Acidobacteriaceae bacterium | reverse complement strand
GCCAGCTGTGGCAGGGGACCATTCCATGATTTCTACGCGGGTTTGCTGGCCAAGGGCATGAAGCCGGAGATGGCGCGTCTGACACTGGCGCGCAAGATCGCGGCCATTACCTTGACACTTTGGAAAAAGGAGGAACGTTTCGACGTCGAACAACTGAAGACGCAAGCAGCTTGAGCATCGAATAGAACCCAGGTGATCTCCCAAGGTTTTTCATGCCTCGGTGGTGGCCAATCGGTTCTTGCGATGCTCCGGTTCGAGGGAGAGTATCCATTCGCTCATTCAGGCACTCTGTGTGCTGTAGTCCAGCACCGAGTCTCCGGGTCAATCCTATGCCCCCTCGGATAACCGAAAAAAGCTGTAGGCCTCGAGCCTCACATAGGATCATGGTTGGCACTTAAGCCAACGCTTAGCTTGCGTAGCTTCGGAACCCAACGGCGTCGTGCGCCACTGACTTCATGAAACCGTCGAGTTGGGACAAGCAACTGGGGTTGGCATCGCCGCGGGGAAGTGCGGCGAGCCAAAGCGACCAAACCAATAACCCCTCTAAGAATGAGGTGAGGAATGAGGTGGGGCTGGATGTAAGTCACCACGCCCGCATCTCTCAGAGGGGCGGGGAGAAGTTTTTTTACTTGACATCCTCTTTCATAGGATGAGCGAAATCGCCTGATCGCAACATTCACGACTGGAACACGCGGAAAATCGTTCTTGCTGCGTTTCCAGGACGAACATGAGAGGCGCGCAGACCGGCATCAACGTTGGCGTTTCGTCGAATCGGGGCTCAGAGTCCGTCACTTGGCTGGCAGATGAGTCCAGAGTTGATTTAACAGCTCCCAATCGGCCTGTCTTTGCTTCCATGGAACGATTCGGGCGTCTTCCCACGTCCGCGGTCCCGACAAATCGGCCGTAACATCCCGCTGGAGGAGATGTGGTTTCAGCAGGACACTCCGGCTGTTCACCGAGTTGATGCCTGGAGCTCCGTGACACTGAACGCAAGACTTCAGCGGAGCAAAGGGCCGTGTCGCTGCATAGGATCCCGGATCGCCGTTATCCGGGCCGATGAAACCGAAGACCGTGAATTCCTTTTCGTTGGGTTCGGTTGCCTGCAAGCCTCCAGCTTGGTTGGCAAACAGACGAGGGCGGCGCAGTCGAATCTCGTAGAAGTCCTGCCCGCTCTGCGCGATTGCCTGATCCTGATTGATCGGCGGAGCGCTCGACTGAGCGAGAGTGCGGTAGACCCTTATCTGTACGCTCTCTGTAATCGGCGTCGATACAAGGCGACCCTGATTGTCAAAGAGCACCATTTGCCTAACAAGAGCAAACTGCGTGCCCGCGGGGAACTGCGGCAAGTCAGGGTTTGGCGCGACGTCCTGCCCCGGAGCGTAATGAGGGGAGGGAATCGTCGGTTTGGGGAAATTCCAAACTGTCTCCAGGTAGTCGAAGGTGGCCTTGCGGCCCGCCGGAAGTCGAACGAATATCCGAAAGCGCGATCTCCCGGAGAATTGCCCGAAATGCTGAACCGCTACAGGCTGCGGATCGCCTAAGCCTTCGATCTCGACCCACGGTCCATGCGGACCGAACAAGTCCGGTGGCAGGAAAGCTCGCTCGCGGTGCACGGGATCGTACTCTTTAGCGAACTCTCCGGAAGCAACGGCCTTTTCATAGTTATTCGGCAGAGACTCAATCTCCTCCGGTGACAAGGCCAGCCGTCGTAGTATCTCGGCCAGTCGAGTTTGCAGTTCCCGTTTTTCCTTTTCGTAGGCGGGGTCACGATAGGTTTTCGGCTGTCTCATGACCGACCAGTCGAATGCAGCCCAGAGATCGCGCTGTAACATGGCCCGCTTGAGGGGATCGCGGATGGCGTTCCCCGCGTGGGTTTGGAGGAAATCGTCTAAGATTCGCAACATGCGGTGATGAGAAGGTTGATCCAGCAGGTAGGATGTGCGATCCCAGTAGGGCGCATCAAGCGGATCTGGAAAGAACCGGGTTGCAGGGATATCGTCGCGAACAAACAAAGCGGAGTGAAGCCGATTCCAGATGTGTGTGGGACTTGGATCATAGACGGTTACGGCGAACTCCGCTTCCCGACGATGAGCAAGAAGCGTGACCACCAAAAGGGAGATTGCGACCAAAGTGAGGATAAGTACGGCGGCGATGCGTCGCACGGCGCTCCTCCTCTCCTCTCGTCTCGACGCGGATATGAATAATTGTGAACTGGATTTTGTCAGAAAGTTGCCACGCGGACAAGAAAAAGTTCCGCTGATCAACTTGGTAACGCCTCAAGCGCCTCGGAGCACTAGAAGCAGGTCTGGCAGTTGACGAAAAATCCATTGACCTTTGAAGGGGATTTTGAGCGCTATCGCCTGGTTGCAACAGTTACTTCCGAGTTGCCCTTGATCCGGAGGAATCTGGGCAACGATTCCAAAGGTCAAATCGTCTGTCTACCTCCAGACCACGAACTTCAACCAGCCTTCCCAAACGTCGGACCATGCATGCACGATGATGTTTGCGCGCAGATTCCTGCGCCATGCGGCCAGCGCTCCAAACAGAACTCCAAGGACGCAGATCACGATCACATTCTTCCAACCTTGGTATGAGTGAAACAGACCAAACACCAACCCCTGCCCAAGCACGGCAACCCCAACGCTACCGGTTAGCGCATGAAACTGCCGCTGTACATAGCCTCGAAATGCCAGTTCCTCGCAAACGCCAGCGGTGATCGAAGTTCCAATCCAAATCAGGATTTCAAGAAGGCTCTGGGGTAGCAAGCTGTCGACGGATTTCGCACCACTAGGCCCCAGCAACCAGTGAACGCCATAGGCCGCGCCCTCCCACAGCACCCAGAACGGCAAGCCTATCCCCACGTCCACCGCAACGCTTTTCCATGAGGTCCAGCGCCCGCCCGAAAGGGTTCTTAGGTTGCCGCCATGGCGATGCACACCGGCCCAGCAGTAATAGAGCAGAGCCCAATCCATCAGAATTGCGACTAGGTAGATATGAATAGCTTGACCATGGCGCCCAAGCTCGCCAGTTGATGCTCCGGCACCGCTTCCCGTCGGAGCGTGTTGAGCAAGGAGGCCCAAAGCTACCACGCCGACCCCAATCAGGAGAAAGCCCGCGAGGTGTTTCCACGAAGCGATCTGCGCCGGTCTCTGGCCCATTTCCGGATTTGTGGCTGCGAGTACCTCATTTGCCTGCATGTCTTTTCTCCCGGCGGGTTTCTGAATGACTCCGCTGTTTCCTGTCTATCTTGTTCAGTTCGGCTAATGTCTCTTCCGCCCAGCGCAGGTGCGCTCTCATTTCCATTTGTCCGTAGTGCGCGGCCATTCTCCAATAGGGCGCACCGGGATAGTGCTGGTTCTTGTTGATCTCGTCACGCTCCGCTCGTTCGAGTATCTCAAGCAGCGCGCGGCGCTCCTCCGCCATACGTTCCACGTATCCAATCAAGATTTGCGCGGGAATCTGCTCACCAAAGAACAGCTTCAACAGCGTCTCATTGCGCGGAATCTCCGGTTGCGGCGGCACTGCCAGCCACGCCGTCAATCGTTCGCGTCCTTCTGCCGTGATGGAGTAAATCCTCCGGTCCGGCTTTCCCTTTTGCCGCTCCGTCTTGCAGCTTACAAATCCGTCGGTCGCAAGCTTTTTCAGGTTTGGATAGATCTGACCATAGCTCTCGTTCCAAAAGTGGCCGACCGACCCCCGGATCGTTAGCCCCAGGTCGTAGCCCGACATGGGCTCGATCATCAACAGACCCAGCAGCACTTCCATGCTCGAACTCGAACGTCTGGTCATATGGCTAATAGATATATACCTGTTAGAGTGATGTTGTCAATGAGCCTCATTCCCGACAATTCATTCGGGGCATCACATCGCTTTTCGGGTGCTTTACAGGCCTTCTGGCGATAGCAGGGACTTCTCGGCGAACTGATGCTGCCCTGCGCTGGACGCCTAAGTCGATCGCTTCCGAATGGTCGCTAGCCTTGATCGGAAACGCCTCGGACCCGCGGGTAATTGCGCGTGGTGATGGCGGAATAGTTGCGACGCTGGAGTTCCTCCCGCATCATCTTGCGTAAACGGGTCACAAGAATCTCCTTTCCTATGACCCACACTATGTCAGCAACTCCTGAACCCTCTCGGTCGATCCACGCGGTAGCGTCCGCCGCGCCAGCGGCTTAGTCGTGTGCTGGGCATGCTCAGTAACTGGGAGGTGAAAGTCCTCTGCCCGACCTGATGGAGGTAAGGGCTAGCGATGATGCAAGGGCTACCGCTGCGAGGCGGTGTCTGAAGGAAGCATAGAGCAAACGTGCGAGTCGATGGACAAAAACCGAATAGAAGGCGCGAGTGCCGGACCAGCGGGCGACTTACTGCGAAGTCCATATCCATCAAGGTGCGAAGCGTAGATTCGGCGATTGTGCACGGAAAGTGACTGAGCTTACCCCAGGAGATCTGCTCCGTGTCGCTACGGCGACTGAGGCGGCTGAGAGGCAGTCTGACCGCGGAGCAGAAGTCAGCATAGGGCATAGTAGATCATGTCGTCGGCAAGGCTATTGAGGCACTCCGAAAAACCGAAAGGTGGAGAAACAGATAGGCCGAGCCGGGAACGGGGATCGAAGGCCCGAACGAGAAGGAGTGGCGAGTAGGCCATGAGTCTCAAAGACGATAAGCAGCAGAACATCCAGATGGAACTGGACTTCTCATCTGCGCTGACGGGTGCATCCCGAGGTGTCGCAGGAGAAGAGACTGAATCGCTGATGGCGACGAATGAACCCGAAAACCCAGCTAGAACCAATCGACTGATGGAGGAAGTATGTGAGCGAGAGAACCTGAAGGAAGCACTGCGACAGGTCAAGGGTAATAAAGGTAGCGCGGGAATGGACGGAGTCACCGTCGATCAACTCACCGACTACCTGAAACAGCACTGGCCAGTGATCCGAGAACAACTGCTGAATGGAACCTACGAACCAAAGCCGGTGAGGCGGGTGGAAATCCCCAAACCGGACGGCGGGGTGCGAAAGCTTGGTATCCCGACGGTGCTGGATCGTTTTATCCAGCAGGCGGTGATGCAGGTTCTGCAGCGGCGGTGGGATCGGACTTTCTCCGAATACAGCTATGGTTTTCGACCGGGACGGTCAGCTCATCAAGCGGTAGCTCTGGCGCAGCAATATATCGCCACGGGCTACAGCTGGGTGGTCGATCTCGACTTGGAAAAGTTTTTTGATCGAGTCAATCACGACAAATTGATGGGGCAGGTGGCTAAACGAGTCGAGGACAAGAGGCTGCTGAAGCTCATCCGGGCGTTCTTGAACGCCGGGGTGATGGAGAATGGACTGGTCAGCCCCAGCGTAGAAGGTACTCCCCAGGGAGGTCCACTTTCGCCCCTGTTATCCAACCTCGTGCTCGACGAACTCGACCGCGAGTTAGAGCGACGCGGACACCGCTACCTGCGATACGCGGATGATTGCAACATCTACGTGCGCAGCCAACGGGCCGGTCAACGGGTGATGGAAAGCATCACGCGGTTCATCACGCGAGAGCTCAAACTCAAAGTGAATGAGACCAAGAGCGCGGTGGCGCGACCGCAGGAACGGAAGCTTCTCGGATTTAGCTTTAGCACCGGTCCAGAGATTAAGCGCAGGATTGCGCCGATAGCTTTGGAGCGGTTTAAGCACCGAATCCGGGAAACCACGCGACGGGCAAAAGGCGTCAGCATGGAAACGACAATCGCGGAACTGGCACCCTATCTCAGGGGCTGGCGCGGCTATTTCGGTTTCTGTGAAACGCCCGATGTGCTGATTTATCTGACTCGTTGGGTCCGGCTGCGATTGCGTGCAGCGCTGTGGCGGCAATGGAAAACACCCCGCCGTCGTCGAGCCGCACTGCTGGAACTGGGAGTTCGTCCGCGACTGGCTAGCAACACGGCCGGTAGTGGACGCGGCCCCTGGTACCTCGCTCGGGCCAAAGCCCTCTCGGTCGGGCTTTCCAATGCTTACTTCAAATCGCTCGGACTTCCAACCTTGATCGATGGGTGGTAGCGCAACCAACTCGAACCGCCGTGTACGGACCCGTACGCACGGTGGTGTGGCAGGGGTCGGCGGGTGACCGCCGCCCCTATGCCGATCTTGTCGGCTACCCGGAATGTATGGTCCG
>PLHP01000236.1 GCA_003138955.1 Acidobacteriaceae bacterium | reverse complement strand
CTTCTACCACGGGCTGCTAGGCCCCTAGCGCCTTCGCTCTATCATCTCTTGTGTTGCCCATGTGATTCGGCGGAATTGCGTTTGGTTGGTACCCATTTCTCCTGCACCGCCTGTGGTAGCACGTTCCCAATACAGTACGGTACACCAGTCTTGATCGATCCTTCGACTTCACTGTTCGCGGGTGTTACAGGGCTGGAGTGGGATCCATGTTCCCACAATCATGGGCGATTCAAATGGGCTACGACAGCACTGAAGCAGCTTCGGCCCGCGACAAGCACTAACCTTACTGCAAAGGCCAATTACAAGGAGCTGGCAAGACTGGCTCTCACGCAATCTCCGAGCCCACTGGTCCTGATAGTGGGGGTGGGAGAGTTGGGAAAAGGTCTGAAGGATCTGCTAGGGGACAGTCGCTTTAGTTTTGTTGAGAGCGACGTGTATTTTGGGCACAGAGTGAATGTCATAGCAGACGGGCACAAACTCCCATTCAAAGACAACAGTTTTGATGCTGTAATCTGTCAGGCCGTGCTGGAGCACGTTTCCGATCCTGTCAGATGTGTTAACGAGATATGGCGTGTCCTAAGTCCGAACGGGATTATTTACAGTGAAGTTCCGTTCATGCAGCAAGTGCACGGAGGAGCCTACGACTTCACTCGCTTTTCCATGGTCGGCTGCCGACGACTTTTCAGAAAGTTCAAGAAAGAGTCGGCTGGAATGGTAGCGGGCCCCGGAACAGCGCTCGCATGGTCGATTGAATACTTTGTCAGGTCATTTTCTAATTCGAAAGCGTGGCATTTTGCCGCACGCAACGCACTTCCCTTCGCTACCTTCTGGATCAAGTACTTCGACTACATATTTCAGCACATTCACGCGGCAGAGGATGGTGCTTCATGTTGTTTCTTCCTGGGGCGAAAGCGACATAGAAGTACCTGACCGAGAGATCACTGACACCTATTTTGCTAGCAACAGGTAGTAACCGCTGGACGACCCAAGTGCTTCTCAACATGTTGCAAACACCGAGATGACCTTAATGTATTCATACCTACACTTACAGCCGAGAGCCCACACGGCGGAGTCAGTGAGGATGAAATTGATCCGACATTGATAGAGATGGCTAGTTTCAGTCGGTGGGCCCGGGCGCGTTCCCCGCATAGGGCGTTGCGCGTTCGGCCAGCAGGCGCTGTAGTTCGGCTTCCGCTTCGGCGCGGACGCGGTCGGCGAAAGCATTTGCGCTCTGCCGGTGCTCGGCGCTGAGCTCGGACAAGCGCACATGCAAGTAGGGCTGGTCCTCTTCCAGGCGGCGCAGCAACCTCTCGGTTCGGGCGATTCTTTCTTCCAGTGTAATCATGCTTGGGACAATGAGACGCGCGTCTCTACATTGCCACAGCGGCGGCTGGGTGCAAGTTACAAACTGGATGCCGGGGGCGTGGGCATTTTCGGGAAATGTTTTCAGGAAAGAGCGAATGGATGATCGCTTAGGGAAGCGCCACGTAGCCTTGCAAGCGCGCGGGCATTTCGCTTTGCAAGCGTTCGGTCAGCCATTTTTCAAGCTGATACTGTGAGCTCTGGGGAACTTTGATGAAGCGGATGCCGATGTGGCCGGTTCCGTCGGTCCATGCGACTTCGCCCTTCAGTTCGAGAGAAATGTTACTCCCGGGAAGCGTGAAGGAAAACTGCCCCTCCGCATCCTTTTCCATCTTGCCGAGGATGCGGATGGCCATGCCTCCCTCGCTCAGGTTGGTCGACGTGGCGGTCAGTTCCTGGTTGCGCTGAAGAGTGATTCGCAACGGCATCTCCACAGGATGGCGGAAGTAGCGGCGCTTTTCCCGCACCATGAAATTGAGCGCGGCATTAAAACAGCGGGAGGCATGCAGCGAAGTAAGCGGCTTTTGCAGAACGAAGTTGGCTCCGGACTGGAAGGCCTCCTGGGTGGTCGTCTTCCCATTGACCACGGCAAAGGCTACAGACTTGGCATTGCTTTGGGTCTGGCGCAGCGATTTCAGGAGGTCACGGCCGTTCTGCAGGTCGTCGCAGTCGATGACGATCGCATCGAACTTGCGCTTCGCCAGCACATCGTTGCCGGGCTGGATGCCTGGGCAAATCTGGACATTGACCGAGATCTTCTCCAGTGCCGGACGCAGCACGTTGAGCAAAGCGGCATCCTGGCTGATGAGAAGAGAGTCCAGATTCATGGCATTTTCGATACTAGCGGCAGCCGGGAAGGTAGGAAAGTGACCTAGGTACTGTGTACGCAGAGGTCCCGCCGGCACAGCGGAAAAGCCCTAGCGTTGGTTGCGATTCTGGCGAGTCGCCTTTCCCCTGGGCCCCTCTCTGTGAACTCCGTGGTAAAGATTCTCTTAACCATAGAGGACACCCTTCCCAGCCCAGAAAATCAGGAATGATTCCGTTTCCGTCAGTTTTTTCTGGATTCTCACGCCTTTCACCGCGAAACTAGCTGGGTGGCCGAGACCGCTTATCTGTCGCTGGGATCGAACCTGGGAGATCGTGCGGCCAACCTGCGCGCGGCCGTCGCGCAAATGGACGTGGCCGGCCGGTTGCTGGCGGTCTCCGCTTTATATGAGACCCAACCGGTGGACGTCCCGGAGCAGCCGTGGTTTCTGAACTGCGTGGCGGCGATTGCAACCGATGAGACGCCGAGAGAACTGCTCCAGCTTGCGTTGCGGGTCGAAGCAGAGATGGGACGTCTCCGCATGCGCGACAAAGGCCCGCGCAGAATTGATATCGACGTGGTGCTGTTTGGGGATTACGTGGTGGATGAGCCCGGCTTGAAGATTCCGCATCCCTCAATGCACCGGCGGCGCTTTGTTTTGGAACCGCTGGTCGAGATTGCTCCAGAGGCACGCCATCCCGAACTCGGGAAAACGGCGCGAGAACTTCTGGCGGAGCTGGCAGACGGGCAGATGGTGCGGCGGCTCTGAATTCCTCCCCTCGTCATGGAGAGACGGCCGCCCCCGGCCGTCCGGCTCTCTACCCGATCCTATGGGATCACGATCCGGCTCCCTGCGTCTTCCGGCCCGGCGATCGCCGAGTTCTTCTCGGGGAACTGCGCGAACAGGAAATCGACGAACGCCCGCGACTTCGGCCTCCCGGACGCGCTTCCCAAGCCCATGCGCAAGAGGAATACCAGCGCTTTAAGCACGTCGGCATCCCGCAGCCGCGTGTGGCCGATATGTTTCTTCTCGGCCTCGCGAAATTCCCGCACCATGGTTTCGACCTCGCGAGCAATGCTCTGGTGCGCCAGGTTCGAGGTCTGCGGCTCATAGATGAGGCTGGAGTTCACCAGCGTTTGGTAGCTCTTCGCCAGCGAACTCAAAGCCGCGATCAGGTCGCGATCCATGAGCGAGCGACCATCAAGCGAGCGCTCAGCGCGGGCGCTCTTGGCCAGCGCGAAGCTGAGTCCCATGATCAGTTCCTCGCGCTCGTAGAGAAACTGCTCCTGGATCTCAATCTCGGGAATCTCCAGATCGCGAAACCAAGCCTCACGATCCGGAGGGTCCGGCCGCTCATTGTGATTGTGAGAGTGCGCCGTCGCCTGCTCCCGCGCCTGCTGTCGTGACTGCTGTCGTGACTGCTGTCGTGCCTGTAAAAGATAAGGACAGTCGCTCGGGCAGTCCAACGTTACCTCGCGCTGCTCGCCGCAGCATTGCGGACAGATTTTCCCGTGCACGGCCGGGCAAAACCGCTTCTCTTTGCGTTCTTCACAAAGCGCGCAACTCAAGTGCAGTTCCTCGGACCTGATTATTTCACGGAAAAGAACCAGTCAAAGGCTTTACCACAGGAGCCCAGAGAAACACAGGGGAAATCCGATCTTCCCTGCGTTCCTCTGTGCTCCCTATGGTAAAGACTTCGACCGCAGACTGGCTGCCCGAAGTCATTTTCTGCACCGTTCCTGATGCAAATTGGAAAACCTAATCGCATCTATAACCGATTTCTATTTGTCTGGATGCGCCGGACGCGATAGCCTTATCCGGTTACCCCGGTCATTTAATTGATTCTTGGGCTGCGCCCCAATAAGGAGAGGCATGTCAACTGAACTGCGAAATTTTCTAGCGATCCCCTACGACGAACTGGAAGAGATAAATCTGAATGCGAAGAAGCAGCGCCTGGACCGCGTCGCACCTCACAAAATTCAGGAGGAGCGGCTGAAGTACCTGACGGACGAGTCGCGCATCAAGGCCGTGACTGTGCTCTTCAGCGACCTGGAAGGCCGCCTGCACATGCTGGACTATGACAAGAAATTCCTGCTGAAGAGCCACGACAACCTGACCTTTGACGGTTCGTCGATTCGCGGCTTCACCGCGCAGCGGGAAAGCGATCTGCGTTTAGGCATTGACTGGGGCGCATTTTACTGGGGCCCAGCCGATGTCTTCGGACCGGGCAAAGTGCTCGTCTTTGGCGAGGTCATCGATAAGAACGGCGAGCCCTACAACGCCGACATCCGCAGCATGCTGAAGCTGTTTGGCAACCAATTGCACAAAAAGCACGGCTACACCCTCAACGCCGCCAATGAGATCGAGGGCTTCCTGTTCAATGGGCCGGACGCCGAGCGCACCTACCACGAGACCGGCAAGTTCGAATACGTCAATACGGGCGGCTACTATCATTCGCTGCCCGGCGATCCGCTGCGCACTTTCATTGATACGACCGCGGAAGTGCAGCGCGCCATGGGATTCCAGAACGAAAAGGATCATCCCGAGGTTGCGCCCTCGCAGTTCGAAATCAACTACGGCTACGCCGAAGCGGTGGCCGCCGCCGACCATATCCAGCTCTACAAGCTGATCTGCCGCCAGGTCGCGCGCAACATGGGCTTGACCGCCTGCTTCCTGCCCAAGCCGGTGGTGGGCGTCAACGGCAGCGGCATGCACACCAATGTCTCCATCAGCCAGAAGGACAAGAACCTCTTCTGGGATCCCAAGGGCGAGGAAAAACTCAGCAAGCTCGGCTACGAATTTCTGGACCGCATTCTCACGCACGGCAACGACCTCTGCCTGGTGTTCAATTCCAGCGTCAACGCCTACCGCCGCCTCGATCCACACTTTGAGGCGCCCAACCAATTGCGAGCCTCGGCCGTGGACCGGGGCGCCATGGTGCGCATCCCGATCGGCAACCACCGCAGCATGCGCCTGGAGGTGCGCGCCGTCGCTCCCGACGCCAACCCCTACCTGGTGATGTTCTCCATTTTCAAGACCGGATTGGAAGGCGAGACGTCCAAAATCAAGAACCTCCGCGAGGCCGAACGCTACCTGCCCGACAATGTCTACACGGCGATCGACAACTTCCGCAAAGCCGAGTGGACAACCAAACTTCTAGGGGAAGACGTGAAAGGCCGCTACGCCGACCTGAAGCAGGCATCGGCCGACCGCTGCCCGCGCCTGCTGGGCACGATTGTCAAGGCCTCCGAAGTGCAGTTCCACCACGAGGTGTACAACCAGTACCTATGGAATGAGTTCTAGGGAAACTCTGACTAAGTGAGTATGGACAAATGGACGTCTGGCGCCGCCTACGACCAGTGGATGGGGCGCTGGAGCCGCTTGCTGGCGGATGAGTTCTTGAACTGGCTGAGTTTGCCCTCGCATTTGCGCTGGCTGGACCTGTGCTGCGGAAGCGGTGTCCTCACAAAGGCCATTGTCGACCGCTTCGCGCCCGCTCGGGTTGCGGGTGTGGACGCATCTGCCGAGCAAATTAGATTTGCTCGCGAGCATCGCAATGGTCCCGCGGTCAGCTTCGAAACCGGGGATGCGATGGCTCTTCCTTTCGATGAAGCCAGCTTCGATGCTATCGTCTGCGGTCTGGGGTTGAATTACGTTCCGGAGCCTGAACGTGCGCTGCTAGAAATGCGCCGCGTTGCGGTTCCTGGGGGCGTCATCGCAATCTACGTTTGGGACTACGCGGGGGGAGCACGGTTCCTGCGCGAGTTCTGGGATGCGGCCGCAGCTACCGACCGCAAAGCGTTGGCATACGATCAGGGCCGCCGCTTCCCGCTGTGCAATCCGGAGGCGCTACGAAAGCTCTTTGAGCGCGCTTGCGTGGAGCAAGTGAGGGTTCGTGCGCTCGACATCACCACACGGTTCACGAGTTTCGATGACTACTGGCAACCATTCCTGACGGGACAAGGTTCTGCTCCCAACTATCTTGAGACCCGCGATGAACTTACCCAAAACGCTATTCGCAAGCGGCTGCGTGATTCGCTGCCCACCGACGCCGAGGGTGTAATTGAGCTGCCCGCCCGTGCGTGGGCGGTTTGCGGGCGGCGCTGAATGTCCACGCGACGGCACCCTCACTTGCCGGTCCTAGCAACAATCGATGCACGTTCGCTTCCCCACGGCCTGTAGGAAAATTTTAAGATTTATGCCGCGAACTTGTGCGAGGCAACGCTAGCGCATAGCCGCCGCCGCCGCCGCCAGGTTGGCGTTAAGGTTGCGGCTCATAGCCAGGTCGATAATAGCGCCGATCATCTCCGTGTAAGAGAGCCCCGAAGCCTTGGCAGCCATGGCAAATTCCTGCCGGCTAGCCAGCCAGGGATTCGGATTCGCTTCGATGACATACACGTCGCCGTTCGGAGCGAGCCGCATGTCGATGCGTCCATAGTCGCGCAGCTTGAGCGCCCGGTACGCGGCCAAAGCCGTATCGGACAGCCGCTTCATCGTGTCTTCGTCCAGATTCTCCGCGATTTGCGATTTGGTCAGCTTGTAGACTTCGGTATTCCTCTCGAACTTCACATCGTAGCTCGCGATTTTTGGCGTGCCTTCGGGCAAGCGTGAAAGATCGAGCTCGATCAGCGGCAAAACCTGCGCCCGTTCGTAGCTGCCCAGAATTCCGGCGTAAATTTCGCGCCCCTCTATGTATTCCTCAATCAGCGCCGGGGAGTCGAATTCATCCTGGATGTACTCCACGCGCTCCATCATCTCCTTGACGTTTTTCACCACGGCGCCGGCATCGATGCCGATCGATCCATCCTCCCACGAGGGTTTGACGATGAGCGGAAAAGAAATGTCGTGGGCATGCTCGATGCGTCCGCGATAGGCGGTCGCAAAGAACGGAGTCTTGATGCCGTGAAACGCGAAAATCTTTTTGGCAATCGCTTTGTCCTGGGCAAGAATAATGGCATGCGGACCCGCGCCCGTGTAGCGCAATCCCAGCAGATCGACATAGGCGACCACGTTCATTTCCTTGGTGTCGTCGCCGTCGAAAGACTCGGTCAGATTGAAAATGAGGTCGGCATCGCAACGCGAAAGCGAGTGCAAAGACTGCGGGCGCCCATCGAGTTCGAAGTAGGAGGGGTCGTGCCCGAGTTTCTGTAAAGCTTCAAAGATTTCCTCGCGATCGGTCTTCTCTTTCTTTACCGTCTTTACTTTCTTGCGAGGCTGACGCGGGGGAGTTGTCTCTTCCTTAGCCGTCGCGACCGGGTCTTCGTTCCAAACGTCATACAGCAAAGCGATTTTCAGTTTTGCTCCGATCATTATGTCATCCTCGAAAACATCTTTGGTGCCATAGCTCTCAGCTGTCAGCTCTCAGCGAAACCCGGACGCGGCCAGTGTCGTAGATTTTCCTGAGAGCGGAGAGCTTGGAGCTACGAGCTCCCTCACGGCTGAATAAATTTTCCTTTCGTCACATAAGTCATCACCAGCGCGGTAACATAGGCCGTGACTTCGGCCAGATGTTCCGCGCTGCGTGTTTTGTCGGCGCGCAGGTCGAGTTCACCGGCGCGTTTTTCAATCGTGTCCATCAAAGTCTTGATCAGCGGACGCTGCGCGCCCGTCCACTGCGCAACCTTGTCGATCACCGCTTTGCGGTGCTGGTGCAGAAAGTCGCGTGCCGGCAGCGCCGTCTTCCGCCGCTTGGATACGGGAAAGATGTCGCGCAAATCCGTATCTGGGGTGAGTTCGGTGACCGCAACCTCTTCGTGCGCCGCCTGGTGCCCATCCTTGTGATAGAACTCCGCCACGGTTGTCTCCATGTCATCAACCGTGAGATCGGTCTGTCCGCGCCGCCGCGCAGGCTCGCTCTTCCCCAACTTGCGCGCCAGCCGGTTCAGATAAAGCAGCTTCGCCATCGCGCCCCAACCGCGATAGCGCTTGCGCCAGTTCGAGCGCGGAGTAAGCCAAACCGCAAA
>PLHP01000238.1:6520-14043 GCA_003138955.1 Acidobacteriaceae bacterium | reverse complement strand
GCCAAGCCGTAAAACATGAATGCGTCGTCGGAGTCCGGGCTGTGCGCCACGGTGATTTCGCGAACTGGAGAAGATACTGGACTCATAAGATTGCGTAATCCTGTTCTATAAACTTAGTGCTGAAAACATCTAGATTTGCTGTGCCCAGCCCCTAAACGGGCAGCTGGGTTGGGGCAGTTGCGGCGTCGCTAAAGCGATGCCGTGATACAAAACTCGAATTTTTCAGATCACCTTATGAAGAACGCCGTTGGTGCCAGCGAGCGGCGACGGCGGCGGCCATCAGCACCTTGATGACTTCCGCAAAAACGAACCAGTAGAGGCCATACTTGAGCGCCAGAGTAACGGAGTGAGTGAGCACGGCAAGCCAACTGAGCCCTCCAGCGAAGAGCACGAGTTCCGCAGCCACGGATGACAACACGGCCCAAGCGAAACCGCGTGAACGTTTTTCTGACTGCTGCTCGTAGATGTAGCCCGCGACGAACGCCACGAGCGGATAGGCCATGAGGAATCCACCAGTCGGGCCGAGGATGTGGGTAATTCCGCTGCCCAGAATTGCGGGGCTGAACACCGGCAGTCCGCACGCACCTTCGACGAGGTAGAGCGAAAGCGCGGCGCCGCCGCGACGGGAACCGAGGAGCAAGCCCACGGCCAGAACTCCGAAGTTTTGCAGTGTCAACGGAACCGGGGTGAAAGGCAGCGGCACGGTCACGCGCGCGCACAAGGCAACGAAGAGGCTGGCGGCGATTACGATGGCCCCCTGCTTCGCCCATTCCTTCCCCGAATCCCTTCCCCGACCTATAGGTCTGGTCTGGTGGCCGAGAACCTGCGTCACTGCTCTGGACATGGCGTTCCTTTCTTCGTGGCGGATTTAGACTTCAGGCGGCGACGAGTGGTCGAGGCCGTCGAGTTCCGCTCGGTGGGCCGCCGAGCGCTTCATTTGCCGCCGGACCCGAATATAGAGCGTAAATGCAACCGACACGACCACCGCAGCACTGACTCCCAGTATGAGAAACCACCACAGCATCCGCACAGCACACTTAGGATAGCAGATAGGCGGCAACGAAAATATGCACAGAATGAAGAAGAGCGCTCGACCGCGATTAGCCCTTCTTTGCCGGCTTGGCCATCTCTTTGCGGCGAATCTCAACGTTCTTCGAAATGCGTTCCAGGCGCTTGCGGGCGGTCTTCGACCCGGTGGCTACTTTCTCGATGTTAGCGAAGGCATCGGGATTGTTCATTTTCTCGCGAAATTCTTTGAGAAAGGGATGGATCTTGGCGAAAATGAAGAACATTTCGCCGCTGCAGCCCGGCTCCAGAAAGAGTTCCTGGTTGAGCGCGCCGTGCAGCACAAGGGACGCAACCATATCCCAATAGCTCCCGACCTGGCGAAGCCAGGCGTTTTCCGGGCTGGCGAACGCGTTGGCGACTTTCAGGAAGTCATCGGCGCTCTGCGGCCAGAACTCCGCCCCAAACCAGCTTCTTGCCTTGCGCATCTCCGCTTCTCGCCGGAGGTCGTAGAGTTTTAGAACCAGTTCTGCATCGTGCGCGGTCGCTTTCTTTGCCATATTTTCACCTCGTTAAGTATCGCTGAAGTTAGTTGTTTCTGAACCTCGTTCTGAGAACGCTGTCCTGGTCAGACTTTCGAAACATCAGCTACTGCGCCTTCGAGGGCGCGCTCGTAGTCGCATTCCTTATTCGGGCAAGCGATTATTGCTCCGTCTTTGCGCAACCGTTCGACCAGGTACTCGTGTCCGCACTCCGGACATTTCTCGGGGATGGGCTTCGCCGCCGAAGTGAATTTGCACTTCGGGTAGTTCCCGCATCCGTAAAAGGTATTGCCCTTGCGCGCACGTTTCTCGACCAACTCGCCTTCTTTGCACTCGGGGCACTTCACGCCGATGAAATTCTGCTTTACATATTTGCAGTCGGGATAGCCGCTGCAGGAAGTGAACTCGCCATAACGGCCGTGCCGCAGGATCAGGTTGCGTTTGCACAGCGGGCAAGTCTCATCGAGCGGAATATCGGGCACTTTCTTGCCCTGATCCAGCCGCCGCGTCGTCTTGCAATCGGGATAGCCGGTGCAGGCCATGAACTGGCCGAAGCGCCCGCGCTTCAGGACCATGACTCGCCCGCAGTTTTCGCAATACTCCTCCTGCGCGGTCTCCTGCAGATCGGCCGAGTCTAGGTCGGGAAGATTGATGGGGTTCTCTTTGGTGAATTTGCAGGTGTCGGGATTTTCCTTGTCGTAGGTGCTGCAGGCATAGAACGAACCGTGCTTGCCCCACTTGATAACCAGCGGCGCGCCGCAGAGTTCACACTTTTCGTCGGTGGGCTTCTCCATACGCTTGATGTTTTCCATGTGCTTCTCGGCGTAGCGGAGATCCTTGGCGAACTTTTTATAAAACTCGGTGAGCGCGTCGTTCCCGGTCTGCTTGCCTTCTTCAATCTCGTCGAGTTCTTCTTCCAGGCGCGCGGTGTATTGGAAGTCGAAAATATCTTTGAAATTCTCGACCAGCAGATCGGTTACAACCAGGCCAATTTCGGTAGGCACGAACTTGCCGCCGACT
Organism: Acidobacteriaceae bacterium; assembly: GCA_003138955.1. Lineage (GTDB taxonomy): Bacteria > Acidobacteriota > Terriglobia > Terriglobales > Acidobacteriaceae > Acidiflorens. Next base: position 11,476 of record PLHP01000238.1, on the reverse strand, counting down.
TTCTGCGCGTACATCCGCTCCTGGATGGTGCTGAGAATAGTGGCGTAGGTCGAGGGACGGCCGATGCCGCGCTCCTCAAGTTCTTTCACCAGCGAAGCTTCGTTGAAGCGCGGAGGCGGTTCGGTGAAATGCTGTTCCGGGAGCAGCGACTTCAGCGTCAGTTTCTGTCCGGCTTCGAGCGGCGGAAGTTTGTGTTTCAGTTCCTCGTCTTCTTCGTCCTTGCTGTCTTTGGATTCCTCATAGACCTTGAGGAAGCCGTCGAACTTCATCACCGATCCGGTGACGCGGAACCAGAACACGTCACTTGCAGATTTGGCATCAATATCGACCGAAGTTTGGTCGAACACGGCGGGGTTCATCTGCGAAGCGACGAAGCGCTGCCAGATCAGTTTGTAAACCTTGAATTCGTCTTCCTGCAGATATTGTTTGACCTGGTCGGGATGGCGCACCGCCGAAGTCGGGCGAATGGCTTCGTGAGCCGCCTGCGCTTCTTTCTTCTCCTTATATGTATTGGGAGAATCGGGCAGATAGTGGGCGCCGTACGCGCTCGTGATGTACTCGCGGACTTCGGTGATCGCCTCGGCTGAAACGCGGGTGGAATCGGTTCGCATGTAGGTGATCAGGCCGACCAGTCCCTCGTCGCCGAGTTCGATGCCTTCGTAGAGGCGCTGCGCGATCATCATGGTCCGCTTCACGCTGAAGCGCAGCTTGCGCGAGGAATCCTGTTGCAGTTTGCTGGTCGTGAACGGCGGAGTGGCATTGCGGCGGCGCTCCTTTTTTTCCGCCGAGCGGACGACCCAGTTGGCCTTTTCAAGCGCCAGGCGGATTTTTTCCGCTTCCTCGCCGTTGGTGATTTCGATTTTTTCTTCGCCTTTGCCGAGAAAGCGGGCGTCGAATGCCGGAGGCTTATTGGCGGCGAGATTGGCATCGATCGTCCAGTATTCCTTTTTTTCGAAGGCTTTGATTTCGCGTTCGCGATCGACGATCAAGCGGAGCGCGACGGTCTGCACACGCCCGGCGGAAAGGCCGCGGCGGACTTTGTCCCATAACAGAGGAGAGACCTGGTAGCCCACGAGGCGATCGAGCACGCGTCGGGTTTGCTGCGCGTCGACCAGATGGCGATCGATGTCGCGGGGATGCTCGAAAGCGGCCTTGACGGCGCGCTGTGTGATCTCGTTGAAAGTCACGCGGCGGATGCGCGCACCATCGCCAACGTCGTCGGTCTTTGATTTAGTCTTCTTTCCCTTCTTCTTCTTGCTCGAGTCTTCGCCGAGTTCGTCGGCGAGATGGGCGGCGATGGCTTCGCCTTCGCGATCCGGGTCTGGCGCGAGGTAGATGCGATCGGCCGATAGGGCGAGCTTCTTCAGCTTGGCCAAGACCTTTTCTTTGCCGGGAATGACGACGTATTCGGTTTCGAAATCGTTTTCGACATCGACACCCAGGCTGCTCTTGGGCAGGTCTTTCACGTGGCCGAATGAAGCATCGACCGTGAATCCCTTGCCCAGATACTTCTGGATCGTTTTCGCCTTAGCCGGCGATTCGACAATAACTAGACCTTTGGACAATGGTTCCTCAGTTTCGCGCTAATGGAATTGAAGCTAGCACGAATTGCGGCCAGCTGTCAGCTATCAGCTATCAGCTATCAGTTAAAGACCTTTACTTTTTGCATAGGGACGACAACATCTTCTTTACATATAGCACCTGTGCTGTAAGACATTCGTACGCTGGGTTGTGCAAATATTCCAGATCATGAGCGAGTAAGAATTGGTACTCGAGCTCGCTTGCGGACCCCATTGCAATCTGCAAGAAGCGAGCCATCTCTGCATCACCCTTACGGCAGCAACCCTCCGCGATGTTCATCCCGATGGATGTTGAGGGTTGCCTCATCTGACTTGTCATTCCGAACATTTCATCCCGTGGAAAGGCCTTCGTCGCTGCGTAAACCTCAAGAGTCAAGCGATGTGATTTCTCCCATACTCTAAGATTGCGAAAACTTTGCACGAAACCTCCGGTTTTACTGAAAGCTGAGAGCTGAGAGCTGCCCTCAAAAGCTCTTCACAAAATTCTTACCCGGCAACTGCCGTATCTTCCCGTTCAGCTCCAATTCGAACAGCGCGGCGAAGATTTCTGAGGAGGACATTTCGTTTTCCAGCAATTCGACAAGTTGATCGATGTGGGTGGATTCGTCGGCCTTCAGCAACTTGAGGATCTTTTTCTCGTGGGGCGAGATCGCCTCGTCCGGGAATAGAGATGCGGTTTCCGGTTCGGGCGATTCATTCTGCGTGGCACTTAGGGCCGCTTGTATGTCGGGCGGAAGCTCTTCCCACACGTCTTCCCAGGTGGCGACGAGTTTCGCGCCTTGCTTGATCAGCGTGTTCGGGCCCCAGGAATTTTTGTTGGTCACGTTGCCCGGGACGGCGTAAACATCGCGGTTTTGTTCGAGGGCGAGGCGCGAGGTGATGCGCGTGCCGCTGTATTCCGCGGCTTCGACGACCAGCACGCCGGCCGACATGCCGCTGATGATCCGGTTGCGAATGGGAAAGTTTTGCGGCGTCGGCGGGGTTCCCACCGGGAACTCGGTGATCAGCGCGCCGCCGAGGGCGACGATCTGTTCGGTGAGCCGCGTGTTTTCCTTGGGGTACATGACGTCAATTCCGGTGCCGAGAACGGCGATGGTTTTTCCCTTGGCAGCGACGGCGCCGCGATGCGACGCCGTATCGATGCCGCGCGCTAGTCCACTGATGATCACCAGGCCGCGAGCGGCGAGGTCGGTGGAGAGGCGTTCGGCCATGCCGCTGCCGTAGGGCGTGGGATGACGCGTTCCCACCATCGCGATGCCGGGCTGAGCCAGCACCTCGACGCATCCTTTGACGAATAAGATTACCGGTGGGTCGTAAATTTCCTTCAGCCGTTGCGGATATTCGGGATCGCTGAGTGAAATAATTCGTGCGCGCGCTTCCACCGCCTTCGCGCATTCCTGCTGCGCGAGTTCGTGCGATTTTCCCGTGGCGATCGATTGCGCAGAAACGGCGCGCATCCCCGTAGCTTCGAGTTCGGTCAGGCTAGCATGGAAAACGCGCTCGGCAGTGCCGTATTGCTCGATCAGTTTCTTGATGCGCGTGGGGCCCAATCCCGGAGTCAGGGCCAGCGCCAGCCAGTAGGTGGCCTGGAAAGAAGCCGGGTTGGGAGCGGCAACGGCCACGCCGGACATGTCATTATTCATGGACATATTGCGTGACGCTAGCCTGCGGCCGAAAAGGCTGTCAAGGATGGCGCGCACATCAGTTTTGGTAGAATTCGTAAAGTGATGAGCCGGTTAAAGATCTCGGCCATTTCGTACCTGAACACGGCGCCTCTCATGTGGGATTTTGAGCATGCCGAAGCAGGCGCGGAGTTCGATATTTCCTACACCATTCCCTCGGCCTGCGCCGAGGCTCTGCACGCGGGAACGGCCGACATTGGCATCATCCCGGCTGCGGCTTATACGACCGTTCCGGATCTCGTCATCATTCCCGACGTGGCGATTGCAGCACGACGGGCAGTGCGGTCGATCATGCTGGTTGGCAAACGGACTGCCGATCCGTTGTCGAAGGAGCCCTTGTCGAAGCAGCCCTTGCCGAAGGAGCAATGGTTGAAGCAGGTGCGCACGGTGGCGCTCGATACTTCTTCGCTGACGTCTGTAGCGCTGGCCAAGATTCTGTTTGCCAAATGGCTGGGCGGAGCGCGCGATTATACGGCGATGGCTCCGAATCTCGACGCCATGCTCGGCGCTTGCGACGCGGCCTTGCTCATCGGAGACCCGGCGTTGCAGGTCGACCGCACACGCTACTTCACGCTCGACCTGGCGGAGGAGTGGGTCGCGCGCACGGGAAAGTCATTCGTCTTCGCATTCTGGGCCATTCGCAAGCAGGCGCTTGCCGGGCGAAATGGCCCGGGGATCGCGCAGGCCTTCAAGAAGTCACGGGATCATGGGTTGTCGCCGACGAACCTGGAAGCCATCGCGCAGGAATGGGCGCCGCGCCTCGGCCTTGCGGTCGAGGTCATTCGCGTCTATTTGACGCATAACATCCATTATTATCTCGACCCTCCCTGCCTGGAGGGGCTTGAGCTTTACTACCGCTTGGGCGCGGAGGTCGGAGCGCTTCCGCCGGCGCCGGAGCTTCGGTTTGTTTAGTATTTCCCTTTAGTAATCTTCTTTGACGGATGGCATTGGCTGCTTTTTGCCTTGTACCTTGCCAGCCCGAAACCTGCTCTAATAAGGACCATGACCTTGCCCGCGATCATCCTGCTCGCGTCGAAGAAGAGCGCCCTGCGATGGCTGATCCATCTCGGCGGCCCCAGCCTGATTTTGCTGGGCCTCATCGACAACTCGGTCATTCCTCTTCCGGGCAGCACGGACATCGTCACCATTCTCCTCGCCGCGCACCATCGCGAACCATGGGGCTACTACGCAATCATGGCGACCGCGGGAGCGCTGATCGGCGGCTATCTTACTTACCGCATGGCTCGCAAAGGTGGCAAGGAAACTCTGGAGAAAAGGTTCTCGAAGAGGACGACCAAGAAGGTCTACGCAATTTTTGAACGCTGGGGCTTCGCGGCGGTCGCGATTCCGTGTATCCTTCCGCCGCCGTTTCCCATTGTGCCCATGCTTTTGGCGGCCGGCGCCATGCAGTATCCCACCCGGAAGTTTCTGACCGCTCTGGCCGTGGGGCGCGGCGTTCGGTTCGCCATCCTGGCTTATCTCGGGTACCACTACGGGCGGCACATTGTGAAGTTTTTCGCGCAGTACTACTGGCCCGTGCTTATCGCCCTGATCGCTTTCTCAGCGCTGGGCGGGCTGTACGGCCTGTACCAGTACAAGCGCAGCCAGCCTTCGGGCGTTTTCGGTAAACTCGCCTCCACCGTCTCTCACCAGCTAAAATAGCCATTACCGTGGGGTGAAGAGGATGTCCCTGA
>PLHP01000238.1:0-6515 GCA_003138955.1 Acidobacteriaceae bacterium | reverse complement strand
TTCTGCGCGTTTTATCGTCCGTTGAAGGGGCCGGCGGCGAAAGAAGGGTACATCCTCGATTTCGACACCATCTACGAAAAAATTCGCGAGACCGTCGAACTCGGTGGCACGGGCGTCCTGATGCAGGGAGGCTTGCATCCCGATCTCAAGATCGACTGGCACGAGCGTATGCTCAGCGGCATCAAGCAGCGCTTCCCGAAGGTTCACCTGCACTGCTACTCCGCTTCCGAGATCCTCGCGATTGCCGAGTACAGCAATCTCAGCGTGCGCGATACGATTGCGCGGCTGCGCGACGCTGGCCTCGATTCGATCCCCGGCGGCGGCGCTGAGATTCTTGACGATGAAGTTCGTTACAAAATCGCGCGCTTGAAATGCCTGACCGCGGATTGGCTGCTGGTGCATCGCACCGCGCACCAACTCGGCATGAGGACCACTGCGACCATGATGTTCGGCGTCGGCGAGTCCATCGAACACCGCATTAATCACTTTCAGTGTCTTTACGACTTGCAGCAGGAGACGGGCGGGTTCACAGCGTTCATCCCGTGGAGCTTTCAGCCGGCGAACACCGCGCTCGGCGGACGCCACTGGGATGAGGCCACGGCGGTGGAATATCTGAAGCTACTGGCGATTTCGCGGCTCTATCTTTCGAATTTCGTGAACGTGCAGTCCAGTTGGGTAACGCAAGGATTGAAAGTCTGCCAGATGGGCTTGCGCTTCGGCGGCAACGACGTGGGCTCGGTGATGCTGGAGGAGAACGTGGTCCGCGCGGCGGGCGTGACCAACTGCACAACCGAAGAAGAATTGCGGCGCATCATACGCGATGCGGGCTTCCGTCCGGCGCAGCGGGATACGTTGTACCGGCAATATTTTCTGAACTGATTTTGTCGCAAGGGCAACAGAAGGTTATCGGCAGGGGGCACAAGCAACACATGAAGGATAGAAGCCTTCCCCTGTGCAACCCTGTGCCCCCTGTGGTTAAGCCCCCGGCCGCCGCGGGATGAAATATTGACATCGAATGAAGCGCTCACTCGCCCTCGCCCTATGCTTTTGCGGCGCCCTGCTGCCAGCAAGCGCACAGGAGCCCGCACCCGCCGCGAAGGCATCCTCCATCGCCGGCACGGTAGTGAAGGAACCAGGCAGTGAGCCGCTCAAGAAAGCAATGGTGCAGGTCATCGCGGAAGACCAGAAGCTGGGCGGGAACTACACCGCTGTCACCGACGCTGACGGCCATTTCCGCGTCGATAATGTCGCGCCCGCACGTTACCGGATGTACCTCGAGAAAAGCGGGTGTATCGAAGTCAACGGACGCGGGCACAAATCCGAAGTCAACATTTTCACGGTGCAGGCGGGGCAGTCGCTCGAAGGCCTGCAACTTCAAATGTTGGCAACGTCCGTCATCAGCGGCCGCGTCACGGACGAAGATGGCGACCCGATGTCGGGCGTCAATGTGGTGGCGCAGAGAAAAAAGCCCGGTAAGGCTGGCCGCGAAACGGCCCTGAACGAGGCAACGAACGATCTTGGCGAATACCGTCTCGCCGGACTCTTTCCCGGCCAATATTGGATTGTGGCCATACCCCCGCCCGACATCCGCGATTACGAACAGCACGACCAGAAAGCGCTTCTGGGCACGAACCAGGAAGACAACCCAAGCGAAGCCCAGCCTGACACTCGTTATCTCACCACCTATTATCCGGGCACTTACGATGCCATGCAGGCCACATCCATCACGCTTAGGGCGGGTGATGAAATGCCGGTTAACTTTACGCTTATGCCAGGGAGGGCGTATCGCATTCGCGGAACGCTTGCTGGCGTCACCGCCGCCCAGAAGCCGGAGGTTCAGTTGCTGTCCAAAGCGGGCGATGCTTACCGCGCGAACGCGAATGAAATCGGGCCGGACGGGCAGTTCGAAGTCCGTGGAGTCGCGCCGGGCTCCTACATTTTGCGGGCAGGAGCCGGAACTGGAACGCAGTTGCTCTCCGTGCGTCAGGAGATCAACGTTGTGGCGGCCGACGTGGCGGGCGTCAAGCTGACGCCGCTGCCGTCGTTCACGCTCTCCGGTCATATCTTCGCCGAAGGCGATGGCGCGGCGAGCCTCACGCAATACAGTCCCAACCTGCGCCAGGCTGAATTGCCGGAGGATCTGGGCTTCTTCATGAACCAGGACCTTTTTGGAACCAACACGACCGTCGACCGGCTGGGCAATTTTGAGTGGAAAAACGTGGACCCCGGCAATTACATCGTGCAGGTGTTCGGGGGCAATGGGCAGGCGTTTTTCCTGAAATCGGTGAGACTTGGCGGCCGCGATGTCACGACCGGATTCACCCTGAGCGGCCCGGCCATGCTTGAGCTGGTGGTGAGCACCAAGGGTGGCGCAGTCGAGGGAACGGTAGTCGAAAAAGAAAAAGACGTGGAGGATGCACATCCGGTCGCGAATGCCACGGTGGTGGCCGTGCCGGAAGAAAAGTACCGCAAGCTTGCAGATCATTTCGGAATGGGACAGACCGATCAGCATGGACGCTTCACCGTTCGCGGCCTGGCTCCCGGCAGTTACACGTTATATGCGTGGCAGGATTTGGAAGAGGGCGTCTGGCGCGACCCCGACTTCCTGAAATCCCAGGAAGCCAACGGCACGTCGCTGAAAGTGGAGGAAGGTTCCCATCAGACGGTTGAGCTGAAGCGTAGTCCGGTGGTTGAGGAGTGGCGGTAAAACGGTCGTTGGTCGTTAGTCGTTGGTCGTCAGTCGTTGGTCGTGTGCGGGTTTGCTGACGACTACCGACCGACGACTACCGACCAACGACCGACGACCGATCAGGTACAATGCTTGCGCTGCCGTTTTTCTTTTTGCTTCATGGTGCTGTTGAGTTCATGGATTTGACCCTCATTTCTTCCCCGCCCGGCCTGATCGTAATCCTTGCCTCCAAGGGCTTGGGGCACTACCTACGCCAGCACTTCCTCGACAAAACTTTTCAGGGCCTTTACCAAGCCAATGCTTTTGATCTGGCGCTGCTGATTCCCTATTTCATCGTGCTGATAATCCTGGCGGCGTACGGCGCGCACCGCTACTGGCTGGTCTATCTTTATTACAAGCACAAAAAGAACAAGACGACGGAACCCCCCGCTCATTTCCCTTTCGACGATCTGCCGCAGGTGACCGTGCAGTTGCCGATCTTTAACGAGCAATACGTGGTGGAACGGCTGCTCGACGCCGTCTGCCGGCTCGACTATCCGAGAGAAAAACTCGACATCCAGTTGCTCGACGATTCGACCGATGAGACCGTAGAGGTTGCCCGCATTCTGGTGGAGCGCTACGCCGCCCTGGGAAATCCAGTCGTCTACCTGCACCGCACGAATCGCGAGGGCTACAAGGCGGGCGCTTTGGAAGCAGGATTGAAAACGGCAAAGGGCGAGTTCATTGCCATCTTTGACGCCGATTTTGTTCCGCCATCCGATTTTCTAATGAAGTGTATCCACCACTTCACCGACCCTAAAGTCGGCATGGTGCAGACGCGCTGGACGCACATCAACCGCAACTACTCGTTGCTGACCCAGGTCGAAGCTATTCTGCTCGACGGCCATTTTGTCCTGGAACACTCGGGCCGGTCACGCAGCGGCGTTTTCTTCAATTTCAACGGCACGGCCGGCATGTGGCGGCGCTCGGCCATTGACGAAGCCGGCGGCTGGGAGCACGACACGCTCACCGAAGACACCGATCTTTCCTATCGGGCGCAGCTCAAAGGATGGAAGTTTCTTTATTTGCAGGACGTCGAATGTCCGGCCGAGCTGCCGGTGGAAATGACCGCATTCAAGACGCAGCAGGCGCGCTGGGCGAAGGGGTTGATCCAGGTCTCCAAGAAAATACTCCCCAGGGTGTTCGCGAGCGACGCCTCGCGGCATGTGAAAATTGAAGCCTGGTATCACCTGACGGCCAACCTCAGCTATCCGCTGATGATCGTGCTCTCGGTTTTGCTGCTGCCCGCCATGGTTATTCGCTTCTACCAGGGATGGTTCCAGATGCTCTACATCGACCTGCCCCTGTTCATGGCTTCCACGTTCTCTATTTCCAGCTTCTATTTGGTTTCGCAGAAGGAACTGTTTCCGAAAAGCTGGCTGCGCTCGCTGCTCTACCTGCCGCTGTTGATGTCCCTGGGAATCGGGCTGACGATCACCAATACGATTGCCGTGCTGGAAGCGCTGGTGGGCAAGCAGACCGCCTTCGCCCGCACTCCCAAGTACCGCGTCGAATCGAAGAAGGACAGGGTCGGCGCGAAAAAATACCGCAAGCGTCTGGGATGGGTTCCGTGGATTGAACTCCTGATCGGAACTTATTTCGCGCTGGCGGTCTCTTATGCCATCGACAACGAAAACTACGTCACCGTTCCCTTCCTGCTGTTGTTCGTAATCGGTTACTGGGTCACCGGGCTAATGTCACTGCTGCAAGGGCGTTTCGCCGGACTCTCGGTGGGTTCGGAAAGCCATACCAAGCCATTTCCGGTCGGCGTGTAGACATCGCCAGATCGCCCGATATTCCCTCGCACCAAACTAACTAACAATCGAGCCGCGGTGCGGTGCTACGCTGGTACCGCTCTGGTTTCTCGCATGTACCTCCGCGCGAGGCGTTGCAGGGAACCAATCTCAAAAAGCTTCTGCGGACCGTCGAAGCGCTGGCGGATTTGGGGCCCGAACTGACGGCGGACCGCGACTTCCGCGAGACCGCTCGCGCCATGCTGGCCGCCGTGATGGAGGCGTCCGGCGCGCGCGAGGCCGTCTTGTTTTCGTTCAGCGAACGGCCTTCCCTGCTGACCTCGGTCGATGCGCAAGGATTCGCGCTGCTGCCGGAGCCGTCGCTGATTCCCCTGCTTCCCCGCCACGTGCACACCCTGACCGCGACCGCCGGCCCGGTGTTGCTCAACAGTTCCACCTACGATGTCTTTCTGAGTTCGAACGGCAATGTCGCACCCGAACTGTTCAAGTGCATCCGCCCACTGAAAGTTCGAGGAAAGCTGGCGGGAGTGATTGCCCTGGGTCGCCGCCCCGGCGAAGCCGTGTACGACGAAGACGCGCTCGACGCTTTTGAAATGCTGAGCCACTACGTGGCACTGGCCATTCAGAATCACACTCTCGGCCAGACGCTGGCGCAACGGGTTTCGGAAAACCTGCGGCTGCTGGCCTCGCTGCACGGGTTCTACGACAACGCGCTCGAAGCTTTCGCCACCGCCATCGACGTCAAACACGTCAACATTCATGGACACTCGCTGCGCGTCGGCCGCTACTCGCAGGCCATCGGCGAAGCGCTGGGCATGGACCCGACCGGCGTTGCGTCACTGCGGTCGGCGGCCTATCTGCATGACATCGGCATGGTTGCGGTCGATAAGCGGCTGCTCGGGAAAGCGGCGGAGCTCAATGAGCAGGAATCCCACGAGATGCGGGACCACACGATCATTGGCCATCAGATCGTCAGCCAAGTGCAGTTTCCCTGGCCGCAGATACCCGAAATCGTGCGCTGGCACCATGAGCGCGCCGATGGGTCGGGATACCCGGACGGCTTGCATGGGGACGAAATACCGCAAGCGGTGCGCATCGTGGCCTTGGCCGAGACCTTTGACGCCATGACCAGCGAGCGTCCCTACCGCGAACGCTTGTCGCTCGGAGCCACGCTGCAGGAATTGATCCGCCTGACACCGCAAAAATACGATGCCCAGGCGCTGCAGGCACTGCTGATCCAGGTGCGGCGGGACGCGGTCGGAACCAACCGCATCCCCATCCTGGACCCTGAGCTGATGCACCTTTCGGCCAAAGACGTGGACCAAATGGCGGCCACCCTGCAACACAAGATCAGCCAGGATAAGACTTTTCTTACCTGAAATCCGCACCTCGCGTTGCACAAATCAGCGCCACCCGTCCCAATCGAGCGAGCCAAATTCTCGCGGTGTAAAACCGCAGCTTCGTCCTCTCGTGCCTCGTATTTTTTCTCGATCACGATGTAGACTTGTGGCGATTGGCGCTTGTATCCATTTGGCGCCGATTTCATCTAATTTTGAAGCAGGGCAAGGCAAGTGATTTGCGAGGAGAGAATTGATGGCTGTCAGTGACCAGTCTATCGTCGGCGAGTCTATCGCCACCGGTACCCAGCTTGACCAGTTGTGTATCAACACCATTCGCACGCTTTCGATGGACGCGGTGCAGAAGGCGAACTCGGGGCATCCCGGGGCGCCGATGGCGTTGGCTCCGGTTGCCTACTGTTTGTGGCAGCAGTTTCTGCGCTATGACCCGGAAGATCCGATCTGGCCGAACCGCGACCGCTTCGTGCTCTCCAATGGGCACGCCTCCATGCTGCTCTATTCCCTGCTCCATCTGGCGGGCGTGCGCGAAGTAAGTGCGGATGGCAAAATTCTTTCGACTCCTGCCGTGTCGCTCGAAGAGATCAAGAATTTCCGGCAACTGGGCAGCAAAACGCCGGGGCATCCCGAATACGGTTTGACCACGGGTGTTGAGACGACCACCGGCCCGCTCGGTCA
>PLHP01000225.1 GCA_003138955.1 Acidobacteriaceae bacterium | reverse complement strand
ACGCTGGAAACCCGGCTCTCGCCGGATCAACAAAAGGCAGTTGCGCTCGTCTTAGACGCCGCCAAGGCGGCGGGGATGAACCTGTATCTGACCGGCGGCGCCATCCGCGACATCATTACCGGTTTTGCCATCCGCGATCTGGATTTCACGGTTCAGGGCAACGCGCTCAAGTTGCAAAAAGATCTGGAGCGGGCGGGAGCGGTGGTGGGTGACGCCGACGGCGAGACGCGGAGCGTGCTGCTGACGCTGCCTGGCGGAGTTCGCGCCGAAATTGCGATGGCCCGCTCGGAGCGCTACGACAAGCCGGGCAAGCCTCCGCAGATGGCTCCGGCCACGATCATTGAGGATCTTCGCCGCCGCGATTTCACGGTTAACGCGATGGCCCTGTCGCTGAACGAGGGATCGCGCGGGCTGCTGATGGATCCGTTCAACGGGGTCGCCGACATCGAAGCGAAAGTGATCCGCGTGTTGCATAACTACGCGTTTCTTGAAGATCCGTCGCGGATGATCCGCGCCACGCGCTTTACCACGCGCTTTCACTGGCCGCTCGAGGAACGGACCCTGGCGCGTTACGAATCGGGGAAAGAAAATGGCTACATCGAGTACATACGGAGTTCGAGTATCGGATACGAGATCGAGCAGTTGGCGTACGAGGACGATCCGCAAGGGGTTCTGAAGGCTTACGAAAAAGAGGGATGGCTGAAAGTGCTGAATCCGCGCTGGAGCACGGCCAAAGTGGACACGGCCGGCTTGGGCGCGCTGATGAAGACCCGGCAGCAAATGAACGACCTTGGCTATACTCCGGAAGTTGCGCCCCTGGTGCTGCATTTCCTCACCGAGCGGCTGGGCGACAAGGATATTTCGGATTTGCGGCGGGCGATTCCGCGCAAGGATCTGGTCGAGTCGTGGAAGGATCTGGATTCGAATGCCCACAGCTTGGCGAAGCGATTGTCGGGCAAGGAAGCGGCCACGCCGTCGCGGACTTGGCAACTGCTGTCGTCGGCGCGTCCGGAGATGATTCTGTTTCTGGCGATTACGGCGCGGCAGCAGGCGGTGGCGCAGAAGATCAAGAATTTCTTCACCAAGTGGCGGCAAGTACAGCAGAAGATTCCGTTGCCGGAGATGACGGAACTCCGCATCACGCCGCAGATGCCGGCGTATCCGAAGATCGCGAACGATGTGTTCATGCTGTTGTTGGATGGCAAGCTGCGTTCGCGGACGGAGACGCTGAAGTTTCTGAAGCCGCTGGCTCCGCCACCTCCGCCGCCTCCGCCACCTCCGCCGACAAAGCGGGGCAGAGGAGCCAAGGCTGCGGCCGCTGCGGCTGCTCCTGCGGCGGCTAGCGTGAAGACGGGGGCTAAGGGGAAGGGAAAAGTTGCGGCTGCGGCTCCGGCAACCCCGGCACAGGTGAAGTCTGCCCCGGCGTCGAAGCCTGTGGTGGCGGCGAAGCCTGCGCCTCCTGCAAAGCTTGCGAAGCCCGCAGCGGCTGCCAAGGCGGCCAAGCCAGCCAAGGCTGCTGCCATCAAGAAGCCGGGCAAACCTGCCAAGCCCGCGAAGGCGGCGGCTAAAGCGAAGACGAAGACCAAAGCCAAGGCCAAGAAAAATGGCAAATAACGCGGGTTCGGGGCGTTGTGAAAGCTGGCCTGCGGGCTATTCGGTGCTCAGCCCCTAAAGGGGCATCTGATTCCGGAGAACTTGCGGTATCGCTAAAGCGATACCCTAATACGAAGCCAACTTGAACCTATCGCTGAAAGCGGTACCCTTAATACGAACCTGACTTGAACTTGCGGTATCGCTAAACAACTTGCGGAAAGAGTACCTTCTGTACCACAGTCTTGACGTCAGTCTGACCTCAGCGGCTAAAGCCGATACCGAAAATACGCCAGTTATCGCAGCGGTGAACCGCTGCGCCACCCAAAAACAAGTGCAACGTCGAGTTTTGTAAAGCGATACGGTGATACGAAACCGGATTTTCTCCTCATCGGGACCAGTCAAACTGGGCTATAATGTGAATATGCGGCGCTGGTTGTCCATAGCGGCGTTTAGCCTGATTCTGCTCGCGCTGCCGGTGTGGGCGCAACGGCACGGTGGTGGCGGCGGCGGTGGTCATTTCGCCTCCCGTGGCGGGTCTGCCATACATTCCTCCGGCAGCTACTCCTCCGGCGTGCGTTCCTCCGGATCGTATCGCGGCGGAAGTTTTGGGCGCGGCTCCGGCATTCGTAATCGGACTGGAAACCGCTACTACAATCAGCGAGGCATCTACGGACGACGGGGCTATTATCCTTATTACCCGTACGCGGGATATTATCCCTACGGCTATTACGACGGGTACGATAATTCTCTCGCTTATAACTCGGATAACCAAGATCAGGATGCGTATGCCGGTACTTCTTATCCTGCTCCCTACCCCGAGAACGACAGCGGATTGCAACGCGATGTGCAGGCGCTGAACGGAAAGATCGACCGGCTGCAAGCCGATGTCGAAGCGCGCAATCGACCGAAGACAGACCAGGAACCGGCGACGGCGCTGGTTTTCCGCGACCAGCATGTTGAGGAAGTGCGCAATTACGCGATCGCCGGTGAAACGCTCTGGGTGCTCAATGCGCAAGCCGCGAAGAGAATTCCACTCGCTCAGCTCGATCTTGCTGCCACGGTCAAGATGAATGACGATCGCGGCGTGGATTTTCAGGTGCCGCGATAGCGCCGTCGATCGACTGACGCCAACGACTGACAATTGCACCACTTTCAGGCATTGCGCGATTTCCTCCAGCCATTAGAATGAATCCCAAGTCTTCATGACCCAAAACCAATTCGTCCACCTGCATCTGCATAGCGATTACTCTCTGCTCGACGGCGCTTGCGACGTCGAAAAGCTCGTTGACCGGGTTCATCAACTGGGCATGCCCGCAGTGGCCATGACCGACCACGGCAATATTTTTGGGGCGGTGCATTTTGTGAATGCCGCGCATAAGGCCGGGGTCAAACCCATCGTCGGATGCGAACTCTACATCTGCAAGAAAGACGATCACGACATCGCGCGCACTCCGCCCGACGGCGACACTTATAACCACCTGCTGGTGCTGGCCGAAAATGAAGAAGGCTACCGCAATCTGGTGAAGATCACGTCGGAAGCCTCGCTGCACGGCTTCTACTACAAGCCGCGCGTGAGTAAGAAATTTCTAGCGGAGCATTCTAAGGGGCTGATCGGGCTTTCCGGATGCCTGAAGGGCGAAGTGGCGGAGCGGCTCACGGAAGGGAAGTACGACGCGGCGCGGTCGGCTGCCGGATTCTATCGCGACCTTTTCGGCAAAGAAAATTTCTTCCTTGAGATTCAGGACCAGGGTTTGGAAATGGAGCAGCGCATCCGCTCGGGGTTATTTCAGCTCGAAAAAGATATCGGGCTGCCGATGGTCGCGACCAACGACAGCCACTACCTTTGCGAAGACGACGCGCACGCCCAGGATGTGATGTTGTGCATTCAGACCGGGAAGTCGATTCAAGAGACGAATCGGATGAAGTTCGAGGGCACACAGTTCTACGTCAAGAACGGCGAAGAGATGATGCGCATGTTCAAGGACGCGCCCGAGGTGCTTTCGCGCACGCTCGATATTGCCGAGCGCTGCAACCTTCGGCTGGAGAAAGTTCCCAGCCCGTTTCCGCACTTTGACGTTCCGGACGGATTTACTCTCGACAGTTATTTCGAACACATTACGCGGCAAGGATTTGCCCGGCGGATGGAGAGCCTGCGCAATTTGTCGGCGAGCGGGCGGCTGAAGCACTCTCTTGCCGACTACGAGCAGCGACTAGCGCGCGAGATCGGCATCATTCAGCAGATGAAGTTCTCGGGCTATTTTCTGATCGTTTGGGACTTCATCCGCTATGCCCGCGAACGCGGCATTCCTGTGGGGCCGGGGCGCGGATCGGCGGCGGGAGCGGTGGTTGCGTATTCGCTGGGGATTACCGACATCGATCCGCTGCAGCATGAATTGCTGTTCGAGCGCTTTCTGAACCCGGAACGCATTTCCATGCCGGATATCGATATCGATTTCTGCATGAACCGGCGCGGCGAGGTGATCGAATACGTAACCCATAAATACGGGCGGGAAAATGTTGCGCAGATCATCACGTTTGGCACGATGGCGGCCAAAGCCGCGATCAAGGATGTGGGCCGCGCCATGGACATGCCCTACAGCGACGTGGACCGCATCGCGAAGATGGT
>PLHP01000127.1 GCA_003138955.1 Acidobacteriaceae bacterium | reverse complement strand
ACGCTCGGGTCCGCCTTCGACGACGCCGGAGACCCGAAGTAGACGCGGCGGTAGCAATCGATGACACGCTGGTATTCGTGCCGGGTGCGCTCGCCCACGGGACGGCCGTTGAGGGCCTCCCGCATGCGCTCCGCCTTGGCGAATTGCTGGCGGGCCCAGGCATCGTTGTGGCGGACGCGGGCCGATGCGGAAACCAGCGGCAGCAGCGCGAGCAACAGCGCTGCGCCCAGCCGAAAAGCGCGGGCGCCCCGAATTAGGTTCGTACGAGTTAGGGTCGTAGAAGCCTGGGTCTTCACCAAAATCCTGCTATAAATCCAGCCGTGTCATCCTGGGTGAAGCGAAGGACTATGCATTTGCTCGCGGCGCCGGAATGCATGGGTCCGTCGCCTCGACAAGTCCGTCGCCTCGCTCAATATGACAACCCAAACTAGTTCGCAAAGTTGCTGGAAACCACCCTACCATTTCAAGAAATCGCAAACCGCCCCGCCACCACCCGAGACGCCGCTTCATTCCGTGTTGCTGATGTACAGCACGCCCCGAGCATCGCGCTCCATGTGGACCGGTTCGTACGCCGGCCTGCCGAAAATGTGCGGGCCCGGCTCGCTGCCGCCGTGATACAAGTTCGTGATGCGGCGAACGTAGTCCTGCGTTTCCCTGAAATGCGGAACCCCCGCACTCCGCGCCACCGCTCCCGCTCCAGCGTTATAGGCTGCCAGAGTGAGGCGAACGTTGCCGCCGTAGCTGTCCAACAGTTTCCTTAGATGCCGAACCCCGGCATCCACGTTCTGCGCCGGGTCAAAAGGATTGGAAACATTGAGCGAACGGGCGGTCGAAGGCATCAGCTGCATCAGCCCCATGGCGCCTTTGCGCGACACCGCATTGGGATTGAAATTCGATTCCACCTTGACCACCGACCGCACCAGGCTCGGATCCACATGGTGCCGCGCGGCCGCGGCGTCAATCGCGGCGTCGATATCCTGTTGAGTAAAGGAGCGGTTAAGCGTCGGGTGAGCCTGCGCTTTGCCGTCAAGGTAGCTGTTGACTTCCGAAGCCGCCGAGCGCGCCGCACGCATCACCGCTCCGCTCGTTGGAACCGGCTTGAAGCGGTGGTCGGTCGAACTCCAATAAACGAGCCGAGACGAAGGCGTCGAAGCCTCCGCCCGCGCAGGCGCCGAAGCCCGCGACCGCGAACCCGCGGAAGGCTCATCCTCGTTAACGTAAATCTTGCGGCCCGATTCGTCGGTAGTCGGAGTAATAGCTCCCGCCCGCGCGCCTGCCGACGCGCCCGACTGCGCCCGCGCCGGCATCGTCGAAAACATCGTGGAAAGAAAGGAGATCGCGGCCAAGCTAGCCATCAGCGTGATTTGCAGGCGTTTAAGCATACGGGTTCGGCTCAGCCCAAATCTCGGCCAAATAAAGATCGGCCAAAAGACACACCTACTCCTCAGGGCCCACCTACCCGCGAACCTGCCAGAGAATCCAGAACCAGAGTATGCCGATTATAGGGTGCGCGGAAGACAGGGGCAATCTATCCGAAGGTCGTTGAACCACTGGAGTAATCTCCGCAAGTGACTGAAAGCACGTGGCTTTATGGCAGCATCAGCGTCCCGCCGGCCAGCTCTACCCTGTTCCCCCTGTGGTTGATCTCGCACTGCGCGACTCTGAACAGCCCCCGACAATCTACAATGACGTCTGCGTCTATGAACTCCGAAGCCCTTCGCAAACTGTTCGAGCAGGTCCGAAAAAAGCGCCTATCCCCCGACGAAGCCGTCGAGCGCCTGCGTCACCTGCCTTTTGAGGATCTGGGTTTCGCCAAGCTAGACCATCATCGCGCCCTGCGCCAAGGCATGCCCGAGGTGATCTTCGCCCCGGGCAAAACGCCCCGCCAGGTAGCCGAAATCTTCACCCGCCTCGCCGCCCACGGCGGCAACGTGTTGGCGACGCGAGCCACCGAAGAACAGTACGCCGCCGTCGCCGCATTCGCCGACCATGGGCCCCAACCCGACTATCGTCCCCTCGCGCGCGCCATCGTCCTCCAGCGCGATCGCAAGCGGCACGGCAAGGGCGTGATCGTGGTCGTGTCCGCCGGAACCAGTGACATCCCGGTAGCCGAAGAAGCCGTCGTCACCGCGGAATTGATGGGCAATAACGTCCAGCACATCTACGACGTAGGAGTCGCCGGAATTCACCGCCTCCTGGCCCATCGCGAGGCCCTAGCCAAAGCCCGCGTAATCGTAGTCTGCGCCGGCATGGAAGGCGCTCTCCCCAGCGTAGTCGGAGGCCTGGTCGGAGTCCCGGTGATCGCCGTTCCCACCAGCATTGGTTATGGCGCAGCCTTCGAAGGCCTGGCCGCTCTCCTCGGGATGATGAACTCCTGCGCCTCGAACGTCAGCGTAGTCAACATCGATAACGGATTCGGCGCCGGCTACGTCGCCGCGCTCATCAACCGCCGCTGACGATAGCCCGACGGAAACCGTACGACAATTGTACGTACAGTGTTCCACGTGGAACACTTCTGCAGGTAATAATTGGCGGGACGGAGATTGAGGAGCCGTTCTAGGGCGTTCGCGGGCGAGGGCGCCACACGGGGTGCGGGGGTCGTTTGCAATAGCAATAACGATTCGCACCGAACCAACCGAGCGGTCGCCGTCTTGCTGTCTTCTGCTGCTACAATTTCTGGTTCGCCATCCTGCCCAGACGCGGCAAGCCGCGTCTCAATAACGAGGTGTCTTCATGCCGGAAACTTTGCAGCTTTCGAATCCCGCGCCGATCACCACTCTTACCGAAGACGAGATTCTCTTCCGCGACAACGTCCGCCAGTTCGCCGAGGACAAGATTCGTCCGCTGGCCAAAGAGATGGACGAAAAGGCAGTGTTCGATCACAGCCTGATCGACCAGTTCTTTCAGCTCGGGCTGATGGGCATAGAGATTCCCGAGCAGTACGGCGGACCGGGCGGCAAGTTTTTTGAAGCGATCCTGGCCGTCGAAGAATGTTCGCGGGCCGACGCTTCCGCCGGCGTAATCGTCGACGTGCAGAACACGCTGGTGGCGAATGCGATTCTGCGCTGGGCTAATGAAGATCAGAAGAAGCGTTACCTGCCGAAGTTGACGTCGGAGACGCTTGGCGCCTATGCGTTGAGCGAAGCGGGATCGGGATCGGACGCGTTTGCCCTGCAAACCAAGGCCGAGGTCAAAGGCAATGGCAGTGACTTCGTTCTCAACGGACGCAAGCTCTGGATCACGAATAGCAAAGAAGCGGGATTGTTCATACTGTTTGCCACCGTGGATGCGTCGAAGGGCTACAAGGGGATCACGGCGTTTCTGATCGAGAAAAATTTTCCCGGATTCACCGTCGGCAAAAAGGAAGACAAGCTGGGGATTCGGGCTTCGTCAACTTGCGAACTGATTCTGGAAGATTGCCGCGTGCCCCGGGAAAACGTGCTCGGCGAGGTCGGCAAGGGATACAAAATCGCGATCGAAACGCTGAACGAAGGCCGCATCGGAATCGGCGCGCAGATGCTGGGCGTGGCGCGCGGCGCCTGGGAATGCGCGGCCAAATATGCGCAGGAGCGCACGCAATTCGGGAAGCCGATTGCGGAATTTCAGGCGATCCAGTTCCAGATCGCGCAGATGGCAACCGAGATCGAGGCGGCGCGGCTGATGGTTTATAACTCCGCCCGCATGAAAGACGCCGGCGTAAATTTTGTGAAAGAAGCCGCCATGACCAAGCTGTTCACGTCGCAGGTGGCCGAGCGCGTGACCTCGCTCGCCATCGAAATCTACGGCGGATACGGTTTTACAAAAGATTATCCGGTAGAAAAGTATTGGCGCGATGCCAAGATCGGAAAGATTTATGAAGGCACGTCGAACATGCAGTTGGCAACGATTGCGAAGCTGGTGATGGGGAAGTGACACAAGGTCGGAGGTTAGAGGTCAGATTGCAGAAGTGAAAACAAGGTCAGAGGTTAGAGGTCAGATTGCAGAGGTGAAACTCGGTCGTTGGTTTTCACCTCTGACCTCTGACCTCTGACCTCTGACCTCTGACCTCTGACCTCTCTATACTGGCTGCGAAAAAACAGCAGCGGCTCCCCTTCCCGCACCACGACCTCTTCCACTTCCGCGATGAAGATGGTGTGGTCGCCTGCGCTCTCGGTCGAGTGCAACCGGCACTCGAGGTAGGCGAGAGCTCCTTGCAGCACAGGCGTGCGGTGCGCGGTGTGGTCGAAATGGGCGCCTGCCGCTTCCGCATGCTGATGAGTCTCCGCCGCGCTCGCGTAGTATTCCGCGATGGCCTGTTGATCGCTGCGCAGCACGTTCACTCCGAATCGCTTGCGGGCGTGCAGTTGAGCGTGCGTCCGCGCCCGGTGATCCACGCAAACCAGAACCAGCGCCGGATCGAGCGAGACCGAGGTGAAAGCATTCGCCGTCATGCCGTGGACCTCGCCGTCCTGGTCGACGGTGATGACCGTAACTCCGGTTGCGAAACATCCCATGGCGTTGCGGAAATCGCTCGCGCTCAGGCTCATTTGGAAACCTGCGGGCCCTGCTGTTGAATGGCGCCATGAAAGCCACGACGGGACAGGGATTCGCCCAGTCCGTTATTATCGTTGCCAGTGCCCGACGGAATTTGCGGCGGGTTCGAACGAAACGAGTTTCGAAGCTGAGACGTATGACGACCTTTCTCCCAGATGCGCTGTCCCCGACCGCTGCTGAGCTGGCGAACGCTGGCGCGGAGCCGATCTCTCGTGAAGCGGCTTGCCTGCTGCTCGGAACCGACGACGCCATGCTACCTTCCCTGCTCCGAGCGGCGCAACTTGCCCGTGCGAGATTCAAGCCGGGAATCATCACCTATTCCCGCAAGGTGTTCCTTCCCCTGACGAATCTTTGCCGCGACTACTGCGGCTACTGCACGTTCCGGCGCGATCCCGGCGAGCCCGGTGCGCACACCATGTCGCCGGACGAGGTGATGGAAGTCGTGCGCGCCGGAGAGCGCATGGGATGTACCGAGGCGTTGTTCAGCTTGGGAGACAAGCCGGAACTGCTTTTCCCGCAGATGCGCGATACGCTGCGGCGCTTCGGATACAAATCCACGCTTCATTATCTGGAAGGGATGTGCGAGAAGGTGCTTCGCGAATCGAGCCTGCTGCCGCATCCGAATCCCGGGCTGATGAGCGCGGAATGGCTGGAACGGCTGTCCCGCGTGGCTCCGAGCATCGGGCTTATGCTGGAAACGACCAGCGCGCGGCTGCTTGCGAAAGGCGCCGCTCACGACAATGCTCCCGACAAGGAACCGGCGAAGCGCCTGCGAGTAATTGACGATGCGGGGCGGCGGAAGATTCCGTTTACTACTGGAATTCTGATTGGAATTGGCGAGACTCTGGAAGAGCGCGTGGATGCGCTGGTCGCGATTCGCGACTTGCATGAGAAGTACGGGCACATTCAGGAAGTGATCGTGCAAAACTTTTGCGCCAAGAGTGGCACGCCGATGGCACACTGGCCCGAACCGGACCGCGGGGACATGCTGCGCACGCTGGCCGTGGCGCGCCTCCTGATGCCGAGGATGAACATTCAAGCGCCGCCGAATCTCTCCGATCCGCACTATGCCGATCTGCTCGATGGCGGCATCAATGACTGGGGCGGAGTTTCGCCGCTGACGCCGGATTTCATCAATCCGGAAAAGCCCTGGCCGCATCTGGACGAATTGCGACGGCAGACCGAGGCGAAAGGATTCGAGCTGCGCCAGAGGTTGCCGGTTTATCCAGAGTTCGTAAGAAAGTTCGCGGAACAAGCGGCGGCACCGGGCGATTTGCTGGCGCACCGCCTGAGCGCCGCTGCCGACGCTGCGGGCTACGCTCGGAGGGCGGCATGATCACGGTTCTGACCGGCGGCACGGGCGGCGCCAAGTTCGTGGATGGACTGCGGCAGATTGTTCGTCCGGAAGAACTGACGATCATCGTGAATACCGGCGACGACTTGCTGTGGTGGGGGCTGTACGTTTCGCCCGATCTCGATTCCATCACTTACATGCTGGCCGGCAAACTGAGCCCGGAGCGCGGGTGGGGCGTGAAGGGCGACACTTTCTTTTGCCTGAACGCCATGGGACAGATGGGACAACCGACCTGGTTTCACGCCGGCGATCGCGACCTGGCCACGCACATTTTTCGTTCCAAGCTGCTGGCTGACGGCAAGACGCTCAGTGACGCCACATCCGAGATTGTGGCCCGGCTTGGAATCAAGGCGCGCATCCTGCCGATGAGCAATTCGCGGGTGGAAACGCGGGTATTGACTCCGGCGGGAGACTTGAGCTTTGAAGAATATTTTGTCCAGCGCTGGTACCAGGATCCGGTGGAAGCGGTGCGGTTCGCCGGCGCCTCGGATGCGGAGCCGGCGCCGGGAGTGATCGTGGCGATCCGCTCGGCAGATCTTGTGCTATTGGCGCCGAGTAATCCAGTATCCAGCATCGGTCCGATTCTCGCCGTACCGGGAATTCGCGAAGCGCTGCGCGAAAGCCGCGCCCGCATTGCGGCCGTGAGCCCGATTGTGGGAGGAGCCCCTGTCACAGGGCCCGCGGGAGCGCTCATGACGGCGCAAGGTTTCGCAGTATCGATTGCCGGGGTTGCCGACTTCTATCGCGACTTCCTCGATCTGCTGGTGGTTGATTCCAAGGACGCGTCCGCTGCCGAAGAATTGCGCCAGACCGGCATGCGCGTGCATTGCACTCCGACCATCATGCGCAAAAATGAAGATAGAATCGCGCTGGCAAAGAGCGTCCTGGAGGCGGCGATGCAACCTCCGTCGGCTCAGGCTGCGGGGGAGCGGCCATGATTCCGGTTCCCGCAAGAAATCATGAATCCGGTGGCATCAACAGGTCAATTTGTATCAAGCAAATTACTTTCTGGCATGTTATGGTGACGACGGGGTGGTTGCCACTTTCTCCTCTTTCAGGTCTTCTGACCTAAGCCAGTCCATCTGAAGTTTTCCCGCCTTAGGTTTTTCGACAAGAGAGCAGTCTGCCCATGCCGTTTCAAGCGATCTTGCGCGAAGTCGATCAACTCGACAACGTCAGTACGCGACTTGAGGCACTGGCGGAGCAATATCCGCTGGTGTCAGAACCACTCATCACTATCGCGCTAAGCGTTCGTAACACGGCCACTCTGTTAGAGGTGCTGGTTGCGGCCAAGGGGCCAACGCCGATCTGAGTACAGCAGAAAAGCTGCCCAGAGCAAGATCGGTAGAGATTGGAACTGGTGGAGCTAAGTTAGGCGTGGTTGCGTTTCATCAGCGGCTCAATCTCGTGATTGATTTCAAATCTCACGGGCGTGCCACAGGACTGGCAAGGCGTTTCGTGTATCCCACCGTCCAAACTTATCGCTTGCAGCTTATTAGAACGCAGGCATTTGGGACATGTGATCATGAGATACCCCGCACTGTCTCTGGGCACGAAGAGTGGGGCAATGTCAGTTTTCTTTCTTTCTGAGCGGATCGGAGAAGCGGCCAGAAGCTTCGCGACTTCGCCGCAAAGCTCCTTGAGGGTGTACTGGCCTTTTTGAAAGAAAGCGTCCGCCAAAACGCCTGATGGATCTCCGCTGGTGATGTACTCTCCGCTCACAGCGATGGTTGCAATGTGGGGAAATCGCTCTCGTACTACCGCCAGAAATTCAAATCCTGACATCCGAGGCATATTCAAATCGGAAATAATTAAATCAGGCAGCGAATGGCTGAGCGCTTGTAAACCATCCAGCCCGTCCGCCGCCGTGAGAACCTCATACCCGCCATTTTCCAAAATCTGCCGTGCAGTTTCGCGTATCAGGTATTGATCGTCCACCACTAAGATACGAAAGCGGAATTGAGACGCCGCCTTTGCTTCAATAGCCGGGACACATTCAGTCGAGTACGCTCGTGTCTCAGCGACGGGACGCAGTGGTTCGTTCTGAATGCCTAATTCCGGTGGGTCGGCCTTGTCCCTATGGTCGTCTTGGCTAGTCGGCATGGAACGCCTCGGTTCATGAAAGTTCGAGATAGTTGAACAATAGCCAATGCGAAGCAAACCAGAGTCTTATCCAATACAAGATG
>PLHP01000164.1 GCA_003138955.1 Acidobacteriaceae bacterium | reverse complement strand
CCGATCAGGCCGGCCAGTGCGAATAGTGTGATGGCGACAACAACAGTTTTCATATATCCCCTTTTCTTATTCTGAACGCTTTTGGCTATTAGCTTTTGGCCTTTAGCTAAAAGCCAAAAGCTAAGAGCCAACGTTGCGTCTGCAATGTTCTTCAACTCAGGTTCCTTCACGACAGCTTCTTCAATTCTGTCTCTTCCCGTCAGTTTTCTTCAAGCCAGCGCGATCACGTCAATTTCAACCAGAACGTCCTTCGGAAGCCGCGCCACTTCGACGGTGGAGCGCGCCGGCGGCGCCTGCTTGAAATAGCGTCCGTAGACTTCGTTCATGGCGGCAAAGTCTCCCATGTTCTTGAGGAAGACGGTGCAGCGCAGAACTTTCTCCAGGCTGCTGCCCGAGGCCTGCAAAATGGCGGCCAGGTTCTTGAGCACGCGGTCGGTCTGTGCGCTCACATCGCCGGCGATGATCTGCGAGGTGGCGGGATCGATTGGGATCTGTCCGGCAGTGAAGATCAGCCCGGCGGCTCGAATGGCCTGTGAGTACGGCCCAATGGCTTGCGGAGCCTGATCGGTGGCAATGACTTCGCGCATGATTCCTCCTGAGTAAAGGAATGATAACGAAGAGTGATTAACGCAGATTGCGGCGGTGGAAGTCAACCCATCCCACGAGACTCGGTCAGAACAGCGAACTCTGCCGCCGGTTGGGAGTGATCCCGAAATGCTCATAAGCGAGCTGGGTCGCGACCCGTCCCCGAGGCGTGCGGTTCAGAAAGCCGATCTGGATCAGAAACGGCTCGTAGATCTCTTCGATGGCGTCAGGCTCCTCGGCGAGCGCAGCGCCCAGCGTATTCAAACCCACGGGGCCGCCCTGGTACTTCTCGATGATGGTGAGCAGCAGTTTGCGGTCGACTTCGTCAAAGCCGTGGCGGTCCACTTCAAGCATGCTGAGCGCGGACTGGGCAACCGGCAGATCGATGGAGCCGGCGGCCCGCACCTGGGCATAGTCGCGCACGCGCCGCAGCAGCCGGTTGGCGATGCGCGGAGTTCCCCGAGAGCGGCTCGCGATTTCAGTGGCTCCGGGACGATCGATGCGCACGCCGAGAATCTCGGCGGAACGCTCGACAATCACGCGCAGGTCATCGTGAGTGTAGAACTCGAGCCGCAGCAGCAGCCCGAAACGCGAGCGCAGCGGAGCCGAGAGCAGTCCGGCGCGCGTGGTGGCGCCGATGAAGGTGAAGGGCTTTACGTCCATAGTGTGAGTGCGCGCGGACGGGCCCTGGCCGATCATAATGTCGAGCTTGTAGTCTTCGAGCGCGGAGTAGAGGATCTCCTCGAGCGCGGGCTGTAGACGGTGGACTTCATCAATGAAAAGCACCTGCCGGTCGCGGAGATTAGTGAGGATCGCGGTCAGATCGCCCTTGATCTGGAGCGTGGGCCCGGAGGTCTGCTGAAAAGCCGCGCCAAGTTCGTTGGCGATGATGTTGGCCAGCGTAGTCTTGCCTAGTCCGGGCGGCCCGTAGAGGAGGACGTGGTCGAGGGCTTCGCCTCGGGATTTTGCTGCTTGGATGGCTACGTCTAGATTCTCTTTGACTTTGGCTTGGCCAATGAATTCCTGCAAACGCTGCGGGCGGAGCTTGAGTTCGAAAGAGGAATCATCCTCGACGGGGGCGGCGGAGACTAGGCGGTCCTTCAAATTGGGATTATCTTTGGCAGCGGACACTGAAGGGGATGGTAGCAGTTCCGGGTTCTGGGTTCCAAGCGTGGTCGCTCAACTCGCCCTCGATTCGCGATGATCGCGGGCCGAAACCCTGCGGCGCTGCGCTCCGCTTGGACGGCCGAGGCGGCCGTCCCCACACAATCTACTGCCCAATCACGCCCAGCCGCACGCCCTTCAGCCTCCCCGCGTCGAACCACGCCACCTTCTGCCCAAACCAGGTCTTACTGCCGGAGAGCTTGTACTTCTTGGTCGCCGCTGCGAAGTCGCGCATGCCCAGCAGATAGGCGACCGGGCTCTCGCCATACTTGGCTAGCCGGTCCGAGAGCCAGCCTCCGCCGGACGGAGCGGCCAGAATCACCGGTTCTCCGGGGAAGTAGGCGAGCTTGCCGAAGTCTTTCTGGGTCTCGGTGAGCGGTTCAGCCCAGCCATAAGCCTTGCGGAACAAGGCAATCGAAGCATCCAGATTGTTGACGCCGAGGACAACGTTTTCGACGCCATAAACCGGCGCTCCTTTTACGCTGTCCGAAGTCTGAACGCGCCAGGCGCGCGGCGTCTGGTCTTCGATGATGAAGGGCAGCGTCGAGCCCGGTGTTCCGGAGCCTGGGTCAGCGGTCGTCCACTCGATCGACATGCCATCCGGACGCTTGCGGCTGCCACGCTCGGGAGACTTGACGGGAATCCCGGCCTTCTTCAGCCGATCGACTTCCTGCAACAAAACGTTCGTCCCCACCGCCCACGCGCAGGTGACCGCATCCTCGGACATGAACTTCGCCCAGTCGGAGCCCGCACTCGCGCCCGGCTTTACCGGTGCAATCAGTTCAAGGTAAGACGCGTCATCGAAGCCAATGATGGCCATCTGGGTAATGCCGTTGCCGTGCGGACCGCCGATGTCCGGAGTCAGCCCCACATCCGTGAAGACCTGGCGCAGCGTGTCAAGATTCGATCCGCAGACCGACACGTGGTCGATCTCCAGGGTTGTGCTCTTGCTTTCCGGAGTCATTGCAGGTTGGGTCATCGCGTTCCGAGAGATAAGTAAGAGAACGAGCGTAGCGAAGGACAAGCGGCAGCAGATTGGTGAACTCCGCTTGGACATCCGTGCCTCCTTAGAGTTTAGAAAGAAGAAAGACGAATGGTACGCTACAAACGGCTTGTGGTGAATCTGTTTTTTCGCTCTTGGGCCGCGCGTCTGTAGACGGGCGAGAACGCCCGTTCTTCACCGAATGCTGCGGAGTTTCGCTCCACCGGACAGCCGAGGCGGCTGTCTCCCTTGGGTGGGCTGCGGTCCCTACGTGATTACTCTTCCTCTTCCTTAACCTCGCCGCGCTCCGCCTTCGCCTTCTCGATAATCTTGTCCTGCAGTTGTTGCGGGACGGTATCGTAGTGGTGCATCTCCATCGAGAAGCTGCCGCGCCCCTGCGTCATCGAAGTAAGATCGGCGCCATAAGTAAGCATCTCAGCCATGGGCACCTCGGCCTTAACGATCGTGTTGCCCGCCTTGTTATCCATGCCCTGGATGCGTCCGCGCCGGCTGTTGAGGTCGCCCATGATGGTGCCGGCGAATTCGTCGGGGATGGTGATCTCGGCCGTCATGATCGGCTCCAGCAGCGTCGGCTTGGCAACTTCCATCGCCTTGCGGAAGGCGATGCGTCCCGCCATCTGGAACGAGAGGTCGTTCGAATCCACGTCGTGGTAGGAGCCGTCGTACAGGCTCACGCGAAAGTTCACCACCGGATATCCCGCCAGGAAGCCGCGGGCGGCGGCGTCTTTAATTCCCTTTTCGACGGCGGGAATGTAGTTGCGCGGAATCGCGCCGCCGAAGATATCGTTGACAAACTCGAACTCGACTTCGGCGCCGCGTGGCAGCGGCTCCATCTTGATCTTGCAATCGCCATACTGGCCGTGGCCGCCGGTCTGTTTCTTGTGGCGTCCCTGAACGTCGGCCTTGCCGCGAATGGTTTCGCGATACGGCACCTTGGGCGCCTTCAGCACCACTTCCGCGTGGTAACGCTTTTTCATCTTCGAGACCACGACTTCGATGTGCTGCTGTCCGGTGCCCGCGATCAGGAATTCTTTGGTCTGCGGATCGCGGAAGAAGCGCAGCATAGCGTCTTCTTCCATCAGCTTGTGCAGCCCGACGCCGAGCTTGTCTTCGTCGGCGCGGCTCTTCGGCTCGATGGCAAAGGTGATCGCCGGCTCCGGAAGCTGCACTGCCGGATACCGGATCGGCGACGACTTGTCGCCCAGCGTGTCGCCCGTGAGAGTTTCTCGCAGCTTCGCGACCGCGCCAATGTCGCCGGCATGCAGCTCCGGGATCGGAACCGCTTGCTTGCCCTGGATGAGTGAAATGTGCGCGAACTTCTCTTGCGTGTTGCGGTTATAGTTTTGCAGCGAAGCGTCGTCCTTCAGCACGCCCGAAAAAACCTTGAAGTAAGAAATGCGCCCGGCGAACGCATCCGACATGGTCTTGAAAACGTAGACAGAAGCGGGCTCCTGGTCGGTGCCTTTGCGAACGGTCGGCGCGCTGCTGCCCTCGGCCGTCCAGCCGGTGAGGGCGTGATGTTCGCTGGCGGCCGGCGTGTAGTCGACGATGAAATCCATCAGCTCGTCGACGCCGATGTTGCCCAGACCCGAAGTAAAGAGCACGGGAAAAAGCTTGTCTTCGCGAATCGCTTCGTGCAGCGCCGGGACCAGATGCTCCTCGGGGATCGTGCCCGTTTCGAAGAACTCTTCCATCAACTCATCTTTGCCCTCGGCGATGAGTTCCACCAATTTTTCGTGAGCGTCTTTGGCGACGCCGGCCAGGTCGGCGGGGATCGGGCCTTCCTTGCCCTTGCCGTTTCCGCCCATCTCGTAGGTGTAGGCCTTCATGCGGACNNTGGCGTCGGCGCGCTCGCGATCCATGCGGCTGACGACGATCATGCGCGGCAGTTCGATGTCATTGCAGTATTGCCAGACGCGCTGGGTCACGACCTCGACCCCGGAGACGCCGTCCACCACGACGAGCGCGGCGTCCACCACGGGCAGCACCATCTTGGCCTCGTGCAC
This sequence comes from Acidobacteriaceae bacterium, assembly GCA_003138955.1. Classification (GTDB taxonomy): domain Bacteria; phylum Acidobacteriota; class Terriglobia; order Terriglobales; family Acidobacteriaceae; genus Acidiflorens. The sequence goes on along the minus strand of PLHP01000164.1, from coordinate 14,795 downwards.
GAACATGTTGAAGCCGGGGGTGTCGAGCAGATTGATCTTGACCTTCGCCTCCGGCTTGCCCCACTCGACAAAAGCGAGGCCGGTCGCAATCGACATCTTGCGCGCGATTTCCTCTTCGTCGTAGTCGGTGGCGGCGGAGCCGTCATCCACGCGTCCGAAGCGCGGCGTGGCGCCGGCGGTGTAGAGCATGGCGGACACCAGCGAAGTTTTTCCGGCGCGCCCGTGTCCGATAAGGGCAAGGTTGCGGAGATTGGCTCCTTCGTACACTTTCACGGGTTGTCTCCTTCCGCAGGCTTACGGGAAGGGTGATAAGGCCCGGGATGAGGATGAGTACAGGTTACAGGCCAGCCCAACAACACCTGCGAAACTTCTGATGCTAACACAGGGGATTTGGCGGAGGAAGGGCTCGCGCACCACTGGCTACAAGGTCGCCCTCTTCTCCACAATCAGCTTCCTGATCTTCTCCACGAATTCGCCCGTCGCCATGTCTTCGGTCTTCTCTTTCCCGCGGGTGCGGACATTGACTTTATTCGCTTCGGATTCTTTGTCGCCGACCACCAGCAGGAACGGAACTTTCTGCATGGCGTGTTCGCGGATTTTCGCGTTCATTTTTTCGTTGCGGGAATCGACTTCCACGCGCACGCCCGCCGCCCGCAGTTGCGACGCGACCTTCTCCGCGTACTCGACATGGCGCTCAGCGATTGGGATCATCGCCACCTGCACCGGCGAGAGCCAGACCGGGAACGCTCCGGCGTAGTGCTCGATCAGAACGCCGAAGAAGCGCTCGACCGATCCGTAGAGCGCCCGGTGCACCATCAGCGGCTGCTTGCGGCTGCCGTCTTCGGCAACGTATTCGAGTTGGAAGCGCTGCGGCAGGTTGAAGTCGAACTGCACGGTCGAGAGCTGCCACAGGCGTCCGATGGCGTCCACCAGTTTCACGTCGATCTTCGGACCGTAGAAAGCGGCTTCTCCAGGCATGGTCTTGTATTCGATATTCAGCTTCTTCAGCGCGCTTTCGAGGGAGTGGGTAGCCAGGTTCCACTGGTCTGCCGTGCCCAGGAAGCTCTTCTTATCCTCCGGATCCCAGGTGGAAAGCTCGGTTTCAAATTTGTCGAAACCGAAGTCTTTCAGCACTTCGAGCGCGAACTCCAGGCAGCCGACGATCTCCGCTTCGATCTGCTCGGGAGTGCAAAAGATGTGCGCGTCGTCCTGGGTGAAGCCGCGGACGCGCAGCAAGCCGTGCATCACGCCCGAACGCTCGTAGCGATAGACCGTGCCGAGTTCGCCGAGCCGCACCGGCAGATCGCGATACGACTTCAGCGAATCTTTGTAGATCAGGATGTGGCCGGGGCAGTTCATGGGCTTGAGACGGTATTCGGCGTCGTCGAGCTCCATGGCGTCGAACATGTTCTGCGAGTAATAGCCCTCGTGGCCCGAGGTATAGAACAACTGCCGGCGCGATACGTGCGGCGTGCACACGAGCGAATAGCCGCGGCGCAGGTACTCTTCGCGCATCCAGTCTTCCATCTCTTTGCGGATGATGCCGCCCTTCGGATGCCAGAAGATCAGACCCGGCCCGGCGAGTTCCTGGATGGAAAACAGGTCGAGCTGTTTGCCGAGCACGCGATGGTCGCGCTTCTTCGCTTCTTCGATGCCGGTCAGGTAGGCGTCGAGATCCCTCTTCGAAAAAAACGACGTGCCGTAGATGCGTTGCAGTTGCTGGTTCTTCTCGTCGCCCAGCCAGTACGCGCCCGCGATGCTGAGCAGCTTGAAAGCTTTGATCTTCCCCGTCGAAGGCAGGTGCGGACCGCGGCAGAAATCCTGGAACTTGCCAGTTTTGTAGACCGAAATCTTTTCATCGGGCTTGGTGAACTGCTCGATGAAGTGGCATTTCATGAAGTCGCCTTCACCCTTGAACTTTTCGAGACCTTCTTTGCGCGGCAGAAATTCGCGCGCGTAGGGCAGGTTCTGCTGGACGAGCTCCTGCATCTTCTTTTCGATCTTCTCGAGATCTTCGGGCGTGAACGCGGTCGGGCGATAGAAATCGTAGAAGAATCCGTTCTCCGTCGCGGGACCGTGGCCGAGTTTGGTCTCGGGAAAAAGTTCCAGCACTGCCGCGGCGAGCAGGTGCGCCGAGGAATGCCGATAGACTTCAAGCGCCTCGGGATCCTTCTCAGTGATGATGCGCAGATCGGTGTCCGTGTCGAGCGGCCGGGTGAGGTCGATCAGATCGCCGTTCGGGCTTTCTTGAGACGGCGCGAGTGGTCGCGCCTTGGCGGCAACAGCGGCGTCGGCAAGACGCGGGCTGATGGACTTGGCCACGTCGAGCGCAGTGGTGCCCTTCGCGACTTCCGTGATGCTGCCGTCAGGGAACTTTACATGAATGCTGTCGGACATGGATAGGCCTTGTATTCTGCTGAATCTTCTAAGTTTATCATTTGCTCGCGTTGCGGCAGGTGCCCTCACCTGCCCATAAGCAAGGTCAGAGGTTAGAGGTCAGATTGCAGAATGCTGTTTGTGCGATGGCTTTTACTTCTGCAATCTGACCTCTAACCTCTGACCTAATTTCAACTGTTCCTACCACCCCACCCTCTTCCCCCTGTTCTGCGCGTCCAGCCACTTCTGCAAAGGCGCGAAGTATTCCAAAATCGCGCTGGCGTCAATCTGCCGCCCGCCGGTTAGCGCTTCCAGCGCGTCGGGCCACGGTTTGCTTTGGCCCATGGCGAGCATCTTGTTGAACTTCGCCCCGGCTTCCTTCGATCCGTAGAACGTGCAGCCGTGCAGTGGGCCTTTGTAGCCGGACTCCCGGCACAGGGCGCGGTAGAACTGGAACTCCAGGATGAACGCCAGGAAATATCTGGTGTAGGGCACGTTGGCCGCGACGTGATACTTTGCTCCCGGATCGAAATCGCCTTCACTGCGCGCCACCGGAGGCGCCACGCCCTGATACTTCAGCCGCAGCTCCCACCATGACTTGTTGTAGTCCGAGGGCGCGATCTCTCCGGAGAAAACCTTCCAGCGCCACTGGTCGATCATCAGTCCAAAGGGAAGGAAGGCGACGCGATCAAGCGCCTGCTTCAGCAGTTCCGGGATGTCGTTGCTCGCCTGCGGCACGCTTTCGAGCAGCCCCACCTTGTGCAAGTATTCGGGCGTGATCGCCAGCGCGATGGCGTCGCCGATCGCTTCGTGGAAACCGTCATTGGCGCCATTCTTGAACAGGAACGGCTGATCTTTATAAGCGCGCTGGTAGAAGTTGTGTCCCAGTTCGTGATGAATGGTGACGAAATCGGTGTCGCGCACCTGGATGCACATTTTCACGCGGAGATCGTCGAAGGAATCAATATCCCAGGCGCTGGCGTGGCAGACTACGTCGCGGTCGGCGGGCTTGGTGAAGAGCGACCGCTCCCAGAAAGTCGGCGGCAGCGGCGCGAAACCCATCGAAGTGAAGAAGCCTTCGCCGTACTTCACCATCCCCTTCGCGTCGAGATTTTTCTTCTTGAGCAGTTCGGTAATATTGACGCCGCCGCCTTTGTCCTCCTGCACTCCGAGCAGGTCGTACACATTACCCCACTCCTGCGCCCAGGGATTGCCGAGCAGATGCGCCGGGATCGGACCGTCGGGCGGAACGAGCTTCGGGCCGTATTTTTCCGCCAGCTTCCAGCGCACGAACGTGTGCAGCGAAAGATAAAGCGGCTTCACCTGGTTCCACAAACGCTCCAGGTCGGCGGAGAATTCTTCCGGCGTCATATCATAGCCGGAGCGCCACAGGGCGCCGGTGTCCTTGAATCCAATTTCGCGAGCGCCTTGATTGGAGAGATCGACGAATCGCGAATAGCGCTGCCGCATGGGCGGCGCTATCGCGTGCCATCCCGCCCAAACTTCTTTGAGCTCCTCCGGATCGCGGCTGCTGGACATCAGCTTCTCGATCGCCGTAATGTCCAGACACTCGCCGTTCTTGCGGCAGTACTTACCCTTGCCGTAGTCGCTACTAAGCGATACGCCGATCTCGGTCATTTCCCGCCGTAGCGCGGCATCCTTCGGCGCGGGCGCCGTGAGCGAGAGCTTCAGCAGCATGAACTTTCGCGCCAGCTCAGGCGAAAGTGCCAGGCCCTCAAAACGCCTGGCCTGTTCCACCAACTCACTGGTGACGGCGGCGACCTCATCAATCGCGTCGGCCGCCATGGCCTCGGTGTCGTCGGTGATGAAATTCTCCTGCACCCAGGTGGCGCGGTTAACCTTGACGTTCAGGTCGGCAAGCTGGGCCTCGGCCCTATTCATGAACTCCTGAGCTTCGCTGGCGGTGGAGGCGGTTTTTTGAGCGTAGACGTTCATGGCAAGAAACAAGAATACGAGACCAAGGGACTGCATGACACCTCCAGCACAAAGACGAACAAAAGAGTATGACGGATGATGGAGAGTATTGTCAGCGGGAGTGCATGAGTTGGGACAACCAAAGTGGGGACAGACGCCCTCGGGAGCCCTGAGCGGAGTCGAAGGGTCCCCGCGAGCAAAGCTCGTTATCCCTGCGTGATTCCGGGCGCGGAATGCAGAGCTTCGATTGCAGACTTCACCCGGGCCGACACCTCGTCCGTATCGCGCACGGTCAACCCGGCGGTGGAGATCGGCTCACCAACCCGCATCTCCAGCGGCTGGCACTTGATGTGGTAGGTGTTCATCGGCAGCAGATCGAACGTGTCGATGAGCGCGATCGGCACGATATCGGCCTGCGCTTTGATCGCCAGAAAGAACGCACCCGGCAGAAAAGGTTGAATCTTTCCATCTCGCGTACGGCCGCCCTCCGGAAAGATGACCAGCGGCACGCCACTGCGCAGGCTCCTCAGCGCTGACTTGATCGCGCCGATCGAAACCGCTGGGTTTTGCTGGTTGATGCAGACTTGCCCCGAGCGCTTCAGATGCCAGCCGATGAATGGATACGCCAGCAATTCACTCTTGAAAACGATGCGGAATTGAAATGGCAAATAGACATAGAGGATCGGAATGTCGAGCGCCGATGCGTGGGTGACCGCATACACGCGGGGTTTGGAGCTGTCGATCTTATTGTTGCCCGAGACGTTGTCCATGCCTGTGACTTTCACCGGCGACAGGATGGTTTTCATGATGAGCCACGACCAGAAGCGGGCAAGATTGTGCTGCAAGCGCCCGTCGCGCTCGAACAGCGAGCAGATCAGAGAAAGCGTGCCCAGAATCAGGGTGTAGGCCCAGATCAGCGGAGAAAGAATGAAATATGCGCGCAAGCGGCTGAGCCAGCCGTGGCGCTGGACGGGATGAGCGGCCGGCCGCTCCTCCGACCACGTAGGGACAGCCCCGGGGTCCCCGTCACGCGCGGTTTTCGCGTGAGGGGGTGGAGGTGCCCCCGGCTGTCCAGCCGAGCGCAGCTCGGTCACCTCTTTTTCCGGCTCCGCGGGTGTGGCGATCTTGTTCAAGGATTCTCGTTTCCTGCAAAAGAGTAGAGGCGCGGCTTGCCGCGTCTGCTGCCCGGACAGAGATGGGGCAAGCCCCGTCTCTACACTTAGATGCGAATGCCCAGCATCCGCACCGCCTCTCCCACAATGTAAATCGAACCGGTAACCACGACCAAGCCGCCCGATCCTGCAACTTCGCGTGCCCGCTCCATGGCCGACGCTACATCCTCGGCCTCTTCAATATCCATGCCCGCTGCCACACGCGCCGCTGCCTCGCGAATCTCAGCCGGGCTCGCCGAGCGCGGGTTGTTCGCGTGGGTCAAGATCACTCGCCCGGCGATCGGAAACAAAATCTCGGTAATTTCCCGCACCGCTTTGTCCCGCATCACGCCAAACACCATCGTCATCTCGCGGCCGCTTCCCAGATCGGGGTATGCAACCGAAAGCGTCGACCGCAGCGCCCACGCCCCCGCCGGATTGTGCGCGACGTCGAGCACATACTCGGGATCCCCTCCCGCGGCTGGCACCACTTGGAAGCGCCCCGGCCATTGCGTCTCGCGGATGCCTCGTGCGATCCTCTCCGGCGTGATCTGCACTATCCCTTGGTTGTGCAGTTCCTCTGCGGCCGCGATCGCCAGCGCAACGTTGCGCAACTGATGACGCCCCACCAGCGGCGACTCGATCATAATTTGTGTCCCCATCACGTCCAGCGGATACCGTTGCCACTGACCACTAGCCACTGGCCGCTGACCACTGCTGGGCGCGACTGGCGGCACATACGGCACCGCATTCACCGCGCGCGCGCCCACATCCAAAATTGTGTTTCCGATTACGCTGTTGGCTTCGGGCAATTGCGGCAGCGTAACCACAATCCCGCCGGGCCGGATGATTCCAGCTTTTTCGTGCGCGATCTCAGCCACCGTTTCGCCCAGATACTTCTGATGATCGAGCGCGATGTCGGTGATGATGCTCAGGCGCGGCTCGACCACATTGGTCGCATCCAGGCGCCCGCCCATGCCCACTTCAAGCACAACCATGTCGGGACGGCTGCGCGCGAAATACTCAAAGCCCATCGCGGTCAGCATCTCAAAAAAGCTGGGATGCCACGGCAGATCGCCTTCCCCAACCAGCCCCTCGGCGGTGCGGTCGACCACGTCATGGAGCAGCGCGAAATCGTCGTCGTCGATCGCCTTGCCATTGAGGCGAATCCGCTCATTGATCCGAACCAGATGCGGCGAAGTATAGAGTCCTGTTTTCAGTCCCGAAGCCTGCAGGATGGAAGCCAGAGTGGCGGCCGTCGAACCCTTGCCGTTGGTGCCGGAGATAAGCACAGTTGGAAAGCGATGTTCCGGATGCCCCAATGCCGCCAGCAGCACTCGTATGTGCGCCAGATCGAACTTGTGCGACGGCGTCTGCGCCAACTCGTGGCCCAAAGCATACATCTGCGCCAGTGCGGTTTCGTAGGACAAGGTCGTTAGTCGCTGGTCGTTAGTCGTTAGTCGTTCGCGATCCCGGAAAGGGCCGTCGTTCGCTGTTCGCCCCAGCGGGCACGTTCAGGGTAGCAAGTCCGACTACCCTTTTCGACCCTCTCTCATTGGAAGGATGCTGCCGGAGGTCAAAGTGCTTCCCAAGGGTCCTGAGCAGGAGTCCCAACGATAGGTCGCTAACGACCAGCGACCGACGGCTGCCCTACGCCGCCTGCACCATAAAATCCAGCGCCCGCGTGATGTAGCCCTTCAAATCCTTGCGCACGACCACGGCATCGAGCATTCCGTGTTCCAGGAGAAACTCGGAGCGCTGAAACCCCGGCGGCAGCTTCTGCCGGATCGTCTGCTCAATCACTCGCGGCCCGGCGAAGCCAATCAGGGCACCGGGTTCGGCGATGTTCAAATCGCCCAACATGGCAAACGACGCGGTTACCCCGCCCGTGGTGGGATCGGTTAAAACCGAAATGTACGGAACCCGCGCCGCGTCTAAACGCGCCAGCGCGGCCGAGATCTTCGCCAACTGCATCAGGCTGATCACGCCTTCCATCATGCGTGCGCCGCCCGATGCCGAAACGATAATAATCGGTGTCCGCGTTTCCATCGCCTTCTCAATCGCCCGCGTAATGGCTTCGCCCACCACCGCTCCCATGCTCCCGCCGATGAACGAATATTCCATGGCGCTCACGATCACCGCACGGCCGTTCAGTTTGCCCAGCGCATTGATGACGGCGTCTTTCAGGCCCGAGTCAGCCTTCGCCTGCTTCAGACGCGAGGAGTACGCCTTCAGGTCCACAAACTTCAGCGGGTCGGTCGAAACCAGATTGCTGTCGAAAACTTCGTATCGATTGTCGTCGAGAAGTTGCGCCAGGCGCGCGCGCGCGTCGATGCGGAAGTGTTTGCCGCACTTCGGACAGACGTTAAGATTCTCTTCCAGGTCCTTCTTCCAGATAATCTGGCGGCAGCCGTCACACTTCACCCAAAGCCCCTCGGTGCGCACTCTCTTCTCGCCCGAAGTATCCAACTCACCGGATTGTCGCTTGAACCAAGCCATGAAGAAGCTTTCAGCCGTCAGCCGTCAGTCAAACCCGCCTCATCTTCGCTTTTCCTGAGCGCTGATGGCTGACGGCTAATATTCGATTCCTCTCTGCGCCATCACGCCTTTCTCGTAGGCGTGCTTGATCTGCCGCATTTCCGTCACCGTATCGGCCAGTTCGACAATTGTCGGATGCGCGTTCCTTCCGGTCAAGATGACGTGCACCATCTCCGGCTTCTGTTTCAGAGACTCCACCACTTTCGCCGGGTCCAGCATACCGTAGCTGATGGCGTAGTTGATTTCATCGAGCACCACCAGGTCCCATTCGCCGGACTGGATCGCTTTCTCGGCCTCGGCCCAGGCCTCCCCCACCATCCGAATATCTTCGGGGTCTGGTTTCTCCGAGCCCACTTTCACGAAGCCGCGTCCCATCTGCTTCAGGATGAACTTGTCGCCGAAAGCCTTGACCGCATCCAGTTCGCCGTAATGCCAGGAACCCTTCAGAAATTGCAGCATCAGGACGCGCATCCCCTGTCCAACCGCCCGCAGCGCCGTCCCCATGGCCGCGGTAGTCTTCCCCTTGCCCGGCCCGGTATTCACGATAATGAGTCCACGCCGCAGATCCGACATAGAGGCGAATGCATTATTGTACGCGGAGAGGGGACGATGCGGAGGATTTCGCAAAGTGGTAATTGTGTAATTTGGTAATTCTAAGACCTAAGCTCACACCCCAACCGAGGGGCTCAAATTACCAAATTACAGATTTCAAAATTACCAATTGATGAAAAGGCGGACGGTTTTGGCTTCCGTCCGCCTCAAGTCAAACGGGGGAGTCTTCTACGGCATTTCGACCACTCGTTGCAGCTTCGGTTGATCTTCGCCTTTCGCTGCGCCCGGGTCCTCGGCGCCCAGCAAGCGCGCTGCTATTCGCAGAGCGTCCACCTCTTTCCGGATCCGCATCAACTCCTGTTCTTTCATTCGTAGTATGTCGTACGGGTTTTTCATTGGGGGAGGGCCTCGCTAACAAATTCAGACTTGGTTCCCATATCAAGTACACGGTAAGCCTGTTTCGGTCCCGTGGGAAGCTGCCAGAAGTGCATCGGGGTAGGGAATTCGAGCTCCCGAGCGTGGGGCTGACTGGCCGCTGCCCCGTTACCATTAAGTTAATGTCCCAAATGATAGGGGTGATTTGCCAGAATAGTAAAAGCACGATAAAGCTGCTCCACCAGAACCACGCGCGCCAATTCGTGGGGCAGCGTCATCTTTCCCAGGGACAGCGTAAAACCGGCATAGCGACGCGCTTCGTCACTGAAACCGTCGCCGCCGCCAATCGCGAACAGCAGCGGGTTCCCATTCACCTGCTCGCGCCTCAGAAACTCGGCCAGCTCTTCGGATGAAAGCTGTTTCCCCCGCAAATCGACGAGAACCAGCTTGTGCCGCTCCTTCTTCTGCTGCCGCTCACCCGTCGCCAGCGACAAAATTGCGGCTTCGTCCTTGAATGCAAGGCCCGCAACCCCAGCATAGCGCGAGAGCCGTTTCAAATACTCGTCGGTCAGAGCCTGAATCGCCGGCTCCTTCGTCTTCCCGATCCATGCCACCTTTATCTTCACAATCTTTCGGTCTCCGACTGCGATCACTGGGACTGCGATCGATGGAGCGACGGGCGTCTCGCCCGTCCGGAGGGATGCCTGTCGCTGGCCGGGCGGGGACGCCCGGCGCTCCATAAACCCACTCAGGCTTTTCCCGACGCCAGAACAATGTCGGCGCCGAACCGGATCTCATCCCCCACGCGATACCGCTCGATCGCCGCCGTCGCCTCAGCGCGGATCGCCGGCCACTCTTCCACCCGCACACGTTCCAGCATCGGCCGGAATGGAGCTGCCACTGCGCACGCGTATTCGAAAACTTCTTCCGCGTCTCCCGGCCACGTCCACGACAGATTTTGAGTGGACTCCTGCACCTCGTGAAACCCCGCGGCGTTCAGCACCCTCGAAAGAGAGCCCACAGCCGAGAATCGAAAAGGATCGGCCCCTCCCGGTGGAAGCATGGCGCCGCCCACGTGCCGGTGCACAATCTTCATCGTGGTTTGCCAATAAGGTTGTTCCACCGGACCCCAGGCGGCGAAGCAGGCTCGGGCTCCGGGCTTCAGCACGCGGTGCAGTTCCGCCAGCGCTCGTTGGGCATCGCTGAAAAACATCACCCCAAAGCGGCAAGTGGCAAGATCGAAGCTCTGGTCGTCAAACGGCAGGTGGTGCGCGTCGGCCTGCTGGGTCGTGAAGTTTAGGAGTTTCTTGTTCCGGGCGCGTTCGGCGGCAATGTCGAGCAATTCCGAACTCTGATCCACCGCTGTGACCGAACCCCGCGGACCGACGCGTTGCGCCAGACTGATCCCAGGTTCGCCGGTGCCGCTGGCCAAATCGAGAACCAGCATGTCAGGCAACGGACGCGAGTATTTAACAAGAGCTTCTGTGACCGCGGTGCCCATCGCCGCCGATTTTGCTTTCCACTTTTCCGCGGCTACCAGGCGGTAAGAAGAACTCCACGGGGCTGGATTCGAAGCGGACACTTCAGGCCTTCTTTTTACGCGTCTTCTTGACCGCCGGGGAAGCGGTTTTCGCAGTTGTGGATTTAGCGGCCGTTGATCCGGCAATCGATCCGGCCATCGCGGTCCGCCGCGGCTTCGCCATCAATTCCGCTGGCTCCAGCCGCTTGGCCGACTTCCACAGGCGTTCCAGATCGTAGAACTGGCGCGCCTTCTCCGAGAAAACATGGACGACGAAGTCCACGTAGTCGAGCAGCACCCACTCCGCCTGTTTGTAGCCCTCGGAGTGAGTCACGCGGAGCCCCAACGCCTCCAGACGCTCGTCCACCGCGTCGGCAATCGCCTGGATCTGCCGCGGATTGGTCCCGCTGCACATCACAAAGTAGTCGGTGAAGGCTCCCGAATCCTTTTCCAGTTCGAGAATCGTGACATCGTCAGCTTGTTTGTCCTGGCAGGCGAGGATGGCTTCACACACTTGAAGTTTGAGGTCGTTCTTTTTCTTCATACCGGATCATTTGATTGTAACCCGCCCGGTGTAGAGACGCGGCTCGCCGCGTCTCAGTTGCCGCGACCCACCCTACTTGTCGAGTCGCTTCCCCCGATAGAGTCCGTGCTTCTTTATGTAATCCGCCACCCGCGGGTCCAGCCATCGTGCTAGCGGCTTGCCCTGCGCCGCCGCCGCTCGAATCGCGGTCGCGGAGACGCCCTGGTGAATGCCTTCGAGCAAGTGCAGCGTGACCCCGGGAAGAACCAGATCGCCTTTGGCTGGCTGCTTATGAAACGGACGAATTACCGCCGCCGGCGGACGCAAGTCTTCCGGCAGAGACTCGGCCACGTCCCGCAACGAATATCGGGGACGGCTAGCCACGATGAAATCGCATTCCCCCAGCAGCGCGCGCGCCTCGCGCCAATTCGCAATGTCCTTGAAAGCGTCCATTCCGATCAGAAAGAATAGCCGGTCCGATTTCTTGAGGGTTTGCTTCAGGCGTCGAACCGTATCGATCGAATAATTCGCGCCACCTGCCCATTCGGGCGCCTCCAGCAGCGACGGCACGAATCTTCGTTCGTCCTGCGTCGCAAGCGCCACCATGGCATAACGATGGATGAACGCCGTGACCGGCGGTTTCTGTTTGTGCGGAGGAACATTCGCCGCCACAAACAGCACCTGCTCTAGAGCGTAGCGGCTGGCGGCGGCCTGGGCGAGTGCCAGGTGTCCGCGATGTATGGGGTCGAAGCTGCCGCCGAAAAGGCCGATATTCATTCCGTGCTCCTGCCCGATTTTCCCTGCCTGATTTTCACTGTAATGCCCCGTTAGTTTCGTCGTTTGCCCGACATTGTTGCAAGCCGTGTTGCCAGCCCTGTTGCTCGATTATGTTCCCCTCTCGTCTTTTTGTACCAGCGAGTTGTGCGGAAAGCGGCATCTGCGGTTAGGCTGTGATCAAGGCGTTTCCTTTCTCCTGAAGTTGCTCCTAGCTGGGGGGGTAGGTGTACTTCTGGCCACTGGGCCGCCGGGAAAATGCGGTGGACTGCCGTAACTCGCTATGCGAGTGGTCGGCGCATAGCATGAACCTATGCGAATGAAATTCCCCCTCATCCGCAGCTTGGCCGTAGCTCCGGCACGCGCTCCTATCCTGCGCTACGGCGTCGCTCTCCTCAGCACCGTCCTGGCACTGATCCCAACCTTGTTTTTGTCTGACGTTGCGGAGAGCCGCCTCGTCATGTTCGCCGTCGCCGTCATGGTCAGTGCCTGGTACGGGGGTTGGAAGCCCGGGCTCGCCGCCACCTCTTTTGCGCTCACCGTCAGCGCCTACTATTCGCTCACCGGAGAACAGACTCCGGGCGAGTATCGCAAGACGATCGCCCATCTCGCTCTATTCTTCGCCGTGGCCCTGCTCATCTGCTGGTTCAACGCCGCCCTCCGCGCCACCCAGGAGAGCTTGCGCCGCTCCGAGAGTAATTTTCGCTCGCTGGTGATGAACGCGCCCTACGGCATCTGCCGCTGCAACACCCTCGGAATCCTGCAGGACGCAAACCCCGCGCTGGTGGCTATGTTTGGCTATACCAACGCCGCCGAACTCATGGGCAGGCATCTGGGAAGCCTCTACGCCGATGCCCAGCAATGGTTTCAAACCGCCGATTATTTTCACGCCCGCAAGGAGTTCAACAACGTCACCACGGAGTGCGTGGGCAAGGATGGCATACCCATCGTGACGCGCATCTCTGGGCGCTCGATTTCGAACGGCAAAAACGGTGGCACCTTCGAGATTTTTATAGAAGACGTTACCGAAACCCGCACCCTGGAACTGCAACTCCGTCACGCGCAAAAAATGGAGGCCATCGGCCGCCTCGCTGGCGGCATCGCCCACGACTTCAACAACCTGCTGATGGTAATCTCCGGCTACGTCGAGTTTCTGCTCGAACGTCTGGGACCCGATCCCCGTTTACGCGGCCCGGCGCAGGAAATTTCCAACGCCACCGAGCGCGCCACGTCTCTGACCCGTCAATTGCTCGCCTTCAGCCGCAAACAACTCCTTGCCCCCAAGTTGCTCGACCTGAACGAACTGGTGGCCGAGAACCTGAAAATGCTCACCCGCATGATCGGCGAAGATATCGATCTGGTTATGGTTCCAGGCCCCACACTCGGCGCCGTCCGCGCCGATCCCGGCCAGATCGACCAGGTCATCATGAACCTTGCCGTCAACGCCCGCGACGCCATGCCGCAAGGCGGCAAGCTGACCATCGAGACCGCCAACGTCACCCTCGACGAAAACTTCGCGCGCACTCACGCGCCCCTCACCCCGGGCAACTACATCATGCTCGCCATCAGCGACACCGGCATCGGCATGGACAACGAAACCCAGACCCGCATCTTCGAGCCTTTCTTCACCACCAAAGGTCTTAAGGGCACCGGCCTCGGCCTCTCTACGGTGTACGGCATCGTGAAACAGAGCGGTGGCTTTATCTTCGTCGACAGCAAGCCCCAGCGCGGCACCGCTTTTCGTGTCTACTTCCCGCGAGCCGATGGCCGCGAAGATGCCGCCGCCGCNNATCTCCGCCGTCTCGCCCGGCAGTATCTGGAAACCCAGGGTTACAAGATTCTCGAAGCCGAAGACGGCGCCGCGGCGCTGCAAATCGTAGCCGGCCATAAGGGCACCATCGACCTCCTGCTCACCGACGTCATCATGCCGGGGGCGAATGGCCGCGAATTGGCCACGCAAATTACCCAACTGCTGCCCGACATCCGGGTCCTCTATATGTCGGGCTATGCCGAGAATGCTATTGGTCAAGACGGCACGCTCGACCCCGGTATTAACTTGCTCCAAAAACCATTCAGCCTTCCCGCTCTTAAAGACCGCGTTCGCGAGGTGCTGGATTCCGAGCCCATCCCCCTGGAGGTCGCAATGTCATCCCGCACCGGCACAAACGCTCTCGCCGAAAAGAAGGTTCCACCGTTCCGAGCTCGCCGTTTCAATCTGCATCTTCCGCTGCGCTATCGTCCGCTCGGTGAAAAAAGCTGGCGGCCGGGCACCACCGAGAACATCAGCCGCTCTGGATTGCTGTTCCAGGCGCAGGAATTGCTCAATCCGCACGCGCAACTGGAGATTAGCCTCGTGCTGCCGGCAGAAATTGCCGGGCTCGCTGCCACCGAAGTCGTCTGTCGCGGAGAAATCGTCCGCTCCGTCGGGGTCGAAGGCCAGAGTGTAACCCCCTCGTTGGCCGCGAAGATTCTCCAATACCACTTCCAGCACGGAGCGCACATAGGCGAAGCGTAAGGGCGTGTGGGAACAGGGTCGTGTGGGGACGGGGCTCCGCCCCGTCCCGGCGGGGCGAACCCCGCCGCCACAAGATCCTCCTGCCGCGGGGACTGCGCCCGCACCTGTCCCCGGTCATCAATCCGCCGTTACTCTCGATATCAGGCCACCCTTGGACAACGCCCTCCCGGACTGTTACATTGCGGCCAGTACGATTGCATTTCTCCAGTGAGGCAAGCCATGTCCCTGGTCGTGAAATTGGAAGACGATCTCGGCGAACGCAGCGAGTGGGTCATGCTGCACGGGGTGGTGCCCGCCACCGCCCATGCGGATTTCGTGCTGCTCAGCGGCATTGATCCCTTCGGCAAAACCGTCTTCAATCACCTGCAGATGGAAGCCTTCCTCAAGGAATGGGATCGCGCCAAAGAGCGCGTGCGCGATGAAAGCCAGCTGGAAGCCTGGCAAAAGGTGAAGCAAATGGCTGAAATCTGCCGCCACGACCGCGACCTATATCTACGCTTCGTCGGCAACTAGCTCGTGTGGGGACGGACGCCCTCG
>PLHP01000181.1 GCA_003138955.1 Acidobacteriaceae bacterium | reverse complement strand
TGAAGCTGGTCGAGGAAAAGCGCGGCAAGCAGAAGAGTTTTGAATATGTCAGCTCATCGCGCGTGATGTTGCAGTACGAGCTGCCGCTGAATGAAATCGTGCTCGATTTTTACGACCGGCTGAAGTCGGTTTCGCGAGGATACGCTTCGCTTGACTATCATCTGTCGGGCAACTGGGTGTCGCCCATGGCCAAGCTCGACATCATGGTGGCGGGCGAGCCGGTCGATGCGCTGTCGACCATAATCCATCGCGACTTTGCCTACGATCGCGGACGGGCGCTGGCGGCGAAGATGAAAGAACTGATCCCGCGGCAGATGTTTGAGGTGGCGATTCAGGCGGCGATCGGCGCCAAGATCATTGCCCGAGAAACCGTGCCGGCGATCCGCAAGAACGTGATCGCCAAGTGCTACGGCGGCGACATCAGCCGCAAACGCAAGCTGCTCGAAAAGCAAAAGGAAGGCAAGAAGCGGATGAAGCGTATCGGCCGCGTGGATATTCCGCAGGAAGCGTTCCTGGCGCTGCTGAAAGTGGGCGAGGACAGCGGCTAACTCACCTTCCAGAAGGAGGTTCCATGTCAACGATCGGAACGATAGTCATGCTAGTCGCGTGTTGCGCTGCAGTTGCTTCCGCTCAAAATGGTGCTGGCGCTTCGTCACAGGCCCCTCAAAACCCAGCTCAGCCTGCTCGTCCGCAGATGATTCGCGTTTCCACCGGAGTGATGCTTGGCCTGGTCGAACACAAAACGATGCCGGTATACCCCGACGAAGCGATGAAGAAGAGGATTCAAGGCGACGTAATTTTCGAACTCGAAGTCGATGAAACCGGAAAGATCACATCCAGCGCGCCGATCGACGGCGACCCTCTGCTTATAGCTGCTAGTAAGGATGCATTGCGAAACTTCCGCTTTCGTCCCTACCTGCTCAACGGAACTCCAACCAGAATCGAGAGCCAACTGGGATTCCACTTCGCAGTGGAAAAAACTGCCGACGGAGTGAATGGGCATGTCGAGTGCATGGCGTCGATTCCTAATCGACCGTAATTCGAACGTGCGGTTCACTCCCTTTGCCCGACCACCTCGAACTGCCTGGTCTTCTTGTCGGGGAACAGAAACTCATAGACCTGAAGGGAATCGTACGCCGTCTTGTGCTCATCTTTGACCAGCTTCGCCCTGTAGTCGCCGAACGCCAATAACCGGCCAATGCGCAGCTCAGACCCCAGTTCATATTTTTTCCCGTCGATGACGGCATTCAGTAACTGAAAGCCGCGCTCTATGTCTATGCTCGACGAACTGACGTGGACGTTGATGGTGTAGTCGGCCGGGTTAGGATCTCCCCCGGCCCAAGCCAACGCGGAGAACAGTAACAGCATAGCAAGCACGATCTTCTTCACATTCCCTCATTTCCGTCTGCGGAGATACCTGGCAGTATATCGCTGGTTTCGGCGCAGCCCTCCCAGCCTGCACTTGATCCCTTCACCAATCCCCGTCGCCCGCCCTCACGCGTGGCGCATTCGCGTGTGCTGCTAATAAAGCAACCAGTCGAGTGGTTTAGCATCGGTATATCGAAGGAGAAATCCATGAACCAGTCAAGTTCCGCAATCGCACTCCATGACGAAACACAGTCAGACGCCAAGAAAACTTATTCAGCAAAGGTCTATTCCGCGCGAAGCGCAACTTCGGCGCTCGCGCCGGGCTCCATCCAGCGCCGCACCCCGCGGCCGCAGGATATACAAATCGAGATTCTCTACTGCGGAGTTTGTCATTCGGATTTGCACCAGGCCCGCAATGAATGGGTGAGTGTCATGCCCACGGTCTATCCCTGCGTTCCAGGCCACGAAATCGTCGGCCGGGTGGTGAAGGCGGGCAGCGCCGTCAAGAAGTTCAAAGAGGGCGACATTGCCGCGGTGGGCTGCATGGTGGATTCGGACCGCGTCTGCCCGAGTTGCCGTGCTGGAGAAGAGCAGTATTGCGACGGTCCCGCGACCTTCACCTACAACTCGGTAGATACGCATATTGGCGGCGTTACCTACGGCGGCTACTCGGAGAGCATTGTGGTGGACGAAGCCTTTGCTCTGCGAGTATCCAAGCAGCTCAATCTGGCGGCTACGGCTCCTCTGCTCTGCGCGGGGATCACGACCTACTCGCCGCTGCGGCACTGGAATGTGAAAAAAGGGCAGAAAGTGGGCATCGCGGGCCTGGGCGGTCTGGGCCACATGGGGCTGAAATTCGCCCATGCCTTCGGCGCCAACGTTGTGTTGTTTACGACCTCTCCCAACAAGACGGAAGATGCGCTGCGCCTGGGGGCTCACGAAGTGGTGATTTCGAAGAATGAAGCCGAGATGCAGAAACATCTCGGGAGCTTCGATTTCATCCTGGACACAGTATCGGCTGTGCACGACTTGAACGCCTACATCGATCTGTTGAAGCGGGACGGGACGCTCACGCTCGTGGGCGCGCCTCCGACGCCGTCGCCGATTCTCGGCTTTGGCCCGCTTGCCCGGCGGCGGCAGCTCGCCGGCTCCATGATTGGCGGTATTCGGGAGACACAGGAGATGCTGGATTTCTGCGCCGAACACGGCATTACCTGCGACATCGAACTGATCCGGATCGAGCAGGTCAACGAAGCCTACGAACGGCTGCTTAAAAGCGACGTGAAATATCGGTTCGTCATCGATATGGCATCGCTGAAGTAGACGTCGCAAAACTGTACTTCCAAGGCACGGAGAAAGGGCATGGCTTCCGGTGAAGCCATGCCCTTTCAAAGCCACCTAATCAGAGTTGCCCTAGCGTATTCCGGTATGAATGAGATCGTGCTCGGGAGCCTCCTCGTAGGCATGTTCGCCGTGGATGGATTCATCGAGGCCTATCGCCTCGCTCAATTCGTCGACTTTCACGGGCGTGAAGCCATCGATGATTCGTAACATCGCGTAGGTAAACACGAAGGCCCATACCGAAGCGAAAGTCACGGCGACGACCTGTTTCAGGAGGAACGTCGGATCGCCGTAGAGCAGTCCGTTGGCGCCAGCTGGATTAAATTGCTTGTTGGCGAAGATTCCCAGCATGACGATGCCGAGGAAGCCGCCGACACCGTGGACTCCCCAAACATCCAGTGCGTCATCCCAGTACAGTTTGTTTTTCATCTCCACGGCGTAGTAGCACACGACTCCAGAAACCAGGCCGATGATGACCGCGGTGGTGGGAGAAACATACCCAGCCGCGGGAGTGACGGTCGCCAGTCCGGCAACGGCTCCTGTGAGCAAGCCGAGGAGCTTAGGCTTTTTTTCGTTGAGCCATGCCACAAACAACCAGGCGACAGCCGCAAACGAAGCGGCCAAATCGGTATTGAGAAACGCGGTCGCGGTCACGGAATCGACTCGCATTTCACTGCCGGCGTTAAAACCATACCATCCAAACCAGAGTAGGCCGGTTCCGAGGGCAACCAGTGGGATGCTGTGGGGGCCGCGATCCGCAGTGTGTCGCTTCCCCACGTACAGAACGGACGCTAGCGCGGCGACGCCCGCGATGTTGTGCACCACGATGCCGCCGGCGAAGTCGAGCACGCCCCATTTCTGCAAGAAGCCTCCGCCCCAGACCATGTGCACAAACGGGAAATAAACAAAGGTGAGCCAGCCGGTCAGGAACAGCATGTAGGCCTTGAAGGTGACCCGGTTGGCGAACGCGCCCGAGATAAGCGCGGGAGTGATGATGGCGAACATCATCTGATAGGCGATGAACACAAACATCGGGATCGTGTTATTCGGCGACGCGGTCGTCAGATCGACGCCGCGCAGAAACGCGTTGTGGAAGTTGCCGATGACCCCGTGCCAGTCGCCGCTGAAACACAGCGAATAGCCGTATAGATACCAGATCACCGTCGTCCAGCCCATCGAGACAAAGCTCTGAATCATGATGGCGAGCACGTTCTTGCGCCCTACCAGGCCGCCATAAAAAAATGCGAGACCGGGTGTCATCAGCATGACCAGGCTGGTGCATAGAATCATGAAACCTGTATTACCAGTATCGAGATGCAGCATAGAAGGTTCTCCGGGAAAAAGGATTAGAAGGCATAAGCGCTTGCGGTCCGACCATGAGGAAACGTGAAGACCAGAACTTGCGTGTACGGAAGGGCTGGACGAGAAGAAAACGCCAGCGCTCTCCGGAGCCACGCTGACTCAGACCAGGAGGACATCCAGTCTCCTCCTTTCTGTAAAAGGGTATGCCTTGGCGAGCGCCGACGCCATGAGGCACGTCACGGTTGGTTGTGACCAGCAAACGCTAAAACCCCAGTTTCTTCGCACCCTGTGAGGCCCTGCCGGGCGGTTTACGCAGGTGCCAGCCGCTGGAGATGCGGGGTACCTCCTTTTGGATACATGTGCAAATCTCAGTTATCGTGACGAAAGTGCTGATTCGCAAGCGGTTCCGGCGAACGCCGCCGAAAAATAGTTAACCAACTTAGAAACATAGCCTTAGGAACGCCGGGGTGGTGCCGCAATATCTCGACCAACCGGTCGATGCCGATGGATTCCGGGCTTCGTCCCTAGCATCCACAAAGTTTTCCACAGGGTAGAGGTGTCTCAGACTCGAGCCAGGTCTTTAGTTCGTGACCGGTCGCCGCACCCGGTCTATCGGTCCTTCTGGAGGCCGGTTCCGGCTCAGTCGCCCGGTTCGTTGTTGCCTTCGAGCATGTTCGCGAAGCGCGTCGAATTGTGCAAAAACGCCAGATTGAACTTGCCGATTGGCCCGTTGCGCTGCTTGGCGATGATGATTTCGGCGCGGCCTTTCAGGTCGGGATCGTCCTGCTTGTAGAGTTCTTCGCGGAAGATGAACATAACGACGTCGGCGTCCTGCTCAATCGACCCCGATTCGCGCAGATCGGAGAGTTGTGGCCGGTGGTCGCCGCCCCGGCTCTCGGGAGCGCGGCTAAGTTGCGACAGCGCGAGCACGGGGACCTGAAGTTCTTTGGCGATAGCTTTCAGTCCGCGCGAGATGGAGGAAACTTCCTGCGTCCGGTTTTCAAACCGCTTGCTGCCGCCCGACATGAGTTGCAGGTAGTCGACCACCAGCAGGTCAAGGCGTCCCTGCGAATGTTTGAGGCGGCGGGCCTTGGCGCGCATTTCGCTCAGGGTGATCCCCGGCGAGTCGTCGATGAACAGGAGCGCGTTGGAGAGTTCCTCCATGGCGCGGACGATTTTTTTCATGTCGTCGCCCCAGAGCGAGCCCGTGCGCATCTTGTGCGCGTCGACAATGGCGCGCGAGCACAGCAGCCTTTGCAGCAGCGCCTCACTCGACATTTCCAGCGAGAAGATGCCGACCACCTTGCCGTCATCGATGGCAGCGTTCTCGGCGATGTTCATGGCGAGCGCGGTCTTGCCCATGGAAGGCCGCGCCGCCAGAACTACCAGATCCGACTTCTGGAAGCCGCTGGTCTTCTCATCGAGATCGGTGTAGTGCGTGGCCAGTCCGGTGATGCGCTGCCCCCGCTTGAGCAGGGCATCCACCGATCCGAACGAGTTGCGGACGATCTCCTTGATGCCAAGGAATCCTTTGCCAATGCGCTTCTCCGAGAGCTGGAAGACGGCGGCTTCGGCCTCGTTCAGAATTTCGTCGGCGGGATCGGCCTGCTCGCTGGCCTTGGCGATGGCGGTATTGGCCACGTTGATCAGCCCGCGCAGAATGGCCTTGTCGCGGACGATTCGAACGTAGTGCTCGATGGAAGGCCGGTCAGGAACGCCGTCCAGCAGCCCGGAAATGTAGCCCACATCGCCGACCGCTTGCAGATCCTTCTTCTGCTCCAGTTCTTCAACCAGCGTGATGATGTCAATGGGCCGCGAAGATTCGGCCAGATCCATCATGCTCGAATAGATGCGCCGGTGTGAGTCAATGGAAAAGTCTTCCGGCTTAAGGTGCTCGGCAGCGTCGTTGAAGGCGTGATTGTCGAGCAGCACAGCGCCCAGAATGGAGCGCTCGGCCTCGATGTTAGCGGGCAAACGGCCGATGCTGGTTTCCAGAGTAGCCACGATGTTTAAGTGAGTGCGCTGCATCGTAATTTATTTCCGCCTGTGGACGTATGAGGAGCCAGCAGGAAAACCAGTCCGAAAACAAATTTTTACGGCATCTGCTGTGCCCGCGTAGGGACGGCCGCCTCGGCCGTCCAGCCGAGCGAAGCCCGGCTGCCCTCCGCACCGCAGTATGTCACAAGGCGAACAAAAAGCAAATAACTTCTCGAGCAACAATCCAGCAGGGCTGCGGGTGCCTTTTTCGCGTACCTTGCGAAAAGGGTGGGTGACGGGCAGGCGGGCGGTCATCGGCAAGATGGCGAAGTTTCGCTAGCGACGGAGCGCCATCACTCCCAATCCAGATTTCTCCCGTGAGATGAATAAATCTCTGGCTTCTATGGCGTCCGCTTGAGGACGAGATCCAGGCTCGCTCCGGCTTGGTTTATCGTGCCCGTGATCGTTGACTTGTCCGCGCTCATGGTTCCGTCATAAACAGTCAGGCTGGGGGTACTTTCGAAGTGCAGAATAGAATTCTTGTAGGTGATGCCGGTGATTTGAATGCCGGAAGTGTCTTGGTCAGGGTAGTCGATCGTGCCACTCAGAGTTCCGTCCTGCGCAGCGGCGATGTGCACAACAATTCGTTTCTTAGGTTGGGCGCCCGGATCCAGAGTTCCGCTCCAATCTCCGACGATCGAACGTGTAACCTGCGCCGTCGTGAGAGCGGGCACCAAGCCCAATGCGAACGTCACCGTTAATCCCGCGAAAAGCGCGAACGATGAAGCGCGAGGCTTTTTCATGGTCGAACTCCCCTCTTGCGAGACTGTCATTCCAGACAACTATTCTCCGACCGCTGGTAAGGGATTGTCCAGTCAGCGCCGTCCTATTTCGGCTGTTCTTTCGGCTGTGCGGAAGGTGCGGAAGGCGCGATCTGAACCTGAATGGCGTGTATGTTGTCGGACTTTGTCGTGTCCACCGAGATCACTGGAAAACTGCCGTTGGCATCGCGCGCTTGAATGGTTCGCGTGGCCTGCGCTCCGGAAGCGCCCGGGCGTACCGTATCGATGGTGACAGTGGTCACCTGCAGACCGGAGCCGGGATCGCCGGAGTTAGCTTGCTCCACTTGCTGTTCGGTGACTTGCTGACCAGTCGAACTCGTCTGCTGGGAGGTGATTGCGCGCTTAACCAGGTGCAGGCTGCCGTCCCCAACCGCCCCTGGAATACTCACGGAATAGGTTTCCACTGTCTTGCTCTTGTCTCCAGCGGCAGTCGCCGCTTCGTTGCTCACCGTACGAGACACTTCGCCGAGCTTGCCTTCAGAGTCGGGGAGGGAGATTTGCTCATCGGTGCTACGTTGGTCACCGTCTTGCCGGGTGCTAACTCGCCGTATTTCGCCCACCGCCCAGTTTCCGGCGCCGTCGGGAAGCAGCGTAGTTTCTTGAGAATCAATCGTGCCATTCGCGCCTTTTTCGCGGCGCTCGTGCACCTTCACCGCCGGAGCGAGACCGCCGTTGACGTCAGGCAGCAGCACCGTGGTTTTGCTGTCCTCTACATTCGGACTTAACTTTTGTGTCTCTTCAATCTGCCGCCGAATCACTTGCAGATCGCCGTTGACGTCGGGATCGGACGTCGAGCGCACTACCTTCGAGTCACCGCCAGCCAGAGTGTGCTTTTCTTCTTCGACTACCTCCACCAGCGTTCTCCCCCCATCGGCATCGTGAGCGAACGTGCGAGTGGTGGTTCGCACCGTGCCATCGTCCACTTGCACGGTTTCTTTTTCGATGTCCTGGTAAGGTACGAAACCTCCATCCGTCGCGCGGCGCTGCACCATTTGTTTGTCGAGCGTGCGATTGCCGTTCTGGGTGTGAGTTTCGATGGTGCGTAAGGGCTCCGCA
>PLHP01000240.1 GCA_003138955.1 Acidobacteriaceae bacterium | reverse complement strand
GAGTTCGATTCCGACCGCTCGTGGGACGAGAAAAAAGAGATCTACCGCATCTCCAACAAGATCGTCCGCACGGCCAACGTGACGCAGTCGGCAGTGGGGGACAAGCGCGGGCTTTGGACTACGGTGATCGCGTCGGCCGTGCTCATTTTTGATTGAGAGATTGAGGCTGATGAAATCCTGGCAGATCGTCAGAAACAGTCTGCCCTTGCACATGACGTGTCAAAGGTCCTCGGGTACTTTTGGGAGAGATGTCCATTCACTCTCGAAACTGTCACGCCAGTTCTGAAGAATGCCGTAGAAATCGTCGGCCGCGAGCCAAGCGTCATGCAAACTGGCCGGATCAAATAGCGAATCCGCGCCACGGCTGAAGGCGATCAGACGAACCCGGTTCTCAACGTCGAACTGTAGCACGTAGCTTCCGTCGTCGAAGGCTTCATCGCCGTCTGGCGCCCACAGAAGGTGATTCGAATAGACTGTGCCGGTAAACTGAGGCTCCGGAATCCCGAAAAACAGTTCACCCTCGTTGCAATCGGTATAAAGAGCGCGACTCACAGCAACGGCGATTTCCCCCGCATTTGCTTCCATCGCAAACGATGCATTGTAGAGGCCACGTTGAGCGATTCTCTCGCCAACCTCATCAAACGAGTTGGCTAACATCGTCGCATCTGGAGACTTCACCCCGTAGCAGCGTCCCATGACGTGAATGACGAAGAAACCCAGCGCTCGCAACCCTAATTGCTCGTAGGCACGAGTGATGTTTGATTCGATTGCGAAGATCAAGGGGTTTCCGATAATCATGGTTGTTCCGTCTCTAGTCTGCAATTTGAGCAACCGTCTTCTTCGCGGCCGGTTTCTTCTTCAGCCGCTCCAGCACGGCGGCTACGATCAGCGGTAGGCCAACGGTCGCGTCCACGAAAACTTCGCCAAACTTTCCACCTTCGGCTGGAGGCACGAACTTGCCCCACGAAACCGCCTCGCTGTAGGGACTGCCCGAAAGGCCGCCCCAGAAGACCGGTTCCGGGCAGATGCGCAGTCCGTAGTGATAGCGCTTCAGCGGCAGGTCTTCCCCGCCCCGGCGATGGCGCAGTTCGATGAAAGGCCCAAACTGCTGCGACCAGTTGCGCGGAACGCCTCCGCCGATGGTGAAGATTCCTAGCCGCTTCTGACTCAGCAGGGTCGCGGCGAAATGCTCCAGGTCTTCGAAGGGATCGAAGCGGAACCGCGGCTTCCCTTTCTTGTCGCGTTCGCGGTTGGTTAACGCGTAATCCAGGCCCAGCTCGGAATCGGAGAACGCGGGAACAAATACGGGAACATTTTTTTCGTAGGCCGACTTCAGAATGCCGCGCTGCCCTTTGGCGTGCTTCGCGAGATGCGCCCCGATCGCGCTGTTCAACTTATACGAGCACATCACTTCGTCCGCGTCCCAGCCGCCGAACACCGCCGCCATCACGCGCTCCACGTCGTCGAGGTTCTGCTCGGGTTCAAGCGTGTCATAGACGCGGTTGTATCCGGCCTCGTAGAGTTCTTCGTCGGTGAGCGCGGGATTATGCCGGAAATGCGCGCGCCCGGTCGCTTCGACCAGCCCATGCGCCATCAGCGCGCCGGTCGAAACAATCGCATTAACAATGCCGCGGTCGATTAACTCGGCGATCACCAGGCCCTGCTTGGCCACGGTCATCGCGCCCGCAAGCGTCATGACGACGAAGCATTCCTGGTCGCGCGCCATGGCCTCCAGCACGTCGGCGGCTTCGCCGAGTTGGCGGCCGGTGAACGCAGTCCTCGACATCGCGCGCACCAGGTCGTCAATGGAACGAATCTTGTCGAGATCCAGCGGCTCCAGCGGAATCAGCCGGTCGGCCACCGGATCATGCAGCTTGCGGTCGATGCCTGCGCCTTCCTGATGATGGCCGTGCTTTGTGGCAGTTTTGTGCTTCAAGGACAACCTCCGGAATGAAGACTGATTTTGGCCGAAGAAACAATTTACTAGAAGTGAGGAAAAGGCGGAGACTTGCTTATTGCCCGGCAAAATTCCTTACCGCAGGGGACACAGAGGAACGCAGGGGAAATCCAGGCTCTTCCCGGCGCTCCTCTGTGTCCTCTGTGGTAAAGACTTTGACCTACTGCAGCACCAAACCGTCCGCATCAAGCACTTTGATATCCTAGAATGTAACCGGAACATGAGTGGAGACGCCGCTTGCCGCGTCTCAGCCTGGCCCCAAGTTGGAGAAGCAAGTGCGAGACAAGTTCACCGTCGCCCTGATCCAGATGTCATGCGGCCCCGAACCCGCCGACAATCTGACCAAGGCGCTCGATCGTGTATCGGACGCAGCACGCAAGGGCGCCGACGTTGTTTGTCTGCCCGAACTCTTCAAGACGCAGTATTTCTGCCAGCGCGAAGACGCCGCCCTGTTCGATCTTGCGGAGCCGATCCCGGGCGCGGGCACGGAGAAGCTCGCCGCCGCTGCCCAGAAGAATAAAGTCGTGCTGATCGCGTCGCTCTTCGAGAAGCGCGCGCCGGGGCTCTATCACAACACGGCCGCGGTCTTTGATTCCGATGGTGTGCTGCGCGGCATCTACCGCAAGATGCACATTCCCGACGATCCTCTCTACTACGAAAAATTTTATTTCACTCCCGGCGATCTCGGCTTCAAAGCTTTCGACACTTCCGCCGGGAAACTCGGCACGCTCGTTTGCTGGGATCAGTGGTATCCCGAAGGCGCGCGGCTCACAGCATTGCAGGGAGCCAGCATTCTTTTTTACCCGACCGCTATTGGATGGCATCCGGCGGAGAAGGCCGAGGTCGGCGAAGCGCAACACGATGCCTGGCGCACCATCCAGCGGGCGCACGCGATCGCGAACGGAGTTTATGTCGGCGTGGTGAATCGCGTCGGCTTCGAGACCGGTAACGTCCGCGGTAATTCCGTGCCGGGCAAAGGCCTCGAGTTCTGGGGAGGGTCGTTCTTCTGCGACCCCTTCGGCCGCGTGCTCGCCGAGGCTTCGCACGATAAGGAAGAAATTCTGCTCGGCGAAGTGGACTTGCATCAACTGGAGGAGATTCGCCGCAACTGGCCCTTTCTGCGCGACCGCCGCATCGACAGCTACGCCCCCATCACCAGCCGCATGATTGACGAAAAGTGACCGCAGCTAAGAGGGAAAGTGACTGGACCTAAAATGACCGGACGAAAAATGGCCGGATCATCCGTTGCTCGCGCCAAGCTCCCGCCCGCCGCACAGGGCTACCGCATGCCCGCGGAGTGGGAGCCGCACGAGTCCACCTGGCTCGCCTGGCCGCATTTGCGCGGCGACTGGCCGGGCAAGTTTGAAACGATCCCATGGGTCTATGCGGAGATCGTCCGCACCCTGGCGCGGCGGGAGCGTGTGGACCTGATCGTCAACGACGCAAGTTGGGAAAAGCGTGCGCGCGCGGTGCTCGAAAAAGCGGGAGGTCTTTCTGGCGTACTCGCCGATAATATTTGCTTTCACCGCTGGCGCACCGATCGCGTATGGACGCGCGACTCGGGCTGCATCTTCCTGACGCCGCTCGCCGATCGCGAAGAATCCGGGCTGCTTGCTCTGCACTTTCAGTTCAACGCCTGGGCGAAATATCCGAATTACAAACTTGACGAAAAAGTAGGCGGGCGCATGGCGAAGGCCGCCGGTGCTCGCGTCGCGCAGCCGTTCAGCCGGCAGCACCGGGTTGTGCTCGAGGGCGGATCGATCGACGTCAATGGCTGCGGCACTCTCATCAGTACTGAGGAGTGTTTGCTGTCGACGACTCAACAGCGTAATCCGCCCATGGATCGCGCCGCTTATGAGCAGATGTTCGCCGACTATTTTGGTGCGCCGTCCGTCATCTGGCTTGATAGCGGCATCGCCGGTGACGACACTCACGGCCACGTCGATGACATCACCCGCTTTGTCGCTCCGAATACGGTGGTCACGATGATCGAGCAGAATGAGCAGAGCGAAAATTACGCGGCCCTGCATGCGAACCTGGGCCGCCTGAAAAACGCGCGCACGTCCGATGGACAGAAGCTTGAAATCGTCGAAATTCCTCTGCCCCATCCGGTCGTGTTTGAAGGCCGGCAGTTGCCCGCCAGCTACGCCAATTTTTATATCGCGAATGGCGCGGTGCTGGTGCCGGTCTTCAACGATCCGAACGATCGCATCGCGCTCAACTCGCTCGCCGAACTGTTCCCGACACGCGAGATCGTGCCGATCTATTCCGGCGATCTGATCTGGGGATTCGGCGCGCTGCACTGCATGACCCAGCAACAGCCGGCAAGATGAGGCTCGCAGTTCGAAGCTCGCAGACCGTCGGAAATTCTTAACCAAAGTGGGCACAGAGGAACGGGGAAAACCATCTTCATCATTTACACTTTTACCGGTGAACGCCGAGATCATTGCCGTTGGCTCTGAGTTGCTTACTCCCCATCGCCAGGACAGCAACTCGCTCTACCTTACCGAAAAACTGAATGAACTGGGCGTGGAGGTGCGCTTCAAGTGCATTGTGGGCGATGACCCCGAGGGGCTGACCGCAGCCGCCAAACTTGCCATGCGGCGTTCGGACATCATCGTTTTCACGGGTGGCCTCGGCCCCACTGAAGATGACTTGACGCGGGAAGCGGTGGCCGACGCGCTGGGCTTGGAACTGCAACGCGATCCCGAGATCATGGCCAAGCTCGAAGAGCGCTTTGCCAAACGCGGATACAAGATGTCTCCAAACAATGCCAAGCAGGCCGACCTCCTGTCCAGCGCCACGGCGTTGCCGAATTCGCTCGGGAGCGCGCCCGGCCAGTGGATCGGCGGGAAGTACGACGGCCAGGAGCGGATTCTGATGCTGCTCCCCGGCCCTCCGTACGAACTGAAGGCGCTATTCGAGATCGAATGCATCCCGCGGCTGCGCGCCCGGATCCCGCTGCAGCACATTGCCACTCGTACGCTCAAGATAGCCATGATGCCGGAATCGCAAGTGGATGCGCGGGTCGCGCCCATCTACAAGACTTATGGCGACGTCGAGACCACGATTCTCGCGGGCGCGGGAGAGATTCAACTGCACCTGCGCTGCCGGAAGGATTCGCAAGCGGAGGCCGAGGCGCGCGTCGAGGAGCTCGCCGAAAAGATTGAGGACGAACTCGGCGACGCCATCTTCTCTCGCAAGGGTGAAACCATCGAGCAGATCGTCAGCTATCTGCTGCAGATGCGCAGCATGACCCTGGCCGTGGCGGAATCCTGTACCGGCGGCCTGCTGGCCGAGCGCATCACTTCACTCAGCGGCAGCTCGCGCTATTTTCTCGGCGGCGCCGTAGTCTACTCGAACCCATTGAAGACGCAATTTGCGAATGTTCCCAAGGCGCTGATTGACCAGCACGGAGCAGTGAGCCGCGAAGTAGCGGCGTCTATGGCCGAAGGCATCCGCAAGCGCTGCGTGTCGAGCTATGGAGTCGGAATCACCGGCGTCGCCGGCCCGACGGGCGGAACCGAGCAAAAACCCGTGGGCCTGGTCTACATCGCACTCGCGGGAGAAGAAGGCACACAGGTGGTCGAACGTAATTTTCCCGGCGACCGCAAGCGCGTCCGCCAGTTCGCAACGCAACAGGCGTTGGAGATGATCCGCAGGGCCCTGTTGTAGAGCGCTTACATTAATGTGTAGAGACGGGGCTTCGCCCCGTCCGGACGGGCCGGAGGCCCGTCCCCACACAACCAGAGAGATGCGACTATTCATTGGAATCGATCTCGACCCTGAAGTTCGCGCCCGCATCGCGCGCTTTCTCGAAGGCGTGCAGGGCTTCGCGCCCGATGCGCGCTGGGTGCGGCCGGAGTCGCTGCACATAACCTTGAAGTTCATCGGAGAACAACCGCTCGAGCGGGTCGAGGCCATCACCGAGCGTTTGCGGCGGGTCGAGGGCAGCGCGTTTGAAATTCGCTCCGCCGGATATGGGTTCTTCCCTGCCGCTCAGGCTGCGCGCGTATTCTGGATCGGAATCGAGGCCGGACCACAACTGGCGGAGGTGGCCGAGAAGATCGATATGGCCGTCGCCGAACTCGGCATTCCGCGCGAAGACCGGCCGTTCAGTCCTCATCTGACTCTGGCGCGCGCCGGAGGCAGATCGGGCTCGCCGAAATGGCGCAAAGGCGATGGCACTAACGCAATCTTCGCGACGCTCGAAAAGCGGCTCGCTGCGATGGGGGACTTTACTTTCGGCACCACGACGGCCCGTGAGTTTATTCTTTATCAGAGCCAGCTTTCCCCGGGAGGATCGAAGTACACGAAACTGCAATGCTTTCCGATGCAGCGCGCGTAGTGGAGCGACGGGCGTCTCGCTCGTCCCGCCGGGCGGGGACGCCCGGCGCTCCACCGACAAGATTGAATCATTAGATAGATGAACATGAATCCCTACCTCATTACCGCCGCTGTGAGCTATCTGCTGGGGTCGATCCCATTTGGATACCTGCTGGTGCGGATTTTCACGGGCGAAGATGTGCGCTCAAGCGGTAGCGGCAACATCGGCGCTACGAACGTGGCCCGCAAGTCGCCTGCACTCGGGGTTGCTACTCTGCTTCTTGACGCTGCCAAGGGTCTGGCTGCGGTTCTAGTGGCGCAGGTGCTGTTTAGCGGGCCGCACCAGCAGTTCATCATGACCACGGCGGCGTTCTTCGCCGTCGTCGGCCATCTGTTCCCCGTCTGGCTCAAGTTCCGCGGCGGCAAGGGCGTCGCCACCAGCCTCGGAGCTTTTATCTTGCTCACGCCGAAATCCATTTTGTGCATGGTAGGGCTGTTTTTGCTCATCGCTGTCGCCTTCCGCTACGTCTCGCTCGGGTCGGTCGCGGTGGCGGCGGCTTTTCCGCTGCTGGCGTGGGCACTCCACGAATACGCGGATCCGCGACAACTGATTTTTATTGCGCTGGTTTCGGCGCTCGTCATCTGGAAGCACCGCCAGAACATCGGCCGTCTAGCCGCCGGAACGGAAACAAAGTTAGGGAAAAAGTCAGGAACAGAGTCGGGAACGGAGTCGGGAACAGAGTCAGAGACATTAGGAGCAACCCGCAGATGAGCCGCATTGCCATCATCGGCGCAGGCGCCTGGGGCACTGCACTGGCAATCGTCCTCGGACGCAAAGGGACTCACCTAGTCAGCCACGATGTCAAGCTCTGGGCTAACGAACTGGACGTTTCCGAGAGCATCGCGAGAAAACGAATCAACGAACGCTTCCTGCCGGACTTCATCTTGCCAGAATCGATTAAGGCAACCAGCGATCTCAACACTGCGCTCGATGCCGCGGAGATCGTCGTCAGCGTCATGCCATCGCAGCATTGTCGAGCTCTATTCGAACGCATGGCGCCGACGCTCCGCCCGGAAATGCTTTTCGTCAGTTGCACCAAAGGACTGGAAGACGGAACTCTACTGCGCATGACGGAAGTGATTGGCGATGTATTGCGCAGCCGCGAGTTCACTCCTCGCGTGGCGGCACTTAGCGGGCCGTCATTTGCCAAAGAGGTGGCGCGCGGCGATCCCACGGCTGTGACCGTGGCATCCGTCGACAAAGACGTAACGCGCGCGGTGCAGCAGGCGTTCAACGATTCCCGCTTTCGCGTCTATACCAACGACGACGTGACCGGCGTGGAGTTAGGCGGCGCGCTGAAGAACATCATCGCCATCGCCGCCGGCGTCTGCGATGGACTCGGCCTCGGCCACAACTCGGTAGCGGCGCTGATCACGCGCGGTCTCGCCGAAGTGGCGCGCCTGGCCGTGGCGTGCGGTGGCCGCCTCGATACCATGTCTGGACTCGCCGGACTGGGCGATTTGGTCCTGACCTGCACCGGGGATCTCTCGCGCAACCGCAGCGTCGGCGTTGAACTGGGCAAAGGCCGCAAACTGCCGGACATCATCGCCGGCATGCGCGGCGCCGTCGCGGAAGGGGTTTTCACCACTAAAGCGGCGGTCGGTTTAGCCCACAAGAAGAATGTCGAGATGCCGATCACCGAACAGATGTTTGCCATCCTCGAAAACGGCAAGCCGCCGCAACAGGCCATCGAAGAACTGATGACGCGTGCGGCAAAGTCCGAAGCTTAACAAGTGTTGCCATCCCAGCACCCATGCGGATGCGCTGGGCTTTCCCCCGGCACATCACTCCGAAATGCTCAGAAGCGGAGTGAACAATTCCCTCACCTTTTCCGCAATTTTTTTCCGTTGAGCAGTTGCGGGTTAGAGATCATAAGCCAGAAATAATAAGTCGTTGCAGTGCTCCTGTAAGAGGAGTACCATTGCGGCCCTGTTGCAAGTTACAACCTGACTATCCTGCGCGCCGACGACACTCGTCCTTGTCGCTCAAGTTTTCCGCGAAGTTTGCTCCGGGAGGAAAAATGAATCAAATGAAGCAGGCAGACCACCCAGCGACGGGTTCCCGCCGTTGGCCGGCGATTTGGCTGTATGTTGTAGTCGCGACATTAATCGCAGGCATGGCGTTGCCGGCGAATGCAAGCGGAAGGTTGATTGCGCACAACACACCCAGATACGTATTCACGGCAAAGAACCTCGGGACGGAAGACGCGTCGAAGACCATCGAGGTCAGTATCTGGCTGAACCCTCACAACCGCGGTGAACTCGATGCATTGGCGGAGCAACTCTACGACCGCACATCTCCCAACTATCGTCACTTTCTGAACCGGGCGCAAATTGCGGCGCGGTTTGCGCCGACTGCGGAGGAGGCGAAAACGGTCGGGCAGTTCTTCGAAGCGCACAATTTGAAAGTGGTGACGGTTGGTCCGGATAACTTCTTCGTACGGGCGCGAGGGACGGTGGGCGGCGTTGAGAACGCGTTTCACGTACAGCTCAACAACTACCAGGTCCTCGGCAAGACCATCCGTGCCAATGACCGCGATCCGTACGTGGACGGGGCTGCCGCGCCGCTGGTGATGGCCATTTCCGGTCTGGACAATGGCCAGTATGAGCACCCGATGATGTCGCGGTCGGCGAGTCTACCCCAGGGCAAGGGCGCTGCCGCCGAGGCGAGTGCGGTCGGAGCCGCGCCCGACGACCTCGGCTACTCCAATATCTGCTTCGACGGCACCGTGACCCAGACGTATTCCAACAACGGCAACGGTTCGTTCCCGATCGGAACTTACAAAGGCAATCACCTGAATGCTTACAGCCTGACCAGCGCAGGTTGCGGCTACACGCCGCCCATGATCCAGACGGCATACAATCTCACGGGCCTGTACGCGGAAGGATTTGACGGCAAGGGCCAAACCATCGGGATCATCGACTGGTGCGGTTCGCTGACGATTCAGAACGACGCGAATGTGTTCTCCGCGCAGTTCGGACTGCCGGCGCTGACCGCGTCGAACTTCGCCATAACCTACATTCCGGCAAGCACGTGCGCGACCGCCGATGACGCAGAAATCAACATTGACGTCGAGTGGGCGCATGCCATTGCTCCCGGCGCCAACATCAACCTCATCGTTCCGCCCTCGGGTTTGCTTCAGGACGTCGACGAGGCCGAGTTCACGGCGGTGAACTATGGCCTCGCGAATGTCATCTCCGGCAGCTATTTTCTGGTGGAATCTTTGCTTACTCCGAGCCAACTGGCCACCGAGAACCTCATTCAGGAAACGGCCGCCGTCTCGGGAATCTCGGCCAACTTTTCCTCGGGAGACTCGGGCGACTACCACGCGGCCGATGGAATTCCCGCCACGGTCAGTACTCCCGCGGACTCTCCCTGGGCCACGGCTGTGGGCGGCGTCACTCTGGCGCTGAATTCCGACAACTCGATCGCATGGCAGGCGGGGTGGGGAAACAATGAAACTCTACTGGCTGAGGAGGGGCTCGTCCTCGATCCACCTTTAGTCTACGGGTTCATCGGCGGCGCGGGCGGTGGCCCGAGCAACTGCGCTTTCCAGGATGACAGCGTCACTCCACCGACCTGTCTCGCGGGTTTCGCCAAGCCCTCGTACCAGAAGAAGCTGCCGGGCAAGTATCGCCAACTTCCGGACGTTTCCTGGCTGGCGGATCCCTACACTGGAGCGGTGATCGCGATAACGGTTCCGGGTAATGTTCCGTCCCTGGAATGGCAGGTGTGGGGGGGCACGAGCGTCTCTTGCCCGATGTTCTCCGCCCTGTGGGCGATTGCCAACCAGGAAGCGGGTGCGCCTCTCGGCCAAGCCGCGCCCTACCTGTATTCGCTGCCGGCGGGGGCTGTGTACGACATCGTTCCCGTTACCTCCAAAGCTAACGTGAGCGCGTCGATCCAGGAATCGACCGGCACCAACAAGTACACTGCGGCGCAAGTGGCCGGGGTCTCATCGGGCAAGTTCGTCAGTGCTATCTGGGACTATGCTGATTTGCAAGACACTGCGCTTGTCATCTCATTCGGCACGGATTCCGGCCTGAAGACGGCTAAGGGCTGGGATAACGTAACCGGCGTGGGCACACCGAACGCTAAGGCGTTCGCCGATTCCTTCGCGCCTGCCAAGCAGTAAGACGAAGCAGAGAACAGAAGTGGCCTCCGCCACCCGAAAGGGTGTGGTGGCTTTTTTTGTGCAACTCCTGAAGCAGCAAGTTTCTGCCGGAAACGAAGGGGAAGACTCTGGAAGAAATCGATTTTGAGGGAGCGGCCGCGAAGTCTGGTCTCTCAAAGACGCAGCGCATGCTCATTCAGGCTTGAGTTCCGTCAGTTCTTGACACCCCAATCGGACGAGAAGCTCGCCGTTCTTGAAAATGTGATTGTGATCACACGCGCGTCGTGACAGCGAAATGTTGCAAGTCTTCGAACCCGCGCCTATAATCCGCCGAATCGCGCTAAAACAAGTTTCGGCGAATGCCCCAAAAACTTCGGCCGCCCAGGAGGCGATCAGATGGATACACGTGGAATGAGATTCCAGATAAAAAAAGCGGCGGTCTCTTTGCTTGCGACAGTTCCTATCACGGTTTTGCTTTTTTTTGCCGCATTGAATCCCCCCAGCGCGTTGGCGGTTCCAAGCTATGCGCGGCAAACGGGCTTGGCGTGCAGTGGCTGCCATTACACGCCTCCGGAGCTCAACCCTGGCGGACGGAGGTTCAAGTTGCTCGGTTACGTTGACAGAGGGGATCAGACCAAGGTCGTGACAGCGGATGGAAGCAAAACGCATGCAGCGCTTAATCTTCTCGGCTCGCTGCCTCTTTCCGTAATGTTTGAGGCCTCATTTACCAACACCAATTCACCGGTGCCGGCGACCCAGAATGGCAGCTTTCAACTTCCTCAAGATATATCGCTCTTCCTGGCTGGGGCATGGACAAGCAACGTAGGCAGTTTTCTTCAAGTCACTTACGAAACCCAAAACGACCATTTCACCAGCGATAATACAGATATCCGCTACGCGAATAAGACGAAGGTGAGTGGCAAGGAATTGGTTTACGGCTTGGACCTCAACAACAATCCGACCGTGGAGGACCTTTGGAATAGCACGCCGGCATGGGGTTTCCCATGGATCGCCAGCAATGTTGCACCTACTCCCACGGCCGCCCCCATCATTAATGGTGGTTTGGCCCAGGATGTTGCCGGATTCGGGGGCTACGCGATGTGGAACGATCACCTGTATCTGAACCTGGAGCTTTATCGCTCGGACCACGTGGGAGGTCCTCAGCCGAATCCAGGAGTTGGTGCACACAACATCGTCGGGGTTGCGCCATACTGGCGTGTGGCTTGGCAGGAATCGACCGGGACGACGCAGTTTGAAATCGGCACCTATGGAATGCACATGAAGAGCACCAACAACGTGATAAATAATGGGGTAAATGACCTCTACGATGGGTACACGGATTGGGCCTTCGACACTCAGTATGATCGGACATTATTCAGGAAGGACATTCTTTCGTTGCGAGGCACGTATATCCGCGAAAATTCCCAGTTGGCATCCACCCTTCCTGGATGCGGCACTACCGGGCAGCCACCATGCGGGCACCATCTAAACACTTTTATGCCCAACGCCGAATTCCATTTCGGCAATCGCTACTCGGGCGCATTCGGTTGGTTCATTACCCAGGGCACGGCTGATGCCACCCTGTATTCGCTAACAACTGGCAGTGCCAATGGCGACCCGAGAAGCGCCGGATATATCGCAAACGTCTCGTATTGGCCGTGGCAGAATCTGCAGCTCGCCGCCCAATATACCGCATATACTCGCTTTAATGGCGCCGCGAACAACTACGATGGCTCGGGCCGCAACGCGAGCGGCAACAATGCCATTTATCTGGATGCGAAATTCCTTTTCTGACACGCACGTGAGCAATTACCAATTACAAATGCAAAGGAGAACAACGCAATGAGACACAAGGGATTCATATTGGCGGTACTGACAGCCGGGTTGTGCATCGCAGCGCGGGCCGGCGATATCGAGGGAAAAGTTACTGGCATGAAGGGCCAGTCGGTGGTTTACGTCGACGTCATTGCGGGCAAAACGTTTCCCGCTCCCAAAGAGCACCCGGTCATGGATCAAAAGGGACTGGTCTTTGCGCCGCACATCATGGCCGTACAACAGGGCACAACCGTGGAGTTCCTGAATAGCGATAATGTGCAACACAACGTCTTCTGGACTGCTATCGCCGGCGACAAGAAGGCTGGACACAATCTCGGGACGTGGCCCAAGGGTGAAAAGCGTCCCTTTACATTCGATAAGGTGGGCGTCGTGCCACTGCTCTGCAATGTACACCCGGAAATGGCAGGATATATCATTGTCAGCCCAACTCCCTATTTTGCCGAAACCGACGACAGCGGCAATTACAAGATCAAAGACGTTCCCGACGGCAGCTACACCGTAACCGCGTGGCATGAAGGCGCCAAGAACCAGTCCAAGCCGGTCGCGGTGGCGGGCGACAGCAAAGCAGACTTCACACTGAGCAAATAGTTCAACAAATAGTTAAACAATGGAGGGACGGGCGTCTCGCCCGTCCAGCCCTGTTTTGCCGAAGCCCCGAGCGGAGCCGAGGGGGCAGTCGAAGGGTCCAGCCGGGCGGGGACGCCCGGCGCTCCACTAACGCACTGGGGATTGCCATCTTGCTGAAGCGCTTCAAAGACAAAAAAGTGGACAGGGATTGGTTGAACACCAACTTCCCCTGCATGATGGC
>PLHP01000398.1 GCA_003138955.1 Acidobacteriaceae bacterium | reverse complement strand
GAATACTCGGACACACTCCTAGACGCCGAACTACTCTCAAGACTGGTCAATTTTGCACAGGTCATTGATGCTACGCAGGAAGATGCTACGCAGGAAGCTGTCCAGAGAGAAGGCAACATGACCGCCGTCAGCCGTTGCTGCGACGATCCGAAGGGCATGCGGCTATCAGCGAAGAAGTGCGAGAGCACGGTCGCCGCATAAGGCGTCTGCGCCATTACGGCTAAAAACGAAAGCGCCCCAGACTCCGTTTAGAGTCATGGGACGCCCGTAAGTAGCCCTCCCCCGAAAGCTGCTCAATCCCAACTTAAGCTCTGTCCGGAGTTTCGTGAATGGCTCCTGCGTGCCATGTGGCAGTACGAAAGTAACTTGAGAACATCCCGGTCATCTTCTGGCAGGCTTTCTGACAGGTTCGCCTTGGCGAATCCGGGGATTCCGCAGCGCGGAGTTCTCGATAACCCGTGCGTCGCTCACTCCTTCAAACTCGTATTAATCAAGACGGATTCTTCTCCGCGCTAGCGGTCTAGCAATCGTTACTCCGCGATAGGCCACTAGCAGGCTGCGAGAGCCAAGAGCTAAGAGCCTTTTCTCTCCATCAAATACGACTTTTTGTAACCCAGATAATTATCGGCGTAGCGGAGGATTGTCTCCTGGTCTTTTTCATCCAGGCGGCGGCGGAATTTTCCTGGAGAGCCCATCCAGAGCGAATTCGGCTCTACGATTGTTTTCTCTGGGATCAGGGAGCCGGCGGCGATGATGGAGCCGGATCCGATGACGGCGCCGTTGAGGATGATGGAGCCCATGCCGATCAGGCAGCGGTCTTCGATTTTACAGCCGTGCAGGATGGCGCTGTGGCCTACGCTGACGTAGTCGCCGAGATAGACACGGTATAGTTCCTTCATGCCGTGGAGGACGCAGTTGTCCTGAATGTTGGAGTAGTGGCCGACGCGGATCTGATGGACGTCGCCGCGCAGGACGGAGTTCATCCAGATGCTGGCGTGCTCGCCGAGAATGACGTCGCCGATGAGCTGGGCGGAGTCGTCGATGTAGCAGGTGTCGGGGAATTGGGGAGTGACGCCTTTGTAGGAGCGGATCATGGGCTTGCCAGACGACGAGACAACATACCATGAATCAGGTCTCAGGTCTTAGGTTCCAGCGGGTTTCCTGAGACCTGAGACCTTGCACGGCGTATGCTGCATCGGGCACGATGATTTATTCTTTTGATTGAACTGACACCTGAGACCTAAGAACTGAGACCTAGCAATGAAAACTGGCATCATCGGTCTGCCGCAGGTCGGCAAGACATCCCTATTTCGCATTCTGACGAAGGTGAATCTTTCCGAGCACGCGTTGGCGAACCCGCGCGAGGCGCACATCGGAGTCGCCAAGGTGCCCGACGAGCGTCTCGACAAGTTGGCCGCGCTCTACCATCCGAAGAAGCTGACGCATGCCTCGGTCGAGTATGTGGACGTCGGCGCCATCGGCCAGGACGCGCTGAAAGAGACCGCCTACATCGGCCATCTGCGCCAGGTGGACGCGCTGATTCACGTTCTTCGGGCGTTTGAAAACGATGCCATTCCGCACGTCGGTCTCATCGACCCTCTGCGCGACATCAAGAACGTCGAATTCGATCTCATGGTCAGCGATCTCGGCCAGATCGAAAAGCGGCTGGAACGGCTGGAAAAAGATTTGAAGAAGATGAAGACGCCGGAACTCGAGAAAGAAAACGAGCTGCTGATCAAGGCCAAAGCCTTTCTCGAAACCGAGAAGCCTCTGCGCGAAATGGAAATGACGCCCGAGGACAAAAAACGCATTCGGGGTTTCATGTTTCTGAGCGAGAAGCCGATGCTCTACGTGCTCAACATCGGCGAGAGCACCGAACTCGGCAAAGACTTGGAAGCAGCGGTTGCGAAATTCAATTTGAGCGAAGTGGCCGCGCGTCCGAATGCCGGGGCGAGCGCGATCTGCGGCAAAGTGGAAGCGGAACTCGCGGAGATGAGCGACGAAGACGCGGCGGAATTTCTCGGCAGCTATGGACTGACGGAAAGCGGGCTCTCGCGGCTGATCCGCAAGAGCTATCACCTGCTGGGATTGATTTCGTTCTTCACGGCCGGCGAAGACGAATGCCGCGC
Source organism: Acidobacteriaceae bacterium (assembly GCA_003138955.1). Classification (GTDB taxonomy): domain Bacteria; phylum Acidobacteriota; class Terriglobia; order Terriglobales; family Acidobacteriaceae; genus Acidiflorens. The sequence goes on along the minus strand of PLHP01000398.1, from coordinate 501 downwards.
CTGGACGATTCCGCTGAATACACGAGCGCAAAACGGCGCCGGCGCCATTCACTCCGACCTGGAAAAACACTTCATCCGCGCCGAGACGATTCGCTGGGATCAGCTGTTGGAAGCGGGCTCCGAGGCAAATGCCCGAGCCAAAGGCACGCTGCGGCTCGAAGGCAAGGATTACATTGTGCAGGATGGGGACGTGATGCACATCAGGCACAGCGGGTAACCACAAGTTGCTTTTGGCGGGTAAGAATTGGGCAATTTGTGGGGGGTACCCCCCCTCCCCCCTAAAATGAGTTAAGTCGATGATAGTAGGGTAGTTACATGTAAAGTATTGCAAAGATGGGACTTAGCGCTTGATTTTTCTGTTTGGCGTGCACTTGCGAGTGTGCTGACCGGGGCCATATGTTGTCAAATAGCGGTGAAAAGTTTGCGGCCGGAAATGCGCTCGTCTCTGGAGACTGGCGCAGTTCTCGATGGTGCACTGTCGAGGTATCTTCGCACCGATTG
>PLHP01000245.1 GCA_003138955.1 Acidobacteriaceae bacterium | reverse complement strand
TCTTGTATTGGATAAGACTTGCCATTGACAGTCGCTCGTCCTTCCGTATCTAATTGTCTCCTTTTAAACCAGTGCTGTTTTTGGGGCAGCCCAAACCAACGGGAGTGGGGCAAACTGCATGCAGGTGAAAAGCGGCGCTTGGGCGCTGTTGGGCGTGATGCTGGTGGCAGGGTTTCACGGGCAGAGGGTTCAGGGGCAGACGGGCAACGTCGTCCACTACACCACCACCATCGACAACGTGAAGTATCTGTTCGCCACCGCCGAGCCGGTGGCGCGTCTGAAGTCGGGCGACATCCTCGATACCAACACCCTCGACTGCTTCGGGAACGCGCTCCGGAAGCCCGGCGACACGCTCAGCATGTCCAAAGGCGACAATCCACTGGCCGGCCCATTTCTCGTCGAGGGTGCGGAGCCTGGGGACACGCTCGCCGTCAAGATTCTCGATCTGCAGGTCGATGGCGACACTGGGGTGGGCGCGTTCGCTCCCGGATTTGGCGCCATCAACGAGACCAACTACACGCCCATGCTGCATGCGCCGCTTCCCGAGCGCGTCTGGTTCTATCACATCGATCACGCCGCAAATACCGCCTCATTCAAGGCGCTCGATTCCGATTTCTCCGTGAAGATTCCCATGCATCCTTTCTTCGGCTGCATCGGAGTCGCGCCCGCCAATGGTGAGGCGCGCAGTTCCGTGGTTCCCGCGGAATTTGGCGGCAACATGGACTCGCCCGAAGCCAGCGCCGGCAACACCGTGTACTTTCCGGTGAATGTCAAGGGAGGATTGTTCTACATCGGCGACGGCCACGCCGCCATGGGCGATGGAGAAGTCGCCGGTACCGCCATCGAGGTCCCGCTGAAGGCACGGGTGCAGTTGAGCGTGATCAAAGGCCGCACCATCGCCTGGCCCCAGTTCGAGAACGACGACGCCATCATGACCGTGGGCGCCTATCGTCCCCTGGATGATGCCGTGCGCATCGCTTTTACCGAACTGGTGCACTGGATCCACAAGGACTACGGTTTGTCGGAACTGGATGCTTATGAGCTGCTATCGCAAGTCGCGAGGATTCATCTCAACGAAATGGTGGACCCAAACTACGTGGTGGTGGCCTCTGTAGAGAAGAAATATTTGCCCGCGAAAAAGAAGTAGATCGAATGCGACCGCGGGCGTCATCCCCAGCACCCAGCCTTGCGCGCACGCAAGAGGTTTGCGGTGACCATGAGCGTACAACCTACACCACCGCCCGGACCAGATCGCCTGCAATCCGGCCAACGCGCACCGCAGACGCGGAGTGGCGGCTGGCTCCGTCTGTTTCAAGGCATAAGGCCGGTTACTCGCGCGGGAGCGGCTCGCGATGCCCTGGCCGGATTCCAACTGGCGGCGATGAACATCCCGCAGGCGCTGGGCTACACCAAGATTGCCGGAATGCCAGTCGTCACGGGCTTTTACACGGTGTTGCTCCCGCTGCTGGCATTTGCGGTCTTCGGTTCCTCGCGCTATCTGGTGGTCTCTGCCGATTCGGCGACTGCGGCCATTCTTGCCGGGAAGCTCGAGGGCATGGCCCCCGCCGCAAGCGCGAGATATGTGGCGCTGGCATCGACGGTCGCTCTGCTCACCGCCGGATTTCTGCTGCTGGCCCGAATCCTCAAGCTCGGCTTCCTGGCCGACTTCTTGTCGCAGACCGTGCTGACAGGGTTTCTCACCGGAGTTGGATTTCAGGTGGGCATCGCCGTGCTGGGCGGGATGGTCGGCCTGGAAGTGCACTCCAACCGGACGGTTGGACAGCTCTTCGAGGTCTTCCGTAGTCTGCCCCAGGTCCACCTGCTGACCGTGGTTATCTCGGCGGTAGTTGTGACAGGCGTGTTTGCCTTCAACCGGTTTGCTCCCAAGGTGCCCGGCACGCTGATCGCGGTCGCCGGCGCAATCGCCGTGAGTGCAGCTTGGGATTTCGCAGGGCACGGCATCACCATCGTCGGGCCGGTTGTTGGCGGGCTTCCGCATCTAGGATTGCCGGATGTGCACTGGAAGGACATCGTGCCGCTGCTCGGCGTGTCCGGTTCCTGCTTTGTGATGATCCTTGCCCAGAGCGCGGCTACCGCACGTTTCTATGCGGGGCACCACCATCAGCGCCTTGACGAAAGCGCAGACCTGGTCGGTCTGTCTGCGGCTAACGCCGCGGCAGCGCTGAGCGGGACGTTTGTGGTGGACGGAAGCCCTACTCAAACCGCGATGGTCGAAAGCTCCGGCGGTCAGAGCCAGCTTGCCCAGGTGGCCACCGCAATAGCGGTTGCGTTCGTCCTGCTCTTTCTAACCAAGCCTCTGCAATACCTGCCACGTTGCGTGCTGGGCGCCATCGTATTTTTCATTGCTGTCCGTCTCATCGACGTGCGCGGCTTGCGCGAGATTCGGCGCGAAAGTCCCGGAGAATACGCTCTGGCCTTGTTTACTGCGGCCGTCGTGGTGCTGGTGGGCGTTGAACAAGGCATCGTGCTGGCCATGGTGCTGTCGTTGCTCCGGGTTGTGCGGCACAGCTATCGTCCTCATACCGGAGTCTTCGTCGTAAGCAAAGGCGATGCCTGGCAGTTGGTCCCGGCCGTTCCCGGCGCGGCAACGGAGCCGGGGTTGGTGATGTATCGCTTCGGAGCAGCGCTCTTCTACGCCAATGCCAGCCAGTTTGCGGAGGAGATTCGCGGCTTGGTTGGGCCAGCTCCTTCGCCCACGCGCTGGCTGGTCGTCGATGCCGAAGCGATCACGAATGTGGATTACACGGCGGCCCGGATGGTGCGACAACTTCAGCAGGAACTGGTCCACTGCGGCGTCGTGTTGGCGCTCGCACGCGTGTCTCTGTCTCTGAAAGCAGACCTGGACCGGCACTTCTTGACTGGGGTCATAGGCCCGGAGCGGATTTTCGACCGCCTGCACGATGCGCTGGCGGCATTCGCAGAACGCAAAGACCCGCTTCCGCATCCACTACCGGGCCGTTAATCTTGTTACTCTTTATCCAGGTATTCGCCGGGCACGTCGTCTTCGGGCACCTCGTGGGTGTGAACTTCCTTCTCGTCGGTGTCCCCAGCGCTCTCCACACCAGCCACAACGCCGGCCTCGAACGCGTTTCCTTCCTCGATTAACTCGTCCACACTCTCCGAGTCCGCAGCTTCGACGTTGGATAATCCCTGCAGATCTCCCGATTGCCCCGCCGACTCCGATCGGAATCCCTGTAGTTCAAATGCGGCAGTATCCAAGCTCTGACTTTTTCCGGGAGCCCGTTTCCTGATGGTACCCGCAGCCTTCGCGCCGGCTGTCTTCTTTCCGGGGGCTTTCGTTTTCACCGCCGCCTTTTTCAAAGCGGGCTTTTTCTTTTCTAGCCTCTTTTTCGGGGGCGCCGTCTTCTTAGCCAGTTTCTTTCTGACCGTCTTTTTCACCCGCCCCTTCTTCGCGGCAGTTTTCTTCAACTTTGTGGGCTTCTTCTTGGTTCTCTTTTTAGCGGCCATAGGCGCAGTCTACCACCGGCATGGCCGCGCACCCAAAAACCGAGTCACGCGCGTACCCCAGCGCCTAAAGGCGCATTCAGAACATCGCACTTTGGGCACGCCTTAACAGCTTGCGGAAAAAGTCTAACTTCGCGCCCCAGCCCCTAAAGGGGCCACGCTCAACGAATGTAGGCCAACCGGCGGGTAAGAATTCGGAAAATGTGGGGGGTACCCCCCCTCCCCCCTAAAATGAGTTAAGTCGATGATAGTAAGGTAGTTACATGTAACGTGTTACAAAGATGGGACTTAGCATTGAATTTTGCTGTTTGGCGTGCACTTGCGGGTGTGCTGACTGGGGCCATTTTTCGGACATTTGTTGTCAAAGAGCACGTGAAAAGTTTGAGGCCGGAAACGCGTTCGTCTCTGGAGACTGGCGCAGTTCTCGATGGTGCACTGTCGAGGTATGTTCGCACCGATTGGTGTGCAAGTCTGTGATGAGCGTACGAGAAAAATGTGATGAAAAAGAAAGCCGTCAGCCCTCAGCCGTCAGCCCTCAGGTGGTGCAACTTGGTGTCGGCGTTTTGGTGGGCCCCTTCTCGAAAAGCGCGAGAAGTNNTGATGAAAAAGGTCAACGGCCCCGCCCAAGCAAAGCTTGGACGAGGCACCCTCGTGAGTTCAAATGATTGCGATAGGCCGGCCCAACCCGCCCGTTAGTGAGCAGCAGGCTTGCCATGCTGCGCTACTTGATCCATTAGCTGGTACAGCATGATGCGGTTGTCATGCAGCACTGCTAATAGCTTACCGTCGGGCGAGAGTGCATAGCTACCACGGTATGTAATCGGGCCTGGAGGAGGCCATAGGACAAAGATTGGTTCAAGCCGGGCGGTATCATAGACGACCAGGTGGCTATCGGTGAGTTTAGGCGGACGATCTAACCACGGGTTGCTGGCCTTGACCTTGAACAAGTCGACCACAAACCGGCCACCGTCTCGCGATGGACTCGGATTAGCAGCCCAGAACCCGTCTAAGTCCTTTGCAGCAACGTGTTGCGCTTTGTCATTCAGTAGCAATAATTGCGAGCAATAACCAGTCATCAGCAGCAAATGCTCTGATATAAACCTCGGCTCACCGCACCCCCCCAGGTCATCTGCAGTGGAAGTCGGATTCGCTTCGTTGCGAAAAGAGACCATTTGTAGCAGCGCTCTGGCAGGAAGGTCGGACTTCCATCGCCTGAATACGAATGCGGTATCTGAAGCGTCGCTTGACTCATAGAATGCCGATTGCTGCTTGAATTCACTTACTTGATCGAGTTTTGCACTATCGAAAACATGCACAATTGCGGTAAATCCCCCCGTGTGGACTACAACGACGGTGTTGCCGCTTAACGAGGGCTTTAGGAAGCGATAATCGTGGTTCACGTCTGGAAACAATTTGCGGCTTTGTGGTGAACGCGGCGGGCCATCCGTAGCCACGGTATCCGGCTGATGGGGGATTTGGGCCAACCGGCTAAAGGATTTGTCGTACAGACCTATACCAATACGGTCTAGCACGACAGATCGAGAATCCGAGACGGGAGCGATACCGAAGGCATCCAAGACATTTCCCCAAGTACCCTGTTTCCGGACCTCTCCGGAGCCGACGTCTAGCAAAACTGTCGCAAAAACATACTTTCCCCCAGGGCTTCCCATTGTCGTCAAGCCGATACGGCTGTTGACTACTGGATAGGTAACCGCGATCGTTTTGTCATCTAGGAAAAAGAGCGGTTCGTCGAATGCTGAGCCACGACCCCGGTTCTTACCGCTCCCCGTTGCATAGCCGACTTTATCTAGGTCAAACTCCCACAGCGAGATAGGCTCGCCAGTCGCTGCCAAAACTCCTGTGGCCGTAACAAGAAATAAGCTAACTGCCTGCAATAGCCGAATATGTATTTTGCCCGTCAGAATCTTCAAGGCGGCACTCGCAGTAATTATGCCATCTAGTGTAGTGCGTCACAACT
>PLHP01000243.1 GCA_003138955.1 Acidobacteriaceae bacterium | reverse complement strand
CTGCTTGCAAGTTGATCCGGGGAAGCGATGGACGATTGCGGAGATCAGCGATCACTTGGGAGCGCAGCCGCCGGTGCCGACTTCGGCCCAGACTGAAAAGATGGCTTCTGCGCCAGCGATCGTGGGTCGGCAGAACTTGGGTCAGCAGAAAGCATCTGCAAAATGGCCCTACGCTTTGGGGTTGGTGGCGGTGCTTGCGGTTGCCTTTTTCTTGATCGCGAGACCGAAACGGTCGGGCCCTTCGGCGGAAGTACAATCGACACAAGCTCAGCACGGTGCGGCCCAGGAGAACTCACAGTCCGCGCCGGCCCTGGCACTGCCGAAGTCAGAGCCGAAGCCCGTTGCGCCGGAAGCTGCAAAGGTCGGCCATACCAGAACTGGAGCGGCGATGCCACAGGCAGGCGGCGAGGAAAATGTTACCAAAACTGACATTGCCAACACTGACCATCAGAGCGGAGTTGCGCAGCGGGTGATGCCGCAGGTTTCGCCGAGCGCGCTCCGCACGATTCAAGGCAAGGTCAAAGTTCGAGTAAAAGTCGAAGTGGATGCCGCAGGCAACGTGGCCAAGGCGACGCTCGAATCGGCCGGGCCGAGCAAGTATTTTTCGCGTGCCGCACTCGAAGCTGCCCGGGGTTGGAAGTTTTCTCCGGGACAATCCGATGAGTCCGGCACCCGGGAATGGACGTTGCACTTCGCCTTCAGCAGAGCGAAGACGGAAGTTTTTGCGGTGCGCACAAAGCGTTAGCGCAGGCAGATTGTCCAGCAACCTCGAATTTTCCCCTTGGGTTTCGAATCGAAGGTCTGGTGCGGCGCGGCTGAAGCGATGCCCTTACCGAGCTTCGTCCGCTTTTGGACAGCCGGCGACGTTTGTTCCCCCCGCGAGCAAATGCAGCTACCCGCACGCGGCCAGAGCCTGCCCTGAGCGAAATCGAAGGGAGTGCCCGCGCCACGCGGGCACTCCCGGCACGGCTATGTCGCGTAATACGCGGCATTCTTTTCCAGAAACTCCTTCTTGTCCTCCGGCAGTTCCTCTGCCACGAAGATTGAGTCCGAGGTGCAAACCGGAACGCAGGCGCCGCAATCGATGCAACCAGCAGGGTCGACATAAACCTGTGTCGCCGCCTCAAACTGCGGCTCGTCTTTCTTGGGGTGAATGCAGTCGGTCGGGCAGACGTCGACGCAAAGCTCGTCTTTGATACAGTTGTCGGTGATTACATAGGCCATGAGTGCTTCTCCTGTGATATTTTCTGGAACAGCCCTTATCTTAGCCCGTATGTCCGTCTTGGCAGTGACGTACATCACAGTCTGATGTATCCCAATCACGCAGAATGGTGATTGCGGTCACAGGCAGGATAAGGCCTTATGCGGTAAAAGATATACATCTGCAATTAAGGGGAAGCACAGAATTGCCCGGCCTCACCCCACGACCCCACACAGCCGCCACCCAAGCGGCGGGCCGGGCATTCTCACTCAGCAAATTCGCACGAATATAAATCTCCATCGCAACTCAACTTTTTGAAGCCTCCCCCGTTTCTTAGATTCGATTAATCTTCAAGACTTTTATTTTTATTCCGATGAGCATGGGAGGGCCGGTGTGCGCGACCCGCTCTTGCAATGAAAATGCTCATGGTGATTATCATGCTGGCGGTGATGGTCGGCACCCTCCGCGCTCAAGAGGCACATTACGCTTTTGCGGTGCATCCTTACGTAACCCAAGGAGATCTGGCCGCTTCACGCTTCTGGACGCGGGGCACAATAGCGCTGGTCGCGCTCGACGGAGCCGCAAAGGCTACCGACAGCTACATAACGCGCCGGAACATAGACGGTGGTGGCGAAGAATACAACCCAATGGCGCGTCCGTTTGTGCAGACGATTCCAGTTCAGCTTACGGCTACAGCGGCGTTGTTCGGCGCCGAAGTAGCCACCGCTTATATGTTGCACCGGAGACATCGTGACAATGTGGGGCGTGCAGTTCTGATTGGAGGCGCGGTTATGAATGGGCTTGGAGCGGCCTCCAGCTTTAGGCATCGGGTGGCGGATTGGTAGCGGCTGTATATTTGCGACGCTTCGCGATCTTCTCTGTTGCTGGGTGGGCAAGATTTCGAGCCGGGAAGCCGAATTACTCAGGAAATGACGCGCTCCTCTGTGCCCTGGGAGGTTCGTTCTTATCCTCTTGCTCTCCGGCGTCAGCCCGTAAAATCATACAGCTCCGCGGGATTCGTTGTGAGAATGCGCTGCCTTGTCCGCGAATCTGGAACCCAGCTCGCCAGCAAATCGAGGAGCGTGGCATCGACCGGCATCGCGCCTTGGAACGAGGGATGCGGCCAGTCGCTTCCCCATACCATGCGCTCTGGCGCGGCCTCGACCAGCGCCTTCGCAATCGGAGCGGCATCCTCATACGGGTAAGGTTGGGTGGAGATACGATACGCGCCGGAGAGCTTCACCCAGCAGCTGCCTTCGCGTATAAGTGCAAGCAGGGCCGTAAATCCCGGATGCGCCAGCCCCAGTTGCGCAGGCATGTGTCCCATGTGATCGATGACGAAGCGGACCGGCAGACGTCGAAGTCGCGGCGCCAATTCCGCCAGGTCGCGGCCATCGATGAGCAACTGCAAGTGCCAGCCGAGCGGCGCAATCAGCCGGGCGACCTGCTCCAGAATCTCCATCGCCAAGCCGCCTTTGAACAGGAGGTTGATTCGCACGCCGCGGAATCCCGCGTCCTGCAAACGCCGCAGCTCGTGCGTATTCGCGCTGGGGTCCACTACCGCAATACCGCGCCACCTGCCCCCAGAAGCGGCCACTGCGTCGTACGTGCAACGGTTGTCTGTACCATAAACGCTCGGCTGGACGATTACGGCTCGCTCCAGTCCGAGGGCGCTCAACATCCGTTGGTATGACTGAATGCTCGCTGGTGGCGGCGTGTAGCTGCGTCCCGGAATAAAAGGGTACTGCTCCGCCGGACCGAAGATGTGCGCGTGACAATCCCATGCGTTGGGTGGAACGGCGACCTTCGGGCTGCCGGGGTCGGGGTTAGGAGCCGCGCAAACTGGGATTGCCGCCTCGCCTTCGGTGCTATTCATAGACTCGCAGTTCTTTGCCCTTGGTCTCGGGGAGCAGCAGTACTGCCAGGATCATGACGACATAAGCTGATACCGCGAAGATGGCAATCGCTTTGCCCAGCGAGAGTCGCGCGCTGAGAAAGCCGACCAGCGTCGGGAACAGGGCGCCAATCCCACGGCCCAGATTATAAGAGAAGCCCTGACCCGAGCCACGCAGGCGGCTGGGAAACAGCTCGGTGAAGAACGCGCCGACCGGGCTGAAGGAGCCGGAGGTGAAGAACCCGAGTGGAAAACCGAGCAGCAGCATCACGATTCCGTTGCTGATTGGCAAATAGGTATAAGCGGTGACCGCCAAGGCACAGCAGGCGGCGAAAAGAATCAGGGCCTTCTTGCGTCCGATGCCGTCGGCAAGGTAGGCCCCGGTCAGGTAGCCGCAGAAGGATCCGGCAATAATGACGATCATATACGTGCCCGTATTCAGGACCGAAAGATGCCGCACGGTCTTCAAATATGTTGGCAGCCAGGTTGTGATCGCGTAGTAGCCGCCCTGGACGCCCACCCCCAATAGCGATGTCAACAGAGTGATCTTCAAAATCGTCGGAGAAAAGATCTCGAGGAAATGAGGCTTGTCGCCGCCGGCGGCGAGCTTTTGGCGCGTCCGGGTGTAAACCTGGGGCTCGGGAACGTGGCGCCGAATGTAGAAGACCAANNCGGTGCTCGGCGCGAATCGTCTCGCCCATCAGCACCGAGCCGACGGCCCACTCCCCGCCGAAGCCCAAGCCCTGACAGCCGCGAGTAATGAGCAATTGCCAAAAGTTGTTGGTGAATCCGCTCAGGAAGGTGAACAGCGCGAACCAGAGGATGGTCCACTGCAAGACTCGAGCACGTCCGAAGCGATCCGCCAGTAGTCCCGCAAGCCAGCCGCCCACGGCGGAGATCAGCAATGCCGCCGTTCCCAGCATACCTGCTTCACCCTTGGTGATGTGCCATGCCGCGATCAAGCTTGGGATGACAAAGCTGTACACCATCACGTCCATGCCGTCGAGCGCCCAACCGCCAAAGGTAGCGATAAAGGTGCTTCGCTCTGGCGGCGATAACTCCGTAAACCAGGCGGCGTGTCCCTGCTTTTTTGCGTTCGCTGTACTTGGATTGAAAGTAGTGTCCATGGTGATGCCTCTCGGCTATCTGCGGAAAATCAGAGGAAAATCTATGGAAGTGTACACCAAATGAAGGCGAGGTAGCTCCCAGATGAGCAGCAACGGCAGAGCAAGAGACAGAGCAAAGTGGTGCAGCGAGCAGAAGGGCTCATGGCTTCATCACGAGCGAGGATGGCCCCGGCGGGACTTGTTCGTGCACATCTCGGACATAAAGGCAAAGGGCTATCGGAAACTTTACTCCACTAAATCGGCATCTTGGTATAAGATTCCAGTCGATCTTTGTATCCTCTTGAAAGTGCCCACCAGGCTCATAACCGCTTGGCGAGGAGAGCCCCCATGGAAGCGCATATCCTCGGCCAGTTCCGCGCGATCGTTGGCAAGGGTTTGATCACCGAAGCCTCCGAACTCCACACCTATGAATGCGATGGGCTGACGAACCTCCGCGTCTTGCCTCAGGCAGTTCTGCTGCCCACTTCAAGCGCGGACGTTCAGGCGATTGTGCGTATCTGTCAGCGTGAAAAGATTCCTTTTGTAGCTCGAGGCTCGGGCACGGGACTCAGCGGCGGAGCCCTGCCGGTGGAAACTGGCGTGCTCATCAGCTTGGCTCGCATGAACCGCATCCTGGAAGTGGATCTGCCCAACGCGCGTGTGGTGGTGGAGCCGGGCGTCGTCAACTCGGATGTTACGCAACGCGTTGCTTCGCATGGTTACTTCTTCGCCCCCGATCCTTCGTCGCAGTCGGTGTGCACAATCGGCGGGAATGTTGCGGAGAACTCGGGCGGCGCGCATTGTCTGAAATACGGATTCACCACTACCCACGTGCTGGCTCTCGAGGTGGTCCTTCCCGATGCATCGATCGTGCATATCGGCAGCCGCGCGCTGGACCGCCCGGGATACGATCTG
>PLHP01000205.1:17610-19374 GCA_003138955.1 Acidobacteriaceae bacterium | reverse complement strand
GGCAGCAAGTTCCGCGATCTCGACGGCAACGAATACCTCGACCACAATCTATGTTTCGGCACGCTCATGGCGGGCCATTCGCATCCGGCGGTGATCAAGGCGGTTGAAGGCCGCCTGCACAAGGGCACCGCGTACGGCATGCCGCACAACATGGAGTGGGAACTGGCGGAAGAAATCTGCACGCGCTTTCCCGTGGAGATGTGCCGCTTCGGCAACAGCGGCACAGAAGCCACCTTGCATACGATTCGCCTGGCGCGCGCCGCTACGGGACGCGACAAGATCATCAAGTTCGAAGGCGGTTACCACGGCTTGCATGATGCGGCGCTGGTCAGCGTGAAGCCGCACCCGCCCGGCGACGATCTCGGCGACATCAAGAATCCGAAGCCTGTGCCGGCTGGAGCAGGCGTGCCGAAGGGGAGTATCGCGAACGTGCTGATTGCTACGTTCAATGATTTGGAAACGGTGGAGCGCCGGTTCAAAGAGAATCCGAATGAGGTTGCGGCCATCATCCTGGAGCCGATCATGATGAACGTTGGCATCTGCATGCCGCAGAAAGGATTTCTGGAAGGCCTGCGGACGCTCTGCGACANNTGGGGAGGAGCTACGGAATACTTCGGCGTGAGGCCCGATATGATCTGCCTGGCGAAGTCGATTGGCGGTGGATTTCCGCTGGCGGCTTTCGGCACGCACAAGCGGGTTATGAGTTTGATCTCGGACCACAAGGTTTTCCACGGCGGCACTTATAACACGAATCCGATCTCCATGGCGGCTGGCCTGGCAACTTTTCGGGAAGTGCTTACTCGGGCTAACTACGCGCACGTCGAAAAACTCAGCAATAAGTTGGTGGACGGATACAGGAAGATCGTCGCGAAGGTTGGCTTGCAGGGTTACGTTGCGAGCGCGGGGGCGAATGGGGTGCTGATGTTGTATCCGAAGGAGGTCCGCAACTACCGCGACTGGCTGGCGATTGACGTCGACCTGTGGCGGCATTACTGGTTCGGCATGGTGAATCGCGGCGTGATGTGCCAGCCTTACTGGTGGGACGAGCAGTGGACGATTTCCGTGCAGCACACCGAGGCCGACATCGACAAACACCTGGGGGCATTTGCCGACGTGGCCGAGTCTCTCGCCGCCGCGCAACACGAGCGGTTGGGAGCCGTAGCAGCACACTAAGTTGGATCGGGTCATCTTGCCATCGGGTCATCGGGCCATCTGAAACCGATTGCCCGATGGCCCGATCACCCTATGATCCGATCATCCGATCACGCGATTTCTTCAAATGGCTAACGACGATCCTAACCAGCCGCACCTGAAGCGCGTCCTTGGACGCTTTGACCTGGTGTTGCTGTTTGTGGTTGCTGTATTCAACCTCAACGTCGTTCCGAGCATCGCTGCCAACGGAGGCGTGACAGTCTGGCTTTGGATCATCTCGCTGCTTATGTTTTTCTGGCCGCAAGGGATCGCGGTGATCGAACTCGCGCATCGCTACCCCGGGGAAGGCGGCGTCTACTTATGGGCAAAAGAAGTGTTCGGCGACTTCCACGGCTTTCTCTCCGGCTGGTGTTACTGGACTAATAACATGCTGTACGTGCCGACGGTGATGCTGTATTTCGTGGGCGTAACGGTGTTTGCGATGGGGCCGGGACACGCGGCACTTGCCGACAACAAGAATTTTGCCATGTCCGCTTCCCTGGCGCTACTGGCGCTGCTTACGGTCGTCAACATTGTTGGGCTGGGAGTTGGGAAGTGGCTGAATAATCTGGG
>PLHP01000205.1:0-17554 GCA_003138955.1 Acidobacteriaceae bacterium | reverse complement strand
ATCCGGGATCCGCAGAAAACATTGCCGGGCGCGGTGGCATGGGGCGGCATGATTTCCGGGCTTCTGTACATCGGAGCGACGCTGACGCTGCTGGTCGCGGTGGGCAAGAACGACATCAGCGTGCTGCAGGGAATTGTGCAGGCGGTCAGTCATATGGCCGGCAAGGTTGGCGTGGCGTGGATTATCACCCCGTTCGCAGTGATGCTGAGTATCTCGATTGCGGGGATTGGCTCGGCATGGATGGGCGGTTCGGCGCGCATTCCGTTCGTCGCCGGGCTGGATTCGTACATGCCCGCGTGGCTGGGCAAAGTTCACCCCAAATACAGGACGCCCGCGGCGGCGCTGATCGTGCAGGCGGTCGTATCGCTGGTATTGATCGTCATCAATTTTTATGCCTCGGGCGGCGTACAGGAAACTTTCCAGACCATGCTTTCGCTGGCGGTGGTTCTGCAACTGGTGCCGTTTCTGTATGTGTTTGCGGCACTGCTGAAGTTTGCTTTCGGTGGCGACCTGGCGGGCGCGCGCTATGGCCGCGGCACGCTGATTGTTTCCGGAGTCTGCGGCTTCGTGACGACGGCGCTTGGAATCGCATTGGCGTTCTTTCCGGCCAAGCAGATCACTTCAGTCTGGCGGTATGAAGCGAAGATGTTCGGCTTTACGCTGTTTTTTCTGGCGCTGGCCGCATTCTTCTTTTTTGTGTACGGACGGCTGAAAGATCCGCAGGGCGCCGTGATTGAATAGAAGCAGTCTGATTCGTGGAGGACTTATGCCCGGTGGAGTTACAACTGACATCAAGAGTTATTCGATGCTGATCAATGGCGAGTGGGTCGCGAGTAAGTCGGCCAAGACCTTCCCCGTGTACGATCCCTCGACCGAAGAGGTCATTGCACAGGTTCCCGACGCCAACGCGGACGACGTTACCCGCGCGGTCGCGGCTGCCAAGGGCGCGTTTGAGGGAGGTCCGTGGCCGACCACCACAGCGCAGGAGCGTGGACGCGTTCTCTTCCGACTGGCTGAGAAGGTGCGCCAGAACCTGCCCATGCTCGCCGAACTAGAATGCCGTAACTCGGGCAAGCCGATTGTTGAAGCGGAGTTCGACATCACCGACGTGGCTACGTGCTTCGAATACTATGGCGGGCTGGCCACGAAAGTCGTCGGCTATGTAAATCCCGTTCCCGACAACGCGATGAGCCTCTCGCTGAAAGAACCGATGGGCGTTGCCGGGCAGATCATTCCCTGGAATTATCCATTGATGATGGCGGCGTGGAAACTGGCTCCGGCACTGGCTGCGGGTTGCACCTGCGTGCTCAAGCCCGCCGAGCAAACGCCGCTCACCGCGCTTGAACTGGCGAAGTGGTTCGAGGAAGTCGGTCTGCCGAAGGGCGTCGTGAATGTGATTACCGGTTTCGGCGAAAGCTGCGGCTCGCCTTTGGTCAAGCACCCGGACGTGAACAAAATCGCTTTTACCGGCTCGGCCGCTGTTGGCAAGATCATTGTTAAGGAAGCCGCCGATACCGTGAAGCGCGTGACACTTGAACTGGGCGGCAAGTCGCCTAACATCTTTTTTGCCGATGCCGACTTTGAAGCCGCCATCGATGGTGCGCTGTTCGGCGTCTTCATCAATCAGGGAGAAGTCTGCTCGGCCGGCAGCCGCATCCTGGTGCAGAAATCGATTTACAACAAGTTTGTTGAAGCCATGGCCGAGAAGGCGAAGAAGATCAAGATCGGTCCACCACTCGAGCGCGAGACTAAGATGGGATCGCTGGTCTCGAAAGAACAGTACGACCGCGTTTGCTCGTATCTCGAGATCGGCAAGAAAGAAGCCAAACTTGCCGCCGGCGGCGGGCGCGCGGACAAGTTTGCCAAGGGTTACTATGTGCAGCCTACTATTTTCTATAACGTCGATAACAACGCTCGCATCGCGCGGGAAGAAATCTTCGGGCCGGTCGCGGCCGTGATTCCGTTCGACGACGAAAAAGACGCGCTGAAGATCGCGAACGACACGCCCTACGGGCTGGCCGCTGCCGTCTGGACGCGTGATATTTTCAAAGCCATGCGCGCGGTGAAGGCGCTGCGCGCGGGCATCGTGTGGGTGAACCACATGCAGCCGACTTATGTAGAAGCGCCCTGGGGCGGCTACAAGCAGTCGGGCTTTGGCCGTGAACTGGGGCCGTGGGGCATCGAAGAATATCTTGAGACTAAGCAGGTGTATATCAATCTGAACGAAGCTCCGATCGGCTGGTATTGAGAAGCAGTTGCCAGTGGCCAGTGGTCAGTTGCCAGCAAGACCGACCTCGGCTCTGGCGGACACTAACTGAGACCTGACAGCTGAGAACTGACTTATGTCTACCATTCAACTGCGCACACCTATTCCCGGACCTTGCTCGCGGGCTTTGATGAAACGACGCAATGCTGCTGTTGTGCAGGCGGCTTTTCACGCCACGCCGGTCTTCGTTGAGAAAGCTGAGGGAGCGGTCGTTGAAGATGTTGACGGCAACCGGCTGATTGATTTTGCCGGCGGCATCGGCTGCGTCAACACCGGACATCGCGCGCCGGCTGTGGTCGAGGCCGTGCGGCGCCAACTTGATCGCTTCCTGCACACCAGCTTCAACGTACTGCCTTACGAAAGCTACATCGCCGTTTGCGAGAAGCTGAACGCGCTCGTGCCGGGCAAAGGACCGAAGAAAACCATACTCGTTAACACGGGCGCGGAAGCTGTGGAGAATGCCATCAAGATCGCGCGCTGCTACACGAAGCGGCAAGCGATCATTTGCTTCGAGGACGCGTTTCACGGCCGCACTTATATGGCGATGGCCGCGACCAGTAAGACGCATCCTTATAAGGCGGGATTCGAGCCGTTCCCGAGCGAGGTTTATCGCATTCCTTATGCATATTGCTTCCGCTGCTCGTACTCGATGAAGTATCCGTCTTGCGACGTGTATTGCGCGCGGCACATTGAAGATACGTTCAAGCGGGTGGTGGCGGCGGAATCGGTTGCGGCGGTGATCGTCGAGCCGATTTTGGGGGAAGGTGGATTCGTTACGCCGCCGGCGGAGTTTTATCCAACGCTCGGCGGAATCTGCCGCAAGCACGGGATTCTGCTGATCGCTGACGAAGTGCAGACTGGATTCGCTCGCACCGGCGCGATGTTTGCCTGCGAGCGGCTGGGATTGGAACCCGATCTGGTCACGATGGCCAAATCGCTGACTGGCGGCCTGCCGCTGGGCGCGGTCACGGGCCGCACCGAGATCATGGATGCACCCGGCTCCGGCCAGCTGGGCGGCACGTTTGCGGGCAATCCTCTGGCCTGCGAGGCGGCGCTGGCCGTGCTTGACATCATCGAAAAAGAAAACCTCTGCGCGCGCGCCAACTTGCTGGGCGAACGTTTTCGCAAGCGCGCGGCGAAGTGGCAGGAGCGGTGGGAACTGGTTGGCGATGTCCGTGGACTTGGCGCCATGCAGGCGATTGAACTGGTTCGCTCAAAGACAACCCGCCAGCCCGCGGAGGAGGAGACCAAACAAGTGTCACAATACTGTTACGAGCATGGCCTGGTGACGATCACCGCCGGTTCTTACAGCAACGTGATTCGCCTGCTTGTGCCGCTGGTCATCACCGACGCGCAGATGGATGAAGGGCTGGATGTGCTCGAAGCTGCGCTGGCGCATGCTGCGGAAAAGAAAGGCGCGTTGACCGCACAGCTTACGTAGGGACAGGCGCCCTCGGCTGTCCTTGCACGTTTTATTCGTGATCGCGAAAGGTAATTATCAATATGACCGCAGCCGCACCGCCCGCCAACAAAATCCCTCAATTCATTAACGGCGAGTGGATCGAATCACACGCCACCGAATGGCTGGACGTCGTCAATCCCGCGACGGCTGAGGTGCTTGGCCGCGTTCCGGTTTCCGATGCCGCGGAGGTTACGCGCGCGATTGATGCGGCGCAGGCGGCCTATCCGGAATGGCGGCGCACTCCTGCTGAAGACCGCATCCAGCCGCTGTTCAAGCTGAAGATGCTGCTGGAAGAGCGCCTCGACGATTTCGGGCGCATCATCACGCAGGAAAATGGCAAGACGTTCGCGGAAGCGAAGGCGGAAATGCGACGCGCCATCGAGAACGTCGAGGTCGCCTGCGGCATCCCCATGATGATGCAAGGCTACAACCTGGAGGATGTGGCGCGCGGCATCGACGAGACCATGATTCGGCAGCCGCTGGGCGTCGTGGCGGCGATCACGCCTTTTAATTTTCCGGGCATGATCCCGTTCTGGTTTCTGCCTTATGCGATCGCCTGCGGGAATACGCTGATCGTAAAGCCCTCGGAGCGCGTGCCGCTCACCATGAAGCTCGCCTTCGAACTGCTGGAGAAGACGGGCATTCCGAAAGGCGTGGTGAATCTGGTCAACGGCAGTAAGGCTGCCGTCGATACGCTGCTCGATCATCCGGCGGTGCGGGCCATCAGCTTCGTCGGCTCGACGGCGGTTGCTCGCTACATTTATGCTCGCGCGGGCGCGAATGGCAAGCGCGCGCAATGCCAGGGCGGCGCGAAGAACTATGTCATCGTGCTGCCCGACGCCGACATGCAGATGACGACGCAGATCATTTCCGACAGCGCTTTTGGATGCGCGGGACAGCGTTGCCTTGCCGTCTCGGTCGCGGTGACGGTGGGCGACGCGCAAAAAACGTTTCGCGACTCGATTACCGACGCGGCGGCGAACCTGCGCGTTGGCAATGGACTCGACGAAGGTGTGCAGATGGGGCCGGTGATCACGCGGCAAAGCAAAGAACGGGTGCAGAATTTGATTGGCGCCGGCGCGCGGGACGGGGCGAAGATCGTGATCGACGGGCGCAATCCGAAGATCGCGAAATATGAAGCCGGAAATTTCGTGAAGCCCACCGTGCTTGACGGCGTGCCTGCGAGCAGTGAACTGACGAACACGGAAATCTTCGGTCCGGTGCTGAGCCTGGTTCATGCCAGCAACATGGACGAGGCCATGGACCTGGTGGCCCGCAGTCCGTATGGCAACCAGGCATCGCTGTTTACCTCGAGCGGGTCGGCGGCGCGGCGCTTCCGCTATGAAACTCCGGCGGGGAATATTGGAATTAACGTTGGCGTGGCGGCGCCCATGGCATACTTCCCTTTCAGCGGATGGAAAGACAGTTTCTTCGGCATCATGCACGGACAGGGACGCGATGCGATCGAGTTCTACACCGAAAAGAAAGTCGTCGTCGAGCGCTGGGCGAAGGAGCAATCGCGCAAGTTCTGAGCAGGTTCTGAGTTAGTCCGGGTAATCTTATGAACACTTCCACCGCAGTTCCTGCCATGACCGGCCAAGAGATGGTCGATCTTAGCAAGAAACACACTCTGTTTGAGTGGTCGGCACAATCGAAGGTCGATCCCATCCCGGTGGCGCGTGCCAAGGGCATTTATTTCTGGACGCCCGAAGGGAAGCGCTTCATCGACTTCAACAGCCAGTTGATGTCGGTGAACATTGGACACGGCGATGAGCGCGTCATCCGGGCGATAACCGAGCAGGCAGCGGCGCTGGCTTACGCCAATCCATTCATGACGACCGAAGTGCGGGCGCGGCTGGGGGCTAAGCTGGCGGAGATCACTCCGGGCGACATTGACACGTTCTTCTTTACGAACGGCGGCGCGGACGCCAACGAGAACGCCATCAAGATCGCGCGCTTCTTCACCGGGCGCCACAAGATCATCGCGCGCTACCGCTCGTATCACGGCGCGACGGCCGGGGCCATCAGCCTTACGGGCGATCCTCGCCGATGGGCGGTTGAGCCGGGACTTCCGGGCGTGGTGCACGTGCTCGATCCTTATCACGGCATCGAACGCGGATGGGAGTCGGCGGAAACTTCGCTGGCCATGATCGACGAAACCATTCAACTGGAAGGCCCGAACACGATTGCAGCTTTCATTCTGGAGCCAGTGACCGGGACGAACGGCATTCTGGTACCGCCGGATGGATATCTGGAAGGCCTGCGGAAACTGTGCGACAAGTATGGGATTCTGATGATCGCCGACGAAGTGATGTCGGGCTTTGGCCGCACGGGCGAGTGGTTCGCGGTCGATCATTGGAAGGTTGTTCCTGACTTACTTTGCATGGCGAAGGGGCTTACTTCTAGTTATATTCCTCTGGGGGCTGTCGGTATGCGGCCACATATTGCTCGGCACTTCGACGACAAGGTGTTCTATGGAGGACTTACTTATAACAGTCATCCGATGGGATGCGCTACGGCGCTGGCTACTATTCGCGTTTATGAGGAAGATCATCTGATCGAGAATTCGCGCAAGATGGGCGCGATCATGAAAACGCTGGGCTCGGAGTTGCAGGCAAAACACCGGTTGGTGGGCGCGGTACGCTCGATTGGACTGTTCGGCATTGTCGAACTGATCCGGGACCGCACGACGCGGCAGCCCATGGCTCCTTTCAATGGCACCTCGGATGAGATGGTTGCGCTCGGCAAGTTCTTCCGGGAGAACGGGCTCTACACCTTCGTTCGGTGGAATACCTTCTTCACTAATCCTCCGCTGTGTATCAACGAGCAGCAAATGCGGGAAGCGTTTGCGATCATTGACAGGGGGCTTGAGATTACGGATCGGGCGGTGAGGTAGTTCTCAGTTGTCAGTTGTCAGTTGTCAGTTGTCAGTTATCAGTTCAGTTCTCAGTTCTCGGTTCGCAGTTGGAGCACGGCTGAAGCGCCGTGCCCTTCCGGAGAACTTACCCAGGACCAGCGACGAGGCTGGCCCTAGCGCCAGCTGCGCTGCTGACCCTCGGAGGGCGAAACCGTCACAATTTCGTGGTGCGCTGTGGCGGCGTGATGGTTGATTGCGGTTGCGGCTTGGGTTCGGAGGTTGCCGGACTTCGCGTCGAATTCCAGAGTGCTTACGCTGTGGGCACACTGCGTGCAGGTGAACCTCATGCCGCTCTTGATGCGCTCGATTCGGTAGGCTTTCACTGAATGAATTGTAGCTCGTCGGCGAGCCGGGGCGAAGACGCGATGGTGAGGCGGCGAAGGTAACGGTCGGGTGCACCCAGAGTTGCCGTGGGCGCGGGCAACTGCCGAGCGGTGCTCGGCTTGGACGGGCGGGACGCCCGTCCCCACACGAGCAATACCACACTAGCCACACAGCACCGGCGTTACTTTTCCAGGCGGTTGTATTTTCTTAGGACCTCTTGCAGGCGGTCGTGCGGGAGGGCAATTACGGTGAGGTCATTGGCGCCGGTCATGGTTTCGGCGGCTACCATGGCGTTGACTACGGCTTCTTCCGTCGCCTGAACGGTGGCCAGAAAGATGGGGTTGAGCTGCTGGTTGGCCAGCATTTTCAGGTCGTGCACGCCCTTGGAGCCTGCCGCTCCCGGGTTCGCGGTCGAGAAGGCGATGAAGATGTCGCCGGAGCCGTCGCCAGAAAAGCTGCCGTCGCGACCGAGTCCCAGAGCGGCTCGGCGGACGACGCGCTTGAGTTGTGTCGGGATGAGGGGGGCGTCCGTGGCGACGACGATGATGATGGATCCGATGTCCTCGTCGCGAACCAAATGATCGGTAATTTCCCGGCCGACGGGAACGCCTGCTATGCGCAACTCGCTGCGCCATCCGTAATTGCACTGCACGAGAACACCAACGGTGTAGCCGCCAAGCCTCGCAGGAAGCACGCGCGAGGAGGTGCCGATCCCGCCTTTGAACTCGTTGCAAATCATGCCGGTGCCGCCACCGACATTGCCTTCTTCGACCGGACCGGCATGGGCTGTATCGAGGGCGTGGAAAGCGTGCTCGGGCTTCACGTGGAAGCCATTCATGTCGTTCAAGTCGTCATCGGCTGTTTCCGCAACGACTGGCAAGGACCAGTCATAGCCCTCGGCGTCGGGAGGGGTTTTTTTTATGCGCCACGCAATGACCGCGTCGCGGACTACGCCCACGCTGTGGGTGTTGGTGATCATGACTGGTCCGTCGAGGAAGCCTGAATCCTCCAGCCATGTGGTGCCCGTCATTTCGCCGTTGCCGTTGAGCGTGAACCAGGCGCCAAAGACAGGATCCAGGGAATCTTTGCCGCGGGGAAGAACGGCGGTTACTCCGGTGCGGACGGGGCCTTCTCCTACTTTAAGTTTGCCGCTGCCGGAGATTAGCGTGGTGTGTCCGACTTCTACGCCTTTGACGTCGGTGATGGCGTTGTTGGGGCCGGGTGTGCCGTCGAAGGGGACGCCGAGGTCGCGGGCTCGGGGCTTGGTTTGGGCGATGGCGAAAGTGCCGGTACCGAGAAGAGCGCAGAGAAGCACGGCCAGGAACGGGAGTGCGCGAGATCGGATCATAAGTGTGGTTCGATTAAGCTTCGGCGGCAGTATATAGCATGGAAGAGTTGGTTTAGAATCCTGCTAGGAAAAGCGGCGGCGGTCAGGAGATGAGATGGAGAACTGGAAGCGGGCGGTGATTGCGGGATCGGCGGGAGCGGCGGCGTTGTTGCTGCTGAAGGGGAAGCGTCCGGCGGCGGTGCTGGTGGGAGGGGTGGGACTGGCGGTGCTGGCGTCGGAGTATCCGAATCAGTTTGCCCAGATTCGCGAAGAGCTGCCTTCGTATGTGCGGCAGGGAACGAAGTTTCTGGATCTGGCGATGAAGATCGGCAGCAGGCTCGAAGAGCTGGCGGAAAAGCGCGCAGCGCTGGCGTTTGAGGAACTGGGGGAGTACTAGCTGTTCGCTGTTCGCTATTCGTCGTTCGCTGTTCGGAAGTACGTGGGCGGCGGTTTGGCGAACAGCGAATAGCGATCAGCGAAAGACAGCTTCACTCGATTCCGAGTTGTTTGCGGGCTTCGGGGCTTAGGCGTTCGGGGGTCCAGGGCGGATTCCAGACTACATTGACGCTGGCGTTGCGGACGCCGGGGAGTTGCTCGACTCGGGACTTGACCTGGGCGCTGATGTTGACGTGCTCGGGGCAGCCTTGAGCGGTGAGGGTCATATCGATGGCGACGTCCTGTTGACCTTCGGGTAGGTCGTCGAAGCGGATTTCATAGATGAGGCCGAGATCGACGATGTTGACGGGGATTTCGGGGTCGTAGCACTGCTTGAGTGCGTTCAGAACGTCATCCTGGGCGAGGGGCATGAATTTCCTTTGCGGTTCGTTCGATTACGGAGTATTGGTACGAGCGCGCTTGTCCATATTCTATAGCGAATTCAAGGTTGCCGGGAGCGCGGGCAGCTGCCGAGCTGCGCTCGGCTGTCCCTACGCGGACGGGCGAGGGCGCCCGTCCTCACACTAAGGTTCTTAAATCATGGCATTCGATTCTGAGTTTCAGAAAAAGCTGCAGATCTTTCTGGTGGCTGCCCTGGTGATTGCGGGGGGGCGGGCGGCGTACATCGTTTACGCGCGGCGCGCGGCTATGAAGGACGAGGCTAAGCCCAAGCCGGAAACGGCGCTGAAGGCGGACTATTACGTTACGCCGAAGAAGCTGCATGCTTATGATCTGACTTCGGCACGCCAGTTGACCGAGCAGGCGGTATGGGTGAAGGCCGGTTATCAACTCACTTACTATCCCTACGATCGCGAGCGGCACAAGACGGATTTCAGGCACGAGGCGGGACTGCTGCCGCCTTTGCAGAAGCTGGCGATTCAGGATGTGGTGACCGATGTTTCTCCGCTGGCTCCGGGGATCAAGCAGGTGATGGCGTGCTTTTCGCTCGAGGGCAAGACCTATGCGGCTCCGATTGGAGCGGTTAAGGACGGCGACTTCAAGATTTACTCCGATGACGTTTTCTTCATCGAAGATCCACGCGAGCTTTACAAGGATTGGCCGGCGGATGTCTGGAAAGAGATTGACGCTCATGAAGTGCAAGCGGGGATGAGCGAGTTACAGGCCAGCTTCGCGATTGGGATGGGCGTGCCCGAGGGTTCGGGCGATTACGGTTGGAGAACTCTGCATTACGCGAATGGTGGAAAGCCGCTCGTGATCAACTTTCAAAACGACAAGGCGGTGGAGATCAAAGCGGGCTCGTAAGCGTACAATTCCGGGCATGAAACGAACGCTCGGCGTGGTGGTTGCCTCTCTTCTTTTTTGCTTCTTCAGTTTTTCCATACACAGTTTTGCGGCCAATCTTTCAGCGCCACGCACTATGCGGGTGGATTACTACCACACCGGGAACTCGCACGAGGAATGGTTCAGCCTGGATCGGGTGGTGCTGGAGCCGCTGGAGTGGCCGGGGAATCTGAACAAGGCCATCGATGAAAGTCAACTGGGAGAGTACCTGTTCGAAGTGCGCGAGCGCGACAGCGGGAAACTGGTGTACTCGCGCGGATTCAATTCCGTGTTTGGGGAGTGGAAGACGACGGCAGAGGCGCTGCACGCGAATCGGACGTTTTCGGAGTCGCTGCGCTTTCCGACGCCTGACGGACCGGTGGAAGTGTCGCTGAAAGAGCGCGCTGGGGACGGCTTTGGCCCATCGTGGAAAGAAGTGTGGAAGACGGTGGTGGATCCGAAGGACAAGTTCATCGACCGGTCGCGTCCACCATCGCCCGGAGCATTGCTGGAATTGCAGAAGATGGGCGATCCGGCGACCAAGGTGGACTTGCTGGTGCTGGGCGATGGTTACACGGCGGCGGAGCGCGAAAAGTTTGAGAAAGACACGCGGCGATTCATGGAGGCGCTGTTTTCGACATCGCCGTTTCGCGAGCACCAGAAAGATTTCAACGTGTGGGGGCTGTGTCCGGCGGCGGAGGAGTCGGGCGTGTCGCGGCCTTCGAGCGGAATTTACCGGCGGTCTCCGGTGGGCGCTGCGTATGACACGTTCGGCACCGAGCGCTATGTGCTGACTACGGAGAACCGGGCGTTGCGGGATGTGGCGTCGTTCGCGCCGTATGAGTTCATCGAAATTCTGGTGAACGGGCAGACTTACGGTGGCGGCGGAATCTTCAATCAATACGCGGTTGTGGCGATCGACAATCTGTGGGCGGGGTATGTGGGAGTGCACGAGTTTGGCCACCAGTTCGGCGCGCTGGCGGATGAGTACTACACGTCGGATGTGGCGTATCTGCCGCCGGAGAAAAAGACGGAGCCGTGGGAGCCGAATGTGACCGCGTTGCTCGATCCGGCAAGTTTGAAGTGGAAGGATTTGGTCGCGGCGGGGACTCCGGTGCCGACACCCTGGGATAAAGAGGACTTCGATCGCTTTGAGCGGGACATCCAGCGGCAGCGGAAAGAGCTGCGAGCGGCGGGGAAGGCGGAGGCGGAGGTCGATGAACTTTTCCGCAAAGAGCGCGAGAAGGAAGATGCGATGCTCGGTTCCGAGAAGTTTGCCGGGAAAGTGGGAGCGTTCGAGGGCGCGAACTACGAGACTAAAGGGTACTACCGTCCGGAGGTGGACTGCATCATGTTCACTCGGCATAAGGCGTTTTGCGCGGTCTGCCGGCGCGCGATTGAGCGGGTGATTGGGATGTATACGGGGTGAAGGTCGTGTCACCGCCGAGACGCCGAGGGCGCCGAGAAATGCTTTAGGAAGGGCTTAAGCGAGTGCGAACGAACTCTATGACTTCTGGCGTCAGGTAGTTTGGCGGGTGGATCTCAAACATGGGACGACCGATGACGGGTTTCAGCGAGACTCGTTCCCAGGCTGGGCCTGCGGCATTTTCGACGGAGTGCAGCAGGACGGCGTCGGCGCGGTCGAGGAAAGTTTGCGCTGAGGCTTTGAAGTCGGCGGTCTGCGGGTCGAGTACGGTTAGATAGAGATCCGGTTTCACGAAGCGCAGGATGCTGTTCGATTCGATGATGGCGTTTTGTGTGGCGGCGAGAATTTTNNTTTTCTTCCGACACAGCCCAGGAATGATCGGCGGTGGCGCAGTCGCAGGCTTCGCCGTTGGCGGAGCAGACGTTGTGTCCGTATTGAGTGATTTTGAGAGCGGTCCAGTGGAAGGCGGGCAGGGCGGCGATGAGGCCGGCTACAACGCTGGTCTTGCCGACGCTGCGGGAGTGTCCGCCGATGACTAGGATGGGCATGGGAAGGCAGCTGTCGGCTCTCAGCTCTCAGCCTTCAGCTCTTAGCTTTCTCGGCTAAACAGATTCCCCTGTAGAGACGCGGCTCGCCGCTTCCCCGCTCACTTGCTGAGAGCTGAGAGCTGACAGCCTTATTGAATTCAGCGTTGTTTCTTGGCCGACCTCGAAACAAACGCTAGCTCTTTAAGATACTCCCGAAGGGGGCGCGCGGGGGTGCCCCAGAACACGACTCCCTTGCCGCGAATCACTTTCTTGGTTGGGATGCCGCTTTGCGCGCCGAGGATTGCGCCTTCTTCGATTCGCACGTGATCCGCGATGCCTACCTGGCCGCCGATTATGACGTTGGCTTCGACGACCGCACTTCCGGAAAGGCCGGTCTGCGCGGCGATGACCACGTCCTGACCGATTTGCACGTTGTGGCCGACGTGGACCAGGTTGTCGATCTTGGTGCCGCGGCCGATGCGGGTTTCGTCTAGAGCGCCACGGTCGACGGTGGAGTTGGCTCCGATCTCGACGTCGTCTTCGATGACCAGCCGTCCTACTTGCGGGAATTGCTCGTAGCGTCCGGTTTGGGAATCGCGGACGTAGCCGAAGCCCGCACTACCGAGAACAGCGCCGGCCTGCACGATGACGCGATCGCCGAGAGTGGTGCCCGGGTAGATGGTGACGTTCGCATCGAGGCGGCAATGGCTTCCGATCTTTACTGCGTCACCGTTCGTTACCGCGTCACCCCCGTCGTCGCCCGCATTGCCGCCTATGACCGAACCGGCGCCGATGGTTGTTTCATCGCCTACCTCGACGTGTTCGCCGAGAATCGCGCGCGGGCCGATGGCTACGTTCTTGCCGATCTCGGCGGAGGCGGGAACTGCGGCGGAGGGATGAATAGCGCGGTTGAGGCGGGGGGTGCGGAGCAGCTTCGCGGCTCGGGCAAAGGTCAGACGCGGCTGGGCGGAAATCAGGATGGGCTTGGCAGTGGCGCTTGCGGCGAACTCTCCGGCGATTACGGCGGCGGCGGACGAGCGGAGCGCGGCGTCTAGGTGCTGGGCGTCATCCACGAAGACCAGGCTGTCGCTCTTGGCGGATTGCAGGCTGGAGACTGTGGCCGCGGTGATGGAACTGTCTCCGAGGAGACGGCAGCCGAGCTTCTCGGCGAGATCGCGCAGGGTTTGCTTCATGGTTGTCTATTGTCGCTTTCCGGGGCGGGTGTGTACAACGCACCTCGTGTGGGGACGGGGCTTCGCCCCGTCCAAGCGGGGCGAAGCCCCGCTTCCAAACAGGAGACGAATATCAGTACAGCGGGGGTTGGCCTGGGGGGCGGGTTTTCCAGCGGCGGTGGACCCATAGCCACTGGTCGGGATAGCGGCGGATGACGTCTTCAATTACTTTCGCGAATTTTGCGGTGTTGGCGAGCGTGTCGGCCTCGTTATCGTTGGTGCGAATTAACTCTACGGCGGGATCGAAGCGCAGGATGTATTTGCGCAGCTTCGCATCCCACACGGTAAAGCCGGGGACTACGGCTGCATCTGTGCGCAGGGCGATGCGGGCGAGGCCGCTGGCGGTGCAGGCCGGGACGCCGAAGAAATCTACGAACACACCCTGCGGCGGGGTCATGTTGGTGTCCATTAGAATGCCGACGGTTTCGCCGGCGCGCATGGCGGAGAGCAGGCCGCGCACGAAATCATCTTTGTCCACGGTGCGGTTGCCGTGCATGGTGCGGTAGCGCTGGATGAGGGCGTCGATGTAGTGATTATCGAGGGAGCGCATGACGATCGACAGGGGATGCCCCTGTAGAGAGTGGGCGAAGGCGGAGAGTTCCCAGGCTCCCAGGTGGGCGGTGAGAAACAGAACGCCTTTGCCGCGCGCGTACGCGCGCTCGAAGTTTTCAAAACCGTCATAGACAACGATACGGGAGACATTTTCGCGGGTGTAGCGGGGGAAGAGGCAGACTTCGGCGAGCTGGCGTCCGAGAGAAATGAATTCGCCGCGAACCAGGCGGCGGCGCTCGCGCGGCGACATTTCGGGAAAGGCTAGAGCCAGGTTACGCAGGCCGACGCGACGCAGGCGTCCGTGAACGGCGTAGACGGTTAAGCCGAGCGCGATGCCGATGGCGCGCGCCACGGGACGGGGGAGCAAGCCCAGAAGCTTAACCCAGGACCAGACTAGAGCGTACTCGAGGCGTTCTCGCAATGGGGCAGTTCTCAGTTCCCAGTTCTCAGTTCTCAGGAAAACCAAACATTTTACGTGGTTGCCGGACACGCTGGTGTTCACTGAGAACTGAGAACCGGGAACTGAGAACTTTACTACTTTGCCGCTTGCTGGGCCCACTTGGCTAGCGTGCTCAGGAAGGGATAAGCGGTTTTGGGAGCTTCGATTTCTCCCTTGAGGGAGGTTTTGAAGGGCACCATGCGGCCGTAGAATTCGCGGGTGCTGCCCTTGTCCTGCTTGATGACGGCGCCGGAGAGTTCGAGTCCGGCGAAGAGGCCGCGGGAGCGCGAATAGGTCAGAACCTGCGCCCTCATTTTCCAATCGGTATCGGCGGCGGCGTGGCGTCCGACGGGGCCGGCGGCGGCGCTGGCATCGGCGCCGAGTTTGAACTGGCTGGAGAGCAGGTGATCCATGCCGTTCTTGTTCATGATCAGCATGATGAGATCGGTTGCCTGGCCGCCGATCTGCAAGCCGAAACTGCCGCCGCCGATGGTGAAGAAAGCGGGCGCGCTCCAGCCTTTTTCGGTGCGGCAACTGGCGACGCCTTTGCCATAACGGCCGCCGACGACGAAGCCGCCATTGAGCAGCGACGGAACCACGGCCACACATTCGGCAGAAGCGAGTATTTCTTCGGGGATACGATTGTCCGGGGCGGCCTGGATTTCGTTGAGCACCGTGCCGGCTTCTTCGACGCGTCCGGAAGCCTTGGTGTTGGGTTCCGGAGCCTTGGTGTCGTCGTCAGTATTGGCGGAAAGGATGGTTGTGAGGGAACATGTCAGGAAACAAACGAGCAGCAGAACGAGGAATCTTCGCATCACACCTCACCTGGGAGATCGGAGTATGGATTCAGTTGTCGTATTTACTAGCTATGATTCTATTCGATGCAGGGTGCGTAACGGGGGATAGCCGGGAGTGATCAGGGTGAGTCAGGTTTTAAGGCAAAAAATGCGGGGCTGAAATCGGCGACCCTAATCTCCGTTTCCAGCCCCGTCTCCCAGGTTCTGTGGTAGGTGAAGCGAGTATGCGGCAGGTGGGAAAAGCGGACAAGATTACCAGGGTCACTGTACTTTGGTAACCGCGGGCAGCTATCAGCCATCAGCCATCAGTAAAATCTCATGTTTTTGATGACCGAAAGCTGAGGGTTCCAGGTGTTAGAGAAACGAGAAAAATGGATGCGAGCCGGGAACGTGGCCGACGGGGCGTCGGCCAGGGAGCCGGCCAAAGGGCCGACTCTACCAATAAGATTACTTCGCCGTCACCAGCGAATGGGTGATGGCATGGACCGAGAGGGCAATGCGGTTCTGCACGCCGACTTTGCGCATCAGTTTCGCGACGTGAGCCTTCACGGTGCGCTCTTCGATGCCGAGGGCCGATCCGATCTCTTTATTGGAGCGGCCGGCTACCAGCATCTCCAGGACTTCCTTCTCGCGGTCGGTAAAGCTAATGCGTCCGGCGGGGAAAATGC
Source organism: Acidobacteriaceae bacterium (assembly GCA_003138955.1). Lineage (GTDB taxonomy): Bacteria > Acidobacteriota > Terriglobia > Terriglobales > Acidobacteriaceae > Acidiflorens. Next base: position 1,901 of record PLHP01000205.1, on the reverse strand, counting down.
GACCCGGGGATGCGCTGACGCGTTCGATGAAGGTCGAAAGAACATGGCGGGGCGCCCACACCGAACCCTGATGGACGATGCGGAGAGCCTGGATAAACTCGGCCGGCGAGGCAGCCTCGTCCACGTAGCCTTTAGCGCCGGCGGCAATGGCTTTGAGGACGCTTTCATCGTCCATGCCGGAACCGGTGACGATGATGCGCAGGTCGGGACGGACGGCTTTCATGCTGGCCATGATGTCGTACAGGTTCTGGCCACCGCGATTGCCCAGCAGGACGAGATCGATGTTCGGCAACTGGCCAAGATCGGCCAGCGAGGCGGAGACTAACTCCAAATCGGGTTCGGTATCAAAGAGGGCCCGGAATCCCACAAACCGCAGCGGATCGCTCTCCACTACGGCAACGCGTATCAATGGCTTTCTAGCGACGGCAGCTTTCATCAAGGTTTCCCTGTTAGGATTGCATCCTGTTCAAGCTTGCCTGAATCGGGACGGAATTGGAACGATTGCTGAGCGATGCAAATTACGGGGGTAACCCCCAAGATCAGGCATCAGAGGAGGGTTTTGCGGTGAAGCGACGGCGGATGCGACGGTATTTTGCAGGGATTCTGGGGGTGGGCTTGATGGCGGCGGGGCTGGCGTTGGCGCAGTCAACACAGGCGGCGCCCACGCCGGTGCAACCTTCAACAACGTATCAACCGCAGTTTTCGGGCGATCCGGCGCGCTCGGAGGCGGAAGCGCAGGCGCTTGGCTACATGCGGGTGGTGCTGCGGGCGGAGCACGCTTACAAGAAACGGCATGACAAGTATGCGGATTCGCTGGCGGCGCTGGCGGGCACCGGGTCCTTCACCAAGCGCATGGCGCACACCACCGAGCGCGGGGATTACACGGTCGGTTTCCGTCCCCACAAAGACGGTTTCGTGCTGACCATGACGCCCAAGCAGATGGACAGCGAACACCGATCCTTCTACGCCGAAGAAGATGGTGTAATTCATGCGGACGATCGGAAGCCCGCGGACCTGGATTCGCCGAAAGTGCAGTGAGCGGGTGTCGATGTTCGATTGGTAAGGTATAGGCAGGGACGGCCGCCCTCCGCGAACTGCTTGCGGCAATGTGAACAGACCCGCCCGGCGGCCTCAAAACACCTGCGTCTTCGCCACTTTTCCATTGTCAAAGTGCACTACCCAGCGGTGCCCGTTCTTCAAGTAAAACCAGGTCTCGCGCAGATTCGTATCGTCGCTCTCGTCCACCTTCTTCTGGTCGGGATCTCCGAAGCTCATCAGCACCATTTCGTAGGTCATATTCTCCTGCACGGTGTGCGCTTCGATGGCGGCGCGGAGTTCCGGCGCCATCTCCTTCTCCTCGAGCTTCTGCTCGATGCGGCTCACGTCCAGCAGCCTTGCCATGAAGCTCAGGATATTTTGCGGCGCGATGTCGGTGTCGGTCAGATCTTTCTGAAACTTCAGATTCAGCCGCGAGCCCCCGGCCCGTTTGTAGGACGCCCCAACCTTGTTCGCATGATTGCTGCCCCGCCGCCCCTCCCCGCCGCCTTCCAGATGGATCTCCACCTTGTCGCCGTCGATCTTGACATTGGTGATACTCACCCATTCATCGCGGTCCACGCCCTTGTCCTTGAGCCACTTGGTCATCTCTTCCAAATCGACACCGCGCTCATCGGTGCGCTTGTTCGACCGAGGCACGTAGTACACATCCAGGCCATCCTTGTAGGCCGGCAGATCGACCAGAGCTTTTACATCCTTCCCCAGCAACAACGTGTTCAACTGCTCCTGCGCGCTTTTCGACGTGGAAGCTTGCGCCGTCCCCAAGAACCCCACTGCGAGGCCGAGCAGCACGGCCCAGAAAATCCATCTCTTCATATTGCGCATCACTGCTGTCCGGTTAAGTG
>PLHP01000247.1 GCA_003138955.1 Acidobacteriaceae bacterium | reverse complement strand
GATTATAGGACGTCGCGCCTGCCCTCATATCTCAGGCGTCATATCTCGGGATAGATGTCGAAAAAGGCCGCGAGACTCGCCTTGAGCTGCTTCTCGATCTCGTCTTTGCCGCCCTCGAGAATGTGCATGGCGACGTGCGCATCCCGCCCATTCTTCAGTTTGATGGTGGCCGAGCCAACCTCCGCGACCTCGTCGGAAGGCAACAGACGCAGACCGTACACCAATATCAGGTTTGCCATCCCACGATTGTAGGCCAGAGAAAGTAAGCTGGGAAACTTCAGACTGGGAAGGTGTCAGGTCGCAGGTGTCAGGTGTCAGGAAAATCAGCCGCGGTCTTCGTGTTGGTTTTTCCTGACACCTGACACCTGACCCTAGCCCGGCGGCCAGTGCAGCGAGCGCCCGCCGATGAGGTGCACATGCAGATGAAAAACCGATTGACCCGCGCGCGGGCCCACATTCAGCACGGTGCGGTAGCCATCTTCAATCGATCGCTCGCGCGCAATGTGCGCGGCCGCCAGGTGACAGCGACCTACCAGCTCCGCGTCCTCTGCCGTCGCTTCCTTCAAACCGGAAATATGTTTCTTCGGGATGACCAGCACGTGGGTCGGGCCTTGTGGGTTCAGATCTTCAAAGGCAAATGTGTGCTCGTCTTCATAAACTTTCTTGGATGGCACTTCGCCGCTAATGATTCGGCAGAATAGACAACCCGCCATAGGTGAGTCTCCCCTTGCCTGGGATTACGATCATCCGGCAAGTCAACACGGAGATAAGTTCTCGATATCTCTGGAAGAAACAATACCACTCCAGCTAACGGCATCTGGCAAGAAATTTTCAGTCGAGACGCACCAGAAACACCGAGCCCTCCGCCGTCTCGGTCTCGTGGGCCAGAGTTGTCGCGCGCTGGCGGTCGTCGTCCAGCACCCGCACCCGCACCCACCAGTCTCCCACGGGACTCACAAACTTGACGACTTTGGCCGTCTGGTAACGCTTCTGCAGGTGTTCCGCTAATTCGGCGGCGGCTTTCTGCCCATTGAAGGAGCCGATCTGAACCGCCCAGCGTCCCCCCGTTTCGAGCGACGCAGGCGCCTGCAATACCTCCAGCCGAACTTTCGCAGTGCCTGGCAAGTACACATCCAGCGCCTTGGCGGCGGCCAGGGAAAGATCGACGATGCGTCCCACCACGAACGGTCCGCGATCAGTGATCCGCACCAGCGCCGAATGTCCGCTTTTCAAATTCGTGACGCGCACGATCGAGCCCAGCGGCAAAGTAAGGTGTGCCGCCGTCATCGCGTGCATGTTGTAAACCTCGCCGTTCGATCCGCGCCGGTTGTGATAGGGAGCGCCGTACCAGCTCGCCATCCCGGTCTGTTCGAAGATCGGTTTGGCGCCGGCGGGAACCTCGATCTTCTCGTTTTCGCCCGTCGTTTCAGCGGGCGGAGTTGCGGCTGGTTTCTCTTTTTGTTGCGGAAGCGAGGGTGGTGTTGGAACCGGCGCCGGCGTCCTTTTATGGCCACAGCCGCTCAGAAGCGCGCTGCCCAGCAATAGAAGGAATAGCAGAAGACATGGCTGCGGGCAGGTCGCCGGCCATCGCGACGGCCGCCGCGTGTTCTTGGACGGGCAACTGGAAGGGAGGCAGTTCAAGAACCCTTGCGCTGTGCTTCCAGAAAGTCCGCGAACTCGGAGAGCTTTCCCGCCGCCGTTCGCAGCGCCTTCGAGGAATGCGTTCGCACCGCTGGTACAACCTCGTCGTTCAGGTACGTCACCAGTTCCTTCGTCTCTTTTTCCAGAGTCTCGGAGATATTCGCTACCGAGCGGTTGAAGCGCGCGGAAGCCTCTTCCACCTTGCGGTCGAATTCTGTCATACACACCCTGCCGGCTTGGATTAATGTCCACGCGTGTGTCGCGGTTACCAGGCTTCATTATTATCGTGGGCTCCCTGCTGGCGGTCAATTGGCTTTGTGTGGAAGCGGGGCTTTGCCCCGCTTGGACAGGGCCCTTCGGCTCCGCTCAGGGCAGGCTCCGCCCCGTCCCCACACAAGCCGGGTCACGATACAATCACGCCATGCGTCCGAGGACAACTGTCGAATCTCCGCCGGTTTCTCTGATTGTGATGCTGACTTTCGCGCTGATGTTCGCGCTGATGCTTGCGCCGGCCTGTACTTTTTATGGCGATCGTCCGGCGCGCGCCTTGGCCGAAGCAACCGGAGGCGAGGGCCTGGAGCGCGTCTTCTGGAAAGATGTGCAAGCGGCGAACTGGGTCGAGGTGGAGCGCTCTCTCGCTTCGAATTACACGGGCGTAACCCCCAGCGGAACGCTTGATCGCTCCGCCGCGCTGGAGCAGTATCACGGTTGGCAGTTGAAAGACTTCGCGCTCGGCGATTTGAAAACCGAGCTGAACGGAACCACCATCGTAGTGACCTACACCATCACCCTGAATGGTGTCACCTCCAATGGAGCCGCCGGCTCGCAACCGCTCCCCTCGGTGCCGCAGCACATGATGACCGTGTGGCAGCAGCAAAAAGCCGGATGGGTCGCCATCGCCCACAGCGTCAGCCAACAATGATGATGATGATGCGCGTGCTAGACTCCATCCCCGTAGAGACGCGGTGCGCCGCTTCTCTCGCAATCGGCAAGAACGTGGCCGCCTTTCGCCGGGCCGTCCTCAGTTGGTACGACCACCATCGCCGCGACCTTCCCTGGCGCCAGACTCGCGATCCCTACCGCATCTGGCTCAGCGAAATCATGCTGCAGCAGACGCGCGTGGCCGCCGTGCTGGAACACTACCGCGTTTTTCTCGAACGCTTCCCCAACGTCGAAGTGCTAGCCGCAGCCTCTGAAGACGCGGTCCTCGCCGCCTGGAGCGGTCTGGGCTACTATCGACGAGCGCGCATGTTGCATCGGTGCGCACGGCAGGTCGCTAGACAACACGGCGGCTGCTTCCCCCAGAATTCCGAAGCCTTGCTCGCCCTGCCCGGCATCGGACGCTATACCGCAGCTGCTATCGCCAGCATCGCGTTTGCCGAGTCCGTAGCCGTTGTCGATGGGAATGTCGAGCGTGTGTTGCAAAGACTGATCGGCAATAAATCAATCGGCATCAATCTCACCACGGCCCAAACCTGGCAACACGCGCAAACCTTTCTCTCGAACTCCCGGCCTGGGGATTTCAACCAGGGCATGATGGAACTCGGCGCCACCGTGTGCGTGCCGCGCGCGCCTCATTGCCCGATGTGCCCTGTGCGGAAATGGTGTGTCACGCGGGGAGAAGTTCCACGCACCGAGCCGCCTTCCCGCCAGAAAAAGAAACAAATCTGGTGCGTTCTTGAGTCGCGCGACGGCAACGGCAGTGGTAATGGGAAAGTCCGGCTGGTGCAACGCCCACGCCAAGCCTCGCTCATGCCCGGCATGTGGGAACTGCCCCAATCATCCGAGCCTCCGCGTCCATTGCCGGCTTCAGCGCGCTGGCGCACGTTTCGCCATTCCATTACCATCACCGACTACACTGTTCATGTTTTGCGGAATACGCCGTTGCCAGATAGTCCAGCCGCCGCGAAAGGCACATGGATCGCAATTGATCGTATCCCTCGGATCCCAATTACCGGGTTGACGCGGAAAATCCTGAAGGCCAGCGGTATCATCTAATGTTGTGATTCATTTCTTTTATGAAGTGGCTTGATCGCCTGTTCGGAGGCCGGAAAGATATGACTGCATTGCGGGAAGGAAGCAAAGCGCCTGACTTTTCTTTGCCCGCCCCCTTTAGCGGCAAAGAGGGCGGCACGTTCTTTTTACGAGACGCGCTCCAGAGCGGACCCGTGGCGGCCGTGTTCTTCAAGGTTTCCTGCCCAATCTGCCAATATGCGTTTCCATTTTTCGAGCGCTTGCGCAAAGCGTACGGTGGCGAAAAAGTCGCCATAGTAGGAATTTCTCAGGACGACAAGCCCAGCACCGCCGCCTTTTTGAAGGAGTATGGCGTCACCTTCCCCGCGCTCCTCGACGATCCCGCCGGCTATGTGGTTTCAAACGCATACGGCCTCACCAACGTGCCGACGTGGTTCCTCATCGCGCAGGACTCCGAGATCAAGATCTCCAGCGTAGGCTGGGTAAGAGCGGACGTGGAAGATCTGAACCGCCGCCTGGCCGACGCCAACCACACTGCGCTGCGGCGGCTGTTTCGTCCCGGAGACGACGTCCGCGACCACCGCCCTGGTTGAGGCTCCAAAAACTGATCCCGCGGTCGCGGGAGAAGAGCCAGGGTGGGAGATGAACGGCGGCCTACGAGGCGACGAATTCGAAAGAGCGCTCCGCGCCAGCCAAGAGCCGTTACCGCGTTCGTTCCGCGCTGGTACCAGCGTAACTTTGGACCCCTCCCGACGACGTGCTAGCCTGCTGCTTAGTATTTGTAGTTTCAGCAATTTGCAAACAGCGCAAGAGACGAGTCCCGATGCCCAAGCTCCCGGTTTTCCGGTTGCGCAATTCTGAACCGCCCAGCCGGCCCGATCTTCAATATTACGGGCTCACACTCGCGTTCAGCGATTTGCAACTGGGCGTCGACAATCTCCGCTACGATGTTTTTTTCAGCCGGCGCATCGCCGCGGATTTAAGTTTTCATCTCGCGCGGTACATCTGCCGCTTCGGCGAGGTGGAGTCGCTCTTCGAAATGGATATTCCCTCCGCGGGCCAAACCAAATTCATACGCGCTCCCGAGGGCACCACCAAACTGTGCAAGCCCGGCCCGGCGGACCTGAAAACACTGCTGGTCTCGATTCATCTCGCGATCCTGAATCGCGCCAAGGCAGAAGGCAATCCATCGGTCGACGTACTCGGCCGCCTGGCCGTGCTCAAGTTCATACGCACCGAACTGCAAACGCAGTTTGCCAGGATTCTCGAACAGTGCCGCATGAAATCAAAATCGCTGGAGGGCGTGCGGCAAGCGAAAATGATGCAGACCCAGGAACTCGTCTCCTCTTTCCAGGTGCGCAAGAAGATTATCCTGCGCCGCGCCGGGCAGGAGTTGTTTCGTCTGCTCCGCGAAATCGAAAAAGAAACGCTGGCGCGGACTCGGCGGTCGTTACTCGGCGAATCGCTACTCGGCGAATTGCCCGCAGACTGGTATCGTCTGTTCCTCAATCCGCTGATTCTTACCGAAGATGGCCGCGACGACTATCTCTGCGCCGAGCACTATTATATGTTCGGCAACTTCGCCAGAGATCCCGACCGTTTCCCCAGTCTCCGCCAGTTCGCGCTCAATTTTCTGCGCGAACTCGGATACGGCGAGGGCATCGACGATGAGCATCTGGAGCAGGCGCTCAATGTTCCCGAAAACGCGACTACGCTCGTGGGTGCCGGCAACGGCGAAGACTTGACGCCCGAAGATCGCAATCGAAAAGACCGCCTCGACATCTGGACCCGTATGCTGCAGCGCGAAGGCGTTCTGTCTCACGTCGTTGCTTCCTATGAAGCCGTTCCTCTGCTCGCCGAGTATGCGCCGCGGGTAAATCCGCAGCAGATCAAGAACGCGCTGATCTTCCGCGAAGAAGCGGAGCGGGTGGAAAAAATAATTGCCGAAAGCCGTCTCCATTCCGACCGTCTTTTTGCCGCCGTCGGACGCGTAGCCTCCTGCCGCGGTTCGGAGCGCAGTCGCTTTGCCGCGCGTCTTCTGCACGACCTGTTTTGCTATCACCGCGACCTGCGCGGCCTGGAAGCCCTCAGCGCCGGATTTGACAGCGTCAACCTGGTCAGCGACGAGAAGGTCCGCGAACTCTCGACCCTCAACGGCATGCTCTACGAGTTCCTGCCGCCCGAAGACCAGAGGCCCGCTGGGGATCGAGTCGTGCACCACGCGATCCTGAAAGCCGACGTGCGCGACTCTTCGCGCCTCACCCGCTCGCTGATGGAAAAAGGCATGAACGCCGCTTCCTATTTCAGCCTTAATTTCTACGATCCGGTAAACAAGTTGCTGGCGAAATACGGCGCTACCAAAGTCTTCCTCGAAGGCGATGCCATCATCGTGGCGCTGCTCGAACGCGAAGGCGAGGCCCTGCTCAGCGTCGGCCGCGCCTGCGTGCTGGCGTGCGAGATTGTGAGCCTGCTGCGGGAGTACAACGAACTTTTGGAACGCTCCGGCTTGCCCCAGATGGAAGTCGGCCTGGGTATCGCCTACCAGGATTCGCCTCCGCTCTATCTCATGGATGGCGAGCGCCGCATCATGATTTCCGACGCCATCAATGAGAGCGACCGTCTCTCCTCCTGCAGCAAGCGCGTGCGCAAGAAACTCGCGCCCGATGCCGGAGTCTTCCAGGTGTACTCGGTCCAGATCGGGGACGGAGGCAATAGAAACGACGGCGCGAGCGCCGCAACCGAAGCGGAAGAAATGCGCCTTAACTACAATATAGGTGGAATCTGTCTGAGTGAAGAGGCCTTCCGCAAGCTGCAGCAGGAAATCTCGCTGGCGGCCTGGACGCCTGACGCGAGTGAGTCTGGATTTACCGGGCCCGGCTTTACCGGGCCCGGCTTTACCGGACCATGGATCGACGAGCAGCGCGAGTTCTTCGTCGGCACCGTTCCCGTCGCCAATGGGGTATTCCGCAAGATTGCCATCCGCAAGAACCGTATTGCCCAAGTCGACATCCGCGATCTATCCATTTTGCACTGGACCGACCGCTGCTACTACGAAGTCTGCGCCAACCCCGCCGTATACGCCGCCCTGCCCGGAGAGAAATCCGCGTCTGCTTCACGTTAGAATTTCTGCGCTCTAGTCCCGCCTCAGCCGCTCAGAAATTCCGCCGAACCCGAAACGGAATCTCCACCACGGCTTCCAGCGCCACTGCTTTCCCCGCTCTTTCCGCCGGCAGGAATTTCCAACTGGCCAGGGCTTTCGCCGCGTAGGAATCCAGACGTTCGTCCGGGCTGTTGAGGACGCGAATGTTGTCCACCTTCCCATCGGCGCGAATGACCGCATAGAGCGTGACCATGCCGTGTACGTTGGCGCGAATCAATTCCAGCGGATAGCCGGGATCCGATTTTTCCGTGGCAACCGGCTCCAGCAGCTCCCCGTCTTTCCGCCTCCCGTCGAGTTCCGCAAACTTGATCACCCAACTGCCCGTCGAGGAATTCAGATTCGGCATGTTCAGCGTCCTCCCATAGACGCGCTTGCCGCCAAAAACCTTGCGGTCCACGTCGGTGATTTTATCGTCGGAAACCGGAGAGGCAACGCGCGCACCCGACCGCGCGCCCGGCGTCGCTCCCGTCGCTCCCGACGATGACGAAAGGCTAGCCATCTCGCGCGCGCCGTCCGCGCCGGCGTCCGCCGCACCCACATGCAGGCCAGCCGGCAGAGAGTTGTTGTTGCGCGCGTTGAAGCCGCCGCTGCCGTCTCCTCGAGCGCCGGCGCTCTTCGCTTCCGATTTCGATCCCGTTGAATCTGGTGTTCCCGAGGCGCCCAGCTTTCCCTGCGGAGTTGCGGCAAATGTTCCCCGGCGATTGCCTGCGGGAACAGCCACGGGTCCCGTGGGCGCGACGGGATGAATTCCCAACGCGATCAGCCGTCCGCCCGCGCTGGCCCCGCTCGTCGCAGCCACGCTCGGCGGAGGACCCACTGGCTGCACGCTGCCGCCCCCCAGGCGTCCGCTGCCGCGCGCCACCAGAGAATGTTGTTCCGCCAGCGTGAGTTGCGGAGCGGGCGACACAACTTCACTCGGGCCAATGTTCACGAGCCCAACGTGCCCCTTCGTCGATTGCGTCATCTCCGGAGGCGGTTCCACAACCGCCGTCTCGGGCCCGGCCAGGCCGCGCGTTTGATGAGCCGTCACTTCCGGAGGCGGCGGAATCACATCCGACTTCATTGCCGCTTGAACCACACGGTCCGGCGCAAACTCCACGTCCGGCGTGGGCGCCACGACCTGCATCTCCGGCGCAACGATGGGGCGCAACGGGGCTCGCGTCGCATCCAACGGAACCGCCGGAACGATGGCTCCCATCGCAACGATGTTGGGCAAGGCGACATCGCGGTCGAGCTTGACATCGGGCGGGACGACGATGGTTTGGGACCGATTGTCCGCTTCCCGCGGAACCGAAAGGATCGGTTGCTTCGCGTAGGCGGGGTCTCCCTTTTGCTCCTCCGGCGCTTCCGATGCGCCCGTGTCGAGCGGTGGCAAGTATTCTTCCGGCGTATAAGTTACCAGCGACGACGGGTCAAACGCGGCGTGCACCAGAATTCTTTGCTGTCGAATCCAGGAGAGCGAAAGCGTCCATATCAGAGCAACTGCCGCCGCGTGCAACAGCGCGGATTGCAGGAATCGTCCCCACGGTAGCTTCTGCTGGACGAACACATCCTGCCACAAGTCGAATTCGCGGTCGCCAGGGGACTCCGCCCGGCGAAGTACCGGGCGAAGCGCTTCGCGAAATTCGCTAACGAATTCCGGCCTCGCAGGGTCGCGTTCGACCAGAAGTCTCAGCAGTCTTTTCTCCGGGGATTCCATCTCTGGCTCCAAGTTGCGCCCTAGCCAACTCCCACGACGGTTGCCCCCGGAAGGCGGGATCCGAGGCGCCAGCGCTGGCTCGCCACGAACGGCTGATCTGTAGACCGATTATAACCGACCGCGACGAACGGCATGCCGGCATCCCGTTTTGCCCGCATTACGATCATGGCCGCTATACTCTAATGTTCCGGGGTAAGCATGCCGATCCACACCACCCGCTTCTACGCGCCGCAACTTGCGTCTTTCGTTCTTATTGCTTTGATGCTGGCCGGCGCGCAGGCGAAACCGGATCGACAGAATCCGGATCGACAGAATAAAGATCAGCAGAGTGCAGCCGCTTCTGGCGCAGACTGCTCCGGCATGTACAGTTTTTTGCGCGATGGCGAGTTTGTGCAGGTCACCGTCGAAGATCACGGAAACGTCATCGGCTTTGTTTCGCGCTACGCCGATCAGGAAAGCGATAGCGGGTTTCTCGATCACTTTTTTAAGTCGGGTAAGCTCGATGGCAATCAACTCGCATTTACCACTGAGACCGTGCATGGCGTATGGTTCGAATTTCGCGGGACGGTCGAGCGCGGCGAAGGCAAGAGTCGGGGCGAGGAAGCATATTACGCGCTCAAGGGAACTCTGGTCGAGAACACAACCGATGAAGCGAAGAAAACTTCTTCCCGCTCGTACGAGGTTGTACTGAACAGCTTCCCGCAGGATCTGGCGGCACCACAGGCGGGGAAAAAATAGACGGTCAGTCTTCGACGGCCAGTCTTCGACGGTCAGTCTTCCATCCCTCGAACGATCTCTCGAACCGTCAAACTTGCATTTCAGGCAGGTTAGTCAAGCTTCGCATAGCTCCTATTGTCTTCCCGCCTGCGTCTGGTTGGCGGCGGAGGTGATCTGGTTGCGGACGTCCCAAAGATCTTTGTAGAGCCAGCTTTCCATTCGCTGTTGCAGGACTTCCACGGGCGTTCCCATGGTGCCCACGACCCGGCCTCCGATGATTCGTTCGGCGAGCTTGAGATGGTGGAAACGGAACAGCTGCATGCGTTCGTCGAAGTCGAGCAGGCACTCGGCAACATCGTGCAGGCCAAAAAATTCTTGGTGACGGCGGTAGAGGTCGCCGACGGTGAGGCCGGCGCGGCCGAGTTGTTCGTGAAAAACGTGGCCGAGGCGCGGACCGATGTGGAGCAGCGAAAGGAATCCCGGAGAATCGAGGCCGCTGCCGTGTCCGAGGCCGGCACGAATGACGTGGTAGTCGCAGGGAGTTATGGTCTCCAGGATGTGCAGCAGGCCGATGGGAGGATCGAGCAGTTGCATGGCGCGCCGGATCAGGCGCGTGGCGTTGCCGTAATCGGCATGTTCAATCGCTTCGACGGCGCGGCCCAGTTCGAAAGCCGCTCCCTTCAGCAGCAACTCCGAACTCTGATGCACGACCAGGAAGGTCATTTCGTCTTTATGCAGCAGTTCTTCGGGCGGCTTCTGCAGGGCGAGGAGTTCGTCGGTTCGCAAATAGCGTTCGTAGTCGGTCGCTCCCCTGCCAGGAAGAATCGGTTTTGTGAGTTCGTCGCGATGTGCCATGTGGAACCACCATGCAAACCTATCTGCTATCGGACCGCAAGTGTTCGGCCGGAGGATGCGGCGACCACTGCGGATCTTCATCCGGAGTTACGATCTGGCCGTCGCGCATGTGGACGATGCGGTCGCCATACTCGGCGGCTTCTGGATTGTGCGTAATCATGAGCACGGTCTGCCCCAAATCCTTGTTCGACTGGCGCAGCATGTTGAGGACAACGCTCGAGCTTTTCGAATCCAGGTTGCCGGTGGGCTCGTCGGCGAGCACGATGGCGGGGCGGTTGATGAGCGCC
>PLHP01000115.1:31843-37536 GCA_003138955.1 Acidobacteriaceae bacterium | reverse complement strand
GCACGAGAGAGATTCGAGGCTGGGGATGTGGATTCATGCTGCGCACCGGCTGGGATGAGGCGGAGATCGGACGAGGAGTTGGGCGACGGAGAGGCGGTCGACAACCTGCATGGTTCCGCCGCAGAGCGGACAGTTCCAGTGTGAGGGAGTGGGGAGCGCGGCCGGCGAGTGGGTGCCTGCTGCGGGCTGATCGGATTGCTGGAGCAATCGGAAACAGAGTGGAAGAAACTCGGCTCGCCTCCGGTTAGCAAGAAATCCGAAGTTGCGGATGCGCATAAAACCGCGCGGCAGCAGGTGCAGGAGGAAGCGTCGCAGGAACTCATCGACGGGCAGAGTCATCAGCCGCTTCTTGTTGCCGTGAGCGGAGTCGCGCCAGCGAAAAATTACGGCCAAAGCGAGGCGATCCTTGAAATTCGTCTCTCCAGCAATTCTGTCGGCAATCTCCTTCGCCGCGTTCGGATTACTGGCAAGGGATGAAGGACCCCCACGTTGTTTCGCCGCCTCGTAGGCCGCCTCGAAGGTTGCATTCCAGTACACTTGGCTCACTTCGGTAAAGTGAGCAATCGCGTCACGCAAGAGCGCTTTCTTTTCCACGGGACTGTACACACAGGGCGCAAAGCAGACCAGCGTATCGACACCAACTGGCGGCCGCAGTGCTCCCAACTGGAAAGCTAAACTGACCCCACTCGATCCGTGCGAATAACCCGCGCCACTGACTCAGTTGATCCTCAGCAACGGAGAAAGAAGCAACGAACACCTGAAAACGATCGGGTTGCAACAAGCTATTAAACGCGTAATCGACCGTCTTTGTTAGGTACTCTCTCACCGGGTAGAAATGCTTACCGAGTAGCGGAGCCTCTGCAACCACCTCACTGGCGATCTCGCGAGCATGGATGAACTCTTTACGATCGTTGAGGAATCGAATATCCGTCGCGAAAATCGTCTTAACTCGTTATGATGCCGTGGAAACCCTTGACCGACGTATAGTGCCAGAGCTTGCTGGCGATATTGCAACGATCTCCACTCGCCACAAGGCACTGAGTCAACGACTCGCAAAACGCGCAGCGCTAACGCAGGAGAGCGCCCGTTCCATCTCGTATGTCAAGAGCCCGCGATGCTGACTTCAAAACACTGTAGTGAAAATTGTAGTGACTCATGATGTAGCAGCGCTGCTCAGCACCTCTCACTCATTTTGCTAACCTGCTGAATTGATGCGCAGTTATCAATGCTGAGATACCCTGCGATAGTACCCCGGAAACGGCTACGAACCATGAGGTTGGGAGTTCGATTCTCTCCGGGCGCACCATCCTACCGGCTGAACGGCGCTCGCGAACAAGTTTCTATCGTTTGTATGATTCGTCCCGAGCGAGAACTCTCAACCTCTCGATCGTTTGCCGCGTCAGGCTTATTGTCCCGTTCTTCTTGGACATATTCCGTGAATCTGCTATGCATTCATTGTAGTTGCCACCGCCGTCAGCACCGTAGTCGTAACTTGCTTGAAGGCCTCCGAAGCGGGATCAATTAGATCGAAATGGCCGGCACGCGGAATCTCGATCAACTGAACCGATTCGCCCTTGTTTTTTTTCTGCTCGACATAATCGCGGCTGAACTGCGGCGGCACGGTGTCATCTTCGCTACCCTGGAGTAGCCGTCTCCGCGGACGCTGCGGGTGGACGCTGCAAGCGGAGACGGGGCAAGCCCCGTCTCTACACAACGCAGTGCTAACCCTCTTTCAGCTTCAGCTTGCTCTTGTTTTCTTCAATAAAAGCCTTAAGATCGGGGACAGCGCTGAGCAGCTTGGTCCACTGTTCGTAGTAGAGCGTCACCGGAAAGCGGCCCAGTCCGTACACGCTGACGCCGCCCTTCTCACTCACGCGGAACTCGATGGCGCCGCTTCTCTTCTTGGTTTCCACCTGCTTTTCCAGATCGGCCAGGCGAGCTTTCAATTCCTCGTAACTTGGTTCTGTCATCAATGCACCTCGAATCATTCTTTTTTATCATAGGGGCGGCACGCTTCTCTCGTCGAGCCGAGTCTTTGCAACTCAGTGGAACGACGGGCGTCTCATCCGCCTGCGTCACCTTCCCTTTAGGTGAAAAACTTTTCACTATAGCTTCTCCCAGCGGGCGCTTCCCTGCCATCTCTCGCCGTTACAGCCTGTTCCGGTCCCTATTCTGGGCTGGGAATGGAAGAGCAAATGCTAAAATAAGTTGGGCAAGAGATTTTGAGTGGAGAACACAAAATGGCAAAATTGCAAAGGAAGAGTGCACTGCTTGAGAGCGTACCCCTGCTGATACTGCTGGGGCTGCTCGCTGGCGCCGTGGGAGGCTTGGGAATCGGCGCGTTCCAGTTGCATCAAATGGCGGCGGCCTCATCTTCGAGCGCCGGTGGCAAGTAAGTTCCAATTCCCGCAAGAATCAACCAGATCCGCTTCCTCGGCGGAAAGTCGCCGTCCTGCCCAAAGCCTGTGAGTCCTAGCAGCAGCCCATCTTCACGTCGCCGGCAGCGGTGAGCGGGGGACCGAAGGCCTCTTGCGGCGCGGGAGCACCATTCAGCACCTTGATCCAACGTCGAACCGCCTCAAACACCACCACAATTACGCCCACGATAAAGATGGCCATCAGGACTGAATCCAGATAGCCGGTAAATACTTGACCGGGCTTGGAGGTCAATGGCCAAAAGATGTTCTTGATCGACAGTACTCCGGCCGTAAGCGTAATACCCCCTACGAGGCACATCGGAACTGCCGTAATCCAGGCATATTTATGCTTGCCCATGTTAATGAGGAAGGTCGTCGTCACCGCCAGCGCGATGGTGGCCAGCAACTGGTTACCGGTTCCGAACAACGGCCATATCGTCGAAATACTTCCGGTGTAGATCAGGTATCCCCAGGCCAGAACCACAAAGAAGCTGGTGATCAGATTTCCGGGCAACCAGGCAGTGTTGCCGAAGGGCTTGTGCACTTTGCCCATGAGTTCCTGCAGGACGTAGCGGGCCACGCGGGTTCCGGTGTCGACCGTGGTCAGGATGAAAAGGGCTTCAAACATGATGGCGTAGTGATACCAGTAGCCCATCAAACGATCCATCCCGGGCAGGCCGCGGAAGATTTGCGCCATGCCCACAGCGAGCGAAACTGCGCCTCCCGTCCGCCCCGCCAGTTTCTCCCCGACTTCGCGGGAGAACATATCCAGATTGACGGTGCTCAAGCCGAGATGGGCGAAGACCTGGGGCGGAGTGTTGATGGCAAAGTAGTCGCCCGGATACAAGGAGCAGGCCGCAATTAAAGCCAGCACACCCACCAGCGACTCCGCGACCATGGCGCCATATCCGATGAAGCGGGCGTCACTTTCCTTATCCAGCATTTTGGGCGTGGTGCCGGAGGCGACCAGCGAGTGAAAACCCGAGATCGCACCGCAGGCAATGGTCACGAAAAGAAATGGGAACAGAGGTCCTTTGATGATGGGGCCGCCACCATGAATAAACTGCGTGACGTTGGGAAATTTAATGTTGGGATGAACCACAAAGACGCCGACGACCAGAACGGCAATCGTGCCCAGCTTAACGTAGGTGGAGAGGTAGTCGCGCGGTTCCAGTACCAGCCAGACGGGAAGAACCGAAGCCACTAAGCCGTAAATGGCGATGAGGATCGTGATCTCGTGGGGCGTGAAAGTAAGCGCCGATGCAGCTCCGCTCTGAGCCACCCAATGCCCCGCGATCACGCCGCCGACTAAACAAACGACGCCAAAGATACTGGGACCGGTGACTGTAATCTTTCCGGCATGGCTCTTGAACATCCACAATCCCATGATGACCGCAATCGGGATGGTCATGCCGATGGTGAAGACGCCCCACGGGCTATTCGAAAGCGCATTGACGACTACAATGCCGAGGCCGGCGAGCGTGACCAGAAGAATAAAGAGCACCGCGATCATGGCCACCAGGCCGGCAAAGGGACTGATTTCGGTGCGGGCGACCTCCGCTAACGAGCGGCCGCGGTGACGCACCGACGCCACCAGCACCGTGAAATCCTGCACACATCCAGCCAGCACGGCGCCGACCAAAATCCAAAGAAAGCCCGGGGCAAACCCGAACTGCGCCGCCAGCGTCGGCCCCACCAGCGGCCCTGCTCCTGCGATGGCCGCGAAGTGGTGTCCGAAGAGTACCCATCGCGGCGAAGCGACATAGTTATGTCCGTCCGCGTAAAGGTGCGCAGGAGTGATGCGGCGATCGTCAAGCGCCAGCGCCTTCGCGGCGATGAACGCACTGTAGTAGCGGTAGCCGAGGGCGTAGACGCATAGCGCGCCCAACAAAACTGGGAAAGTATTCATTGACTCGCTCCAGTTCCAGCAAGTAGTGGCCGATCCTGCTAGCCCAATCAAAAACATCCTACACGCATTGCGGAAACCGGCAAAATGAATTCCCGTGCGCGAAACATGCGCTACAATGGCGGGCGTATTCCGGCAAGGGGCTGGCAAGCCACGCGAAGATCGTAGATCGTGGAGAAACGGGCGTCCTCGCCCGCCCAGCCGAGCGCAACTCGGCAGCTGTCGCTGCCGAACCGAAAGGATCGAATATGGACAATCCACGAGAAAAGCAAGCGCCAACTCAGGAACAACCCCTTGTCCGCTTTGGCCTGGGGCTCGCCAACTGGAGTGAGCGGTGGTTTCCGGAGCCGCTGATTTTTGCGCTGCTGGGAATTGTGGTGGTCTTCGGTGTCGGTCTGTTGCTTCACCAGAGCCCGGCCAAACTGGCCATCCAGGGTGGCAAGAACTTCTGGACCCTGGTCCCTTTCACCATGCAGATGGTGATGATCATCATCGGTGGGTATGTCGTCGCCTCGACGCCGATCGTATATCGCGCCATCCGAGCCTTAGCTGGAATTCCAAAGACGCCGCGGCAGGCTGTTGCCCTGGTGGCGCTGTTCTCCATGCTGACGTCGCTGATCTCCTGGGGCTTGAGCCTGATTTTCAGTGGACTCTTTGTTCGCGAACTGGCGCATCGCGTCAAAGGACTGGACTACCGTGCTGCTGGCGGTGCTGCGTACCTCGGGCTGGGAGCCGTCTGGGCGATGGGGTTATCTTCTTCCGCCGCCATGCTGATGGCAACGAAGTCGTCGATGCCGCCCTCGTTATTCAACATCAGTGGTCTGATCCCGCTGACCCAGACTCTCTTCTTATGGCAAAGTATTGCCACGACCGTGATCCTGATCGTGTTATCCGTGCTGATCGCCTACTTGTCGACGCCGTCGCCGGAGAACGCCAGGACCGCCGAATCCTACGGCATCCAATACGAGCCGATTCGCTCCAGCCTAGAGCCCAAGAGCAAGCCCGGCGAGTGGCTGGAATACAGTCCGCTGCTCACAATTTTGGTTGCCGCGCTGTTGTGCTGGTATCTGGTCGACGTATTCCGCACCTCGCCGCAAGGCGCACTGGCAGCGCTGGACCTTAATACGTACAATCTCATGTTCATCACGCTGGGGCTTCTCTTTCACTGGCGCCCGAAGCGCTTTATGCGTGCCGTAACGGAGTGCATTCCCGCCACCGGCGGCGTGCTGATCCAGTTCCCGTTTTACGCCGTGATCTTCGGAATGATTGTAGGAACGGGGATCGCGGAGGCGCTGGCGAAACTTTTCGCCTCCGTCAGCACCCACAACACCTATCCCTTGCTGGTCGCGATGTATTCGGCGGTGCTCGGC
>PLHP01000115.1:0-31785 GCA_003138955.1 Acidobacteriaceae bacterium | reverse complement strand
GTCGTGTTCTTCCTGTGCTGGTTGTTTGCCCGCTATATTCCGTATCTGCCGCCCATGAAATAGTGGGCAGATCATAGCGCTGGCGTCTCGCCGGCTGTCCCGAGATCTTCGTGCAGACTGTTTCTTTGTCTAGTCGTACGTGGACTGCTCCGCGCCACATAGGCACCAGTACCGTGACCGTGAGATGTTTACCGCAGGCTGGTGAATTGTAGCGCCGGCCGGACAGTCGCCGGGACGGCGGCGCTACAGTCATAACGCATCGGCCGACTCAGTATTAGAGGTCACACGGTCACGGCACTAGCCACAAAGTAATAAGGGGAACCCGCGGTTCCGCTATTATGTTTTTTTTAGAGGAGAAACGGATGCTCTCGACCACAAAAGCTATTGCCGTTCTGTTATTCCTGGCTTGCGCTGGTATGGTGTTCGCGCAAACGACCAGCAACGCACCTAAGACCAGCGGCGACCCGCACAGTTTCTCGTTGATTCCTGGGCTGGATAAGAACCTCATGGATACGACCGTCGACCCTTGCGTCGATTTTTACCAGTACGCGTGCGGCAATTGGAGCAAGCTGCATCCGATTCCGAGCGACTCGCCGTACTCCGACCAGTTCTACAATCTTGAGCAATACAACCGGCAGGTGCTGCACGGGATTCTCGAGAAAGCGGCGGCGGATGATCCGTCACGCGACGCGAATACTCGCAAGATTGGGGATTACTACGCCAGCTGCATGGATGAAAGCGCGGTGCAACAAAAACGGCTGGCGCCGTTGCAGCCGGAACTGGACCGCATCAACGGACTCACCAGCAAGGAGCAACTGCCGGAGTTGCTGGCACACTTTCAATTGATCAACGTGGATGCGTTCTTCGGATTTGGATCGCAACAGGACTTCAAGGATGCGACCAGAACGATTGCGGCTACTTCCCAGAGCGGACTGGGTCTTCCCGAAAAAGATTATTACTTCCGCACGGGCGCAAAAGACGAAGAGATTCGGAAGCAATATGTGCAGCATATAACCAACATTCTGAAGCTGCTCGGGGAGAGCGAAACGCAGGCGGCAAGCGACGCCGCGGCGATCATGAAACTGGAAACAGCGCTGGCGAAAGTTTCGCTTGATGTCACCGCGCAGCGGGATCCGCACAACATCTATCACCTGATGCCGGTCAAGGACCTGCAGGCGCTTACGCCAACCTTCGACTGGCACCGGCTTTATTCCGCCACGGAGTCTCCCGCTTTCTCAGAGATCAACGTCGCCGAGCCGGAGTTCTTCACTGGCATGAACCAGGTCATCGCCGAGACGGATCTACCCACCATCAAGGCATACCTGCGCTGGCAATTGATCAGCTCGATTGCGGGGACGATTTTGCCCAAGGCGCTGGATGAAGAAGAATTCGATTTCTACGAACGCAAGCTGGCGGGCACTCCGGAGCAGGAGGTACGCTGGAAACGGTGCGTCCGCAGCACGGATAGGGCGCTCCCTGAAGCGCTGGGCAAAGCTTACGTCGACCAGCAATTTCCGGCTGCCAGCAAAGACAAAGCGGCGCGGATGATTCGCGACATCGAATCGGCAATGGATCGCGACATCGACTCGCTGGACTGGATGAGCGCGGCTACCAAAACACGCGCGAAAGAGAAGCTGCATCTGATCGCCAACAAGGTGGGATATCCCGACAAGTGGCGCGACTACTCAAAGCTGGAAATTGTGCGCCGGGATGCCTTCGGCAACAATCTGCGGGCGGCGGAATTCGAGTCGCGACGGCAACTGGCGAAGATCGGGACACCAGTGGACCGCGCCGAGTGGTTCATTTCCACGCCCACGGTGAATGCTTTCTATAACGCCGGCATGAATGACATCAACTTCCCGGCGGGCGTGTTACAACCGGCATTCTTCGATGCGAAACAGCCGGATGCGCTGAACTACGGACACATCGGGCTATTCATGGGGCACGAGATCACGCACGGCTTCGACGATACAGGGCGCCAGTTCGACGGACATGGCAATCTGGAAGACTGGTGGACGAAAGAAGATAGCGACAAATTCGATCAGAAGGCGCAGTGCATTGTCGACGAGTATGCGCAATTCAGCGTGGGAGACACCAAGCTGAACGGCAAGCTCACGCTCGGCGAAAACACGGCGGACAACGGCGGATTGCGGCTGGCGTACATGGCGTTCTTGGCGCGGGCTGCGCAAGATGGCATTGATCTGAAGAATAAGTCTGCCGATGGCTATACGCCGTTGCAGCATTTTTTCCTGGGATTCGCGCAGGATTGGTGCTCCGAGTGGCGTCCGGAACTGGAACGGCTGATCGCGACGACCGATCCGCATTCGCCGGACCGCTTCCGGGCGAATGGAGTTCTAGTGAACATGCCGGAGTTCGCGAAGGAATTTGGCTGCAAGCTAGGGCAGCCGATGACGGCGGCAAAGGCTTGCAGGGTGTGGTAAGTTTTCGAAGCTGAAAACTGGCGCCGCACTACTGCCCGAATCACAGACCCAAATACGCCGCCCGAATCTGCTCGTTGCCGAGCAACTCTTTCGGAGTTCCCTGCAAGGTGACCTCGCCGTTCTCCACGACGTAACCGCGATCCGAAATGCTGAGCCCGTCCACCACGTTCTGCTCGACAATCAGCACCGTGACCCCCGACTTGCCGATCTGCTGCACCTTGGCAAAAACTTCTTCTACGATCTTGGGCGACAGTCCGAGCGAAGGCTCGTCCAGCAGAAGCAGCTTGGGAGCAGCCATGAGCCCGCGCGCCAGGGCGACCATTTGCTGTTCGCCGCCGGAGAGCGTGCCTGCCAATTGCCGACGGCGTTCTTTCAGACGGGGAAATAACTCGAACTGCTCTTCGACGAGGTCCTTCAGTTTGGGACGCACCCGTCCAATGTAGGCCCCAAGCGCGAGGTTCTCCTCGACACTCATGTGGGGGAAAAGTTGCCGTCCCTCGGGAACATGGCTCACCCCGCGCACCACGATCTCATGTGGCGGCAGCTTGGAGATGTCCTGTCCGTCAAACCGCAACTGTCCGTGCTGGCTCCGCAGCAATCCGGAGATCACGCGCAGCGTCGTAGTCTTGCCCGCTCCATTGGCGCCGATCAACGTCACTATCTCTCCCGCTCGGATCTCGAGGGTAATGTTGAACAGCGCTTGGAAATCGCCATAGCTGGCGCGCACATCGTCCATGGTGAGGAGAGCGTCACTCACAAGGCAATCTCCTTGTACTTGCTGCCCAGGTAGGCTTCGATAACCTCGGGGCGATGAACCACGTCTTGCGGCACGCCTTCTGCGATCAGAACGCCGTGATCGAGCACGATGACCCGGTCGGCGACCCGCATGACCACCTGCATCACATGCTCAATGCCGCCGATGGTGGAGATCCCCCACTCCGGCAATCTCTTGAGGAGCATGGCCAGCTTAATGGCCTCCGAAGTGGGCAGCCCGGCGACGACCTCGTCCAGCAGGATGAGCTTGGGCTGCGTAGCCAAAGCCCGCGCAATTTCCAGACGCTTCAGTGTGGGCAATCCCATGCCCCGCGCCGGCAGATTCGCAACATTCTCCATTTGCAGAAAACTGAGAACTTTCGCCGCTTCTTTCTCGGCCTTGGAGGCGCTGGAAGTACGAAGGAATGCGCCCAGCATCACATTTTCCAGCACGGTAAGGTTGCGCAGCGGCTTCACCAGCTGAAAAGTGCGGCCGATTCCGATCTCCGCCGCCCCGTTGGGAGTCAAATGCGAAATGTCCCGCCCCTCAAAATGGATGCTGCCGCTGTCCGCATGAAAAACACTGGTGATCAGGTTGAACAAAGTGGTTTTGCCCGCGCCATTGGGACCGACAATAAAGGTCACCTCACCCGGCTTCACCAAAAACGAGACGTCGTTGATCGCCTTCAGGCCGCCGAACCGTTTGCTGACGTGTTTGACTTCAAGAAGCGACATGTCCAACCGTTCCTATTGGTTGATGGCAGTTCTTTGCGACTCTTCTTCGGCGGTCACTGGCGCGGCTGTCGCGAAGGGCGCTGATGGCGCCTTCTTGAACCAAGCTAGCTTCCTGGAGATCGTACCCACGATACCCTCGGGCATGAACAGCACCACCACCACAATCAGCACCCCATAAATCAGCAGATGCGCTTCCTTGAAAATGTTCTTGAAGATCTCAGCCGCGCTCTCCAGAACGACCGAACCGACCAACGGGCCGATCAACGTGCCGGCACCGCCCAGCATGGCCACGATGGCGATCTCCGTCGAAATGTCCATCGCCAGCACCTGGTCGGGGACAATAAAGAGAAACATGCTGGCGTAAAGCGCGCCGCCCAGGCCGGTAATCGCAGCGCTGATCAGCAGAGCCCACAGTTTGCAGCGCGCGGCGTTCACGCCCACCGAGAGCGCCGTGTCCTGGTCTTCACGGATGGCCATCAGGTAATAGCCGAAGCGCGAGCGCTCGATCCACGCCGAAAGCGCCAAGGCAAAGCCGGTCAGGAGTACTCCCGACCAGTAGAAACACCTGATCGTGGAGTGCGGGAACAACTGCGGCACCTGTATCCCCACATCGCCGCCGGTGACGTTGGGAAGGTTCTTGGCTACCAGCCGCAACACTTCGGCGAAGGCTATGGTACAGAGCGCGAAATACGGGCCGCGCAGGCGAAATGAAACCTTGCCGATCATCGCCGCGCAGATCACGGCCAGCCCCACGCCCAATGAAACCGATGCCCACGGTGAAATCCCCAGCTTGGAGAATAGCGCCAATCCGTAAGCTCCCACTCCAAAGTAGGCCGCGTGGCCCAGGGACAACTGTCCCGTATATCCCCCCACCAGGTTCCACGCCAGCCCCAGCGCGGCGAAGAGAAAAACGCGGAAGAGAATTTGCAGTGTGTAGTCCGTAAGAGCCAGGAGTGGAACGAAGAGCGCGGCAACCAGGAAGATAACGGCGATGAGCAACTGCCACTTTCTCATGCGCGCTGGCTCCCAAAGATTCCGCTCGGTTTCAGGGAAAGCACCAGGATGAAAAGGACAAAGTCCACCGCCAGCGCCCACTCGTTGCCCCAATAAAGGCTGGTGAGGCTTTCGACGACGCCCAGCACCAGGCCGGCAATGGCCGCGCCCTGAATCGAGCCCATGCCTCCCAGCACCACCATCACGAAAGACTTCAGCTTGAACTGGTTGCCGACTTCAGGGAAAAGATAAAAGACGGGAAGCAGCAGCGCCCCGGAAATGCCCGCGGCGGCGGAGCCGATTCCGAAGGCGATAGCCTGCACCCGGTTCACATTGATTCCCATCAGCGGCGCCGCATAAGGGTTCTGGGCGATGGCGCGCGCCGCCCGCCCGAACATCGTTTGGGTCACGACCCAATAGAGGGCGCAGGCCAGCACCATCGCGATGCCGAACGATACCAGCCAGGGTGCGTTGATGGAGATCTGCGGACCGATGTGAATGTTCTTCGACAAAAGCGGAATGTTGATCTGATGATAGTCGGCGCCGAAAACCAACTGTGCTGCATCCGTCAGAATCAGCGCCAACCCCATGGTCAAAAGGATCACCATGAAATCCACTTGCCCGCGGATCGGTCGCAGCAGACCCATATAAGTGGCATAGCCAACAAAAAACAACAGCACGCCCGCCAGCGGGAATTGGTAATACGGACTCACACCGGTCGCCTGAAACACCACGTAGGTGGCATACATGCCCATCATCAGAAACGCGCCATGAGCGAAGTTCACAATGCGCATCACACCGAAGATGAGAGCCATACCCATCCCAATGAGCGCATAGAGCGCACCAGTCAGCAGACCGTTGAGGATGCCTTGCAGCGGAATATAGAACCAGTTGAGCATAGGGTCCGGGGACTCAAGATCTTTACCACAGGAGGGGCACAGAGGAACGCAGGAGAGCCCTATCTTCCCCAGTGTTCCTCTGTGCTCCCTGTGGTAAAGAACTTTCTCGGCACGCAGTCCGGCACACGCATCCAGCGGAGCGCGACGTGGCTGACTTTACTGCGGTTCCCCTGCCCAGCGCAACATCATTTTCGCTTCGACCACTCGGGCGCTGGAACGATGGGCTTACTCTCCGCCGCATCGAGGGGCCAAACCACTTTGTATTGCCCGTCCTGCACCTGGGTGACAAGCACCGGATGCAGGTTCTGCCCGCGCGCGTCGAACTTCACCGGGCCGAACGGCGTTTCCGCGAGGTTCAGCTGCTTGATGGCATCGCGAATCGCCGCCGGCTGGTCGGACTTCGCGATGTCGATGGCAGCCGCAGCCGCTATCAACACTGCGTAAGCCTCCATGGCGTGATAGGCGGGATGCGAACCGGCCAGTGCGAAGTATTTCTGGTCGAATTCCGCCGAACCCTTCCACTTGGCCGAGGGCAGCCACTGCGAAACCGAGAACGTGTACTCGGCATACTTGCCTGCTCCTTTATCCGCCGTAGGAAATTCCGCCGCCGCAAAACCCGTTCCCGCCGAGGTGTAGTACTTCGGGTTCAGATTGAGCTGTTCCGACTGGCGCATGAGCGTGCTGGCGTCGAGCAGATACGAAGCGAAGTAGATCGCTTCCGGATTCTTGCCCTTCACCCGCTGCAACAGCGATTTGTAGTCCGGCGAACTGGCCTGATAGGCCTCTGTGTCCACCAGGTCAAGCCCCGCCGCGGCAGCCGCTGCGGTCATCGACTTGTTGTTCGCCTGGCCGAAGTTCGTATTCTCATACACGATAGCCAGCTTCCTGGGGTCGCCATTGTTTTTCAGGAAATCCAGGGTCGCTGCGGCGAATGAACCAGAACCGGCGCAGATCCGGAAGATCCACGGCGAGTTGCTTTCCATGACGTTGTCCGCGACCGCGGTGGGGATGATCAGCGGAACCTGTTTCTGGGTCACCACCGGCACGATGGCGCGCGTGCTCTCCGAGGAGTAGGCCCCTAGCACGATGGGCACGTGGTCCTGGTCCACCAGTTTCGAGACGCCCTGCACCGCTTGGTCGGGACGGCTCTGATCGTCGTAGTAATCGAGCTCGACCTTCTTGCCGAGCAGCCCGCCCCGGGCGTTGATCTCTTGCAGAGCAATGGTGTAGCCGTTCTTGTGCGCCTGGCCAAACGCGGCGTTGCTGCCGGTAAGCGAGGTAATGACTCCGATCTTGAACGTGTTGCTTTCCGGGCCCTTTGAGCAACCTGCCCAGAACAAGACCACGGAAATCGCCAACGAGAACAGAAGGAACAGAAAAAAAGATCGCTTCATGTCAAGCTCCTTTGTGTGTGGGGCCACGCGGTCTCGACCGAACAGCCACCGATGTTCTTGCGAAGCGGAATCACAATGCCGCGTTCGACGGACCTCAGCCAAGTATAACTACACTGGGACGAATGCCTTCTTTGGTGATCCCAGTCACAGTCCTGCGTGATCGATACCTCATGGCTGTCGCTGCCTGCGACAGCCTACCTGCGACAGCCCATTGCGACAGCCTGCGCGGAACGCTCCTCTTAATTAGCGCTTTCTTGCGAATGAGTGCGCGGCTCGTGGCGGGCGGTCGCGGGCGTCGCGTCCATCCTAAACTCTCGGAGGGCAACCCGTCCAAGCTCTCTGCTAAGGAGCGCGTCAAAATCGAGACAGTCTTAGGTCTTTCGGGTTGCAGCGACACCCACGCCCGCTCCTGGCGCTTGCGGCAAACTCGCTGGCGCACTTGCTTTTGGGTGGCGCAGCGGTTTACCGTTGCGATTCGATTCCAGCCCTGTAGCTTGCAGCGCGCGCCAAAATAAGAGGGGCGCGGAATCTCTCCGCGCCCCAGGTACAAATCGTCCGCCTGGCTAATTTACCGTCAGCGTGAACGTCGTGGTTTGTGGGGGCAGCGACCCTTCCGTCACCGTTACGGTGATCGGAAACGTTCCGGCTGCCGTGGGCGTCTGCAGGTTCACCGTTGCCGTACCGGGGGTGCTGGTGGCGGCCGATGTCGCAGTAATGGTGATGGGCGAGTTGGGGTTGGGTAGTGTGCTAGGGGCTGTGTACAGACCGGTGGAGCTGTTAATCGAGCCGTTGCCGGTCCCGGAAACTGCCCAAGTCACAGTCTGACTGGTCGAGCTGGGGGTGACCGTCGCCGCGAATTGTTGTTGCTGGACGGGCGCTCCCGCCAAGCTCGGATACAGGGTGCTCACTGTCTGTGGGGTCACGTTGACGGTGATGGCCGGCGGCGGCGGCGCCGAGCTACTGCCTCCACCGCAAGCGACCAGGAATCCAGTGACGGCCAAGGCCAGGCACAAGCCAACGATCCTGTAGGAGCGCGGCAAGCGTCGCCCAGCCAGTCCCATCAGTAACACACCGGCTAGCGGCATGCTCAGCGGCAACCACAGGCGCTGGTTCTGACTCCGCAACCTGGGCCGCTCATTGTTCTGCAGAACACTCGCGGTTCCCGTGAACGGACCCAGCGTTTGGATCGTGACAGTCACGGTGGTCGCCGAGCTTCCGGCAGTGATCGGGCTAGCTGGACTGAATAAACAAGACGAGATGCCCGTCGGCAGCCCGGCGCTGCACGTGTACGTTACGTTGCTGGCAAAGGTGGTTCCTCCCGTCGGGGAAATCAACATCGTGGTCGAGGTTGACTGTCCGGGGTTTGCCGCGGGCGGGTTCGTAAGGGTTGGTGGAACGGTGAAGCCCGTTGTCGAACTGGGCCAGGAGTGGACGAGGTTGTAGGCATCGACCGAGCCGAGGCCCGTCACCAGGTTGTAGTTTGTTGTCGGGTCGAAGTCCGAGGCCGCGTAACCAAAAAATCCTTCCGTCGCCGGTGCCACCGCCGCAGGGCATTGCAGGGCTGTGGGCCAGCCGACCACGTCGGGCGTACCGGGATCGCAAAACACGCCGTTGGAGCCCGGACTGGAATTGGAGCCGAGTTGGTGGAAGACACCGTTGGCGGGAGTCGCCGCCAAGGAGTAGAGAGCAGAATTGATGTTGCCGAGACCCTCCGTGCCAGTGTTACCGAGGTACTGATTGAGCAGCGTCACAATGCCGGCGAACATTGGCGTGGCAATGGAAGTTCCTCCGAACGTAAAGCCGTAGCTAAAAAAACCAGAGGGACCAGAAATTCCATTCGCACAAATGCTGCTGGTGTCGGTACTGTTTTCGATTTCGTCCACGGGAGTACAGGCGATAAAGCCGGGAAAATACAGCGACGCGAGCAGCGAGACATCGGGCGAGAAGCGCACCGGGAGAACGCCTGGCGTGCTGTGGGCCACAGTGGTCTGGCCCTGAATGACCAGATGCTGCTGCCAAAGCGGCTGCCCCTGGCCGCCGTTGCAGATGTCGTTGTCATCGATAGTGACGCAATTGCTGGCCCCGCCGCCGCCGGCAACGATGTCGAAGAATGCCTGCGCCGTTGCCCATGAACTAATTCCATTGTCCTTGCAGTTAATTGTGTCTGAAGGGTTCGCGACGCAATATGCGCCCCATTCCTGAGCGTCATTCCACCCTTGCTCGGAAATATATCCGGTGACAGAACCGCCAGTGCTGCCGTTGCTCCCACTCCAGTTGGTGGGGTTTAACTCCGTGTAGGGAATCATCGTGCCGCCGACCCCGGTGATCGAGGGGCTGCTGGAGGGATAGCTCAGAGCCGGCCCGCCCGTGGCGAGCGTATCGGTCTCATCGCTACCATTCGGATCGCACTCCGCCGCGCCGTTGTCGCCCGTGGCGTTGAGGAAGGTAATGCCCTTGAGGTTGGCTTTTGCAAATTCGGCTTCATCCGCAACCAGGTCGCCGGTCTGCGCCTCCCCCAACTCGCAACCTGGGTAGGAGGAACTACCTATGGAGTAGCTCATGCTCATCACGGGCGCCAAATCTTGGTCAATGGTGTAGTACATGGAGTCATAGACGCCGTTGCCGCTGGGAGCGTTGACATAAACGATTTGCGCTTGCTGCGCAACGGCGGCGGACCATTCGAGATCAATGTCGGCCTCGATCAGATCGCCCGTCTGGATGGAATCGGGAACCCCCGGATCAGTCTGGCCCGCCACTACAACGTACTGGAAGTTTGTCGTGTTGCAGGCAGAGATGACATTCGTGCCAGTGAAAAAGCTGCAGCCGCTAATCGGCGTGAGATCGAAGCCGGAGCGGAAATCGTTCAGGTCGGCCAGGTACACGTCCGTCTCACCCACGATCGCCAGCTTCTGTCCGCTGCCATTGATGCCCGCAGTGTAAAGTTTTTGAAGGTCGTACATGGTTGTGATGTCGCCAGGGGCGATCCAATATTCGACGCCGCCGCCGGTGACCGGCTCGGTGTAGTTCGGCTTTGAATGGACAGCGTTCGATCTTGCGGGGAAATTGCTCAATCCGCGAATTCCGGTCACGATGCCGGAGAGCGCGGCGGGAATCGAGGGCGCAGTGATGTTGGAGAAGTGCTTTTTTCCGCCGACGTTGAAGTTATGAATCTCCGTCTGAAAGACAGCTTCGGCTTGGGCGGCGGTTCCACTAAAGACAATGAAGTTGCGGCCGCGGGCAACGCTGACGACGGTAAAACCCTGGGACTGGAGCCACGCGGTGAGCTTCTGAATGTCGTTGGGGCTGAGGCCGAAGCGGCCGGCATATTCCTCGGAGGTGAGCCACTTGTGATAGAGCGGCGATTTGGGATCTTGCTGCTGCGACAAAAGCTGGTTGATGGCCTCCTGCTGACTCGCGTTGGGCACGGTCAACAGCGTCATGTAACCGAGCTTGAGTGACGAATCGACACGGCCCTGATCGGTTCCCGGCAGCGCCCTCATCGGGACGCCCGCCGAAAGCTTTACGAGCTGACCGGAAACGATAGGGCCGGTGATGCGATCAGGCGGGGCGGCAAAGCTGAGAGTCGAGAAGATCAGGATGCAGAGAATGAACGTCGAAAGGCTGCATAAGGACAGCAGGGTGGATGGCGAACGTCGCATGGTTACTCCGTGGCACAGCAAGATTGTCGGGGGACTGAAAGCATTATCTCTGCTTCTCCCCGTCAGATCAAGTTATTCCGCGCGATGGTACATAATTGGCAACTATTCCGTTACTTTGGTAACTTGGCTCACGACTGTTCCACATCTATTCCACGTCAACGCTTGGCGGACAGGGCCTGCCCTGTCTTGCCGATGCCCCGAGCGAAGCCGGGGAGGAAGTCGCAGCGAGGGTCCGCCCCACACCCACGGGCTAGACTTCGGCTAGTTCTTCTTCCAGCAACTGCTTGTTATAGAGATCGGTGTAATAGCCGTTGCGGGCGATGAGTTGGTCGTGGGTGCCCTGTTCCACGATGCGTCCCTGGTGAAGGACGGCAATCGAGTCGGCGTTGCGGACAGTGGAAACGCGGTGGGAGATGAAAATGGTGGTGCGCCCACGCATGATTTCGCGGAGATGGTTGAGGATCTTGTCCTCGGTGTGCGTGTCCACGCTGGAGAGCGCATCGTCGAGAATGAGGATGCGCGGGCCGCGGAGCAGGGCGCGGGCGATGGCGGTGCGCTGCTTCTGGCCTCCGGAGAGAGTAATGCCGCGTTCGCCCACCATGGTGTTGTAGCCTCCGGGAAAACTGGCGATGTCCTGGGCGATGTTGGCGGCCTCGGCGGCGGCTTTGATCCGGTCGAGTGTGGCCTCGCCGGTTTCGTGCGAATCTTCCTCTGACATTCCGAAGGCGATGTTTTCCCGCATGGTGTCGCTGAAAAGGAATGTTTCCTGCGGCACGAAGCCGATGTGGCGGCGCAACGAGTCGAGAGGGAATTGGCGGACGGGGCGGCCGTCAATGAGGACGGAGCCGGGCTCGGCGTCGTAGATGCGTGGAATAAGGCTGACGAGCGTCGTCTTGCCGGAGCCGGTGGGCCCAACGATGGCCAGGCTGGAGCCGGCGGGAATGCGCAGGTTGATGTCCTTAAGAACAGAGGTGCCGTTGTAGGCGAAGTCGAGATTGCGGAATTCGATTTCACCAACAAGATCGGGTGATCGGGTGATCTCGTTTTTCGATGACCCGATGGCCCGATCGCCCGATGGCCCGATTATCTCTTCGTCGGCGATCTCGGGCTGCTGCGAAAGGATTTCTTCGATCCGCACCAGGGACGCGGTTCCGCGTTGGAAGATATTGATGACCCATCCGAGGGCGATGACTGGCCAGGTGAGCTGCATCATGTATGTGTTGAAGGCGACGAAAGCGCCAACGTCCATCGAGCCCGAGAGGGAGAGGGTTGTGTTTGTCCCTAAATAAGAGACCAGATGCACCTCGGTTTGGCCATTTATAACTTCGATTCCGCCCATCCATAGCACGATAACGACGGCGGCGCCGAGCATGAGTTCCAGCGTGGGCCAGAGCATTCCCATCAAGCGGACCAGGCCGAGGCTCCGTCGAATGTATTCCCGGTTGGCGCCCTCGAAGGCGGCGATCTCGGCCTGTTCCTGCACATAAGCGCGGATGACCCGGGCGCCAGAAAAATTTTCCTGGGCGCGGGCCGAAATGTCCGAGAACATGGCCTGAATGCGTTCGAAGCGCTCGTGAATGCGGCGGCCGAAATACTGGATGACGATGCTGGCGATGGGCAATGGCAGAAAAGCGTAGATGGTCAGCTTGGGGCTGATGGCGAGCATGAAGCCGAGAGCGCCGGCAGTGAAGACCATGGTGTTGGCCGAGTACATGATGGCCGGGCCGAGCAGCATCCGCACCGCATTCAGGTCGTTGGTGGCGCGGGCCATAATGTCGCCCGTGCGGTTGCGCTGATAGTAGGAGTAGGACAGACGTTCGAGGTGCGCGAATAAGTCGTTGCGCAGGTCGAACTCGATATCGCGCGAGATTCCGATGACCACCCAGCGCGTCAGAAACTGGAAGATTCCCTTGACCAGAGCGATGGCGATGATGAGAAGGGAGTAGGTGAGAAGTTTCTGGCGCGTGACCCCGGAGTGCAGATCGTTGACGGCGCGGCGCAGAACTTGCGGAAAGAGGATCCAGACTCCGTTATTGAATAAGACGCAGAGCCCGCCCCAGACGAGACCGCCGCGGTAACGCTTCAGATACGGAACGAGCGGGCGTAGTTTCTTCGGCATCATGAAGCTTTGTAGATGAAATTGTAGCAGTCGTGCGTGCGGATTTTCCGAGCGAGGGTGCGAGCGCAACGAAGGCGGCAGTGAGCAGCAGCGCGGTCCAGAGCGACAGCATACCGGCGGCGAACATCAACCCCGAGTAAATCAGGTCGGCGCGTTCCATCGGTTTCTCCACAAATGAAAAAGCCGGGCGGGAAAGGAGGTTGGCGTTCCCTTCCCACCCGGGAAGGAGAGAGACTCTAGTAGAGACGGGGCAAGCCCCGTCTCTGCACTAATAGCTAGTCCGCGGGCGGAGGCGGCGTGTGCTTACTCATGCGTGCCTCGCGATTGGCCTCCAGTTGAGCCAGTTTGGCTTTCTGATCCGCGGTCAGAATCTGCATTATTTCCGACTTGATCCGGGCATGCTCCACCTGGAGCTGGATCATGGTCTGCGAGTTTTGCGTAGCGAGCGCGGTCGTCTTAGCTTCATCGAACGGTCCGCTAGCCTCCAGAGCTTTCATGGCGCTGTGATTTTGCCGCATCTGCTGCATCAGCGGCTGCAGCGTTGGCTTCTCTTTTACCCAGATCGCCTTAACCTGGTCCTGTTGCGCGCTCGTCAGATCGAGCTGCTTGAGCATATGGTGGAAGCCCCCGGGGCCGCCATAACCGTGCCTGCCTTCCGCAATCGCGGCTGCTGCTACCAGTAGCACAGCAGCGGCGATGGTGAGAATGCGAATATGAGTCGATTTCATTGGATCTCCTTTTGACCTTTCTTGATCTCATAGGGTCCGGGAGAGCCCGAACGTCTATGCTGATAAGAACACCATTCTTGAGAGGATTCGGTAAAGAGTCGGTCAATCAGGGTAAAGTTTTGTAAAGCCGGAGAGACGCTATTCGCTGCTCGCTTTTCGCTAAAAGCCAATAGCGAAAAGCCAACAGCGATTTCCTCCGGTAATCACAAATCTTTACCCCGTGAAAGCCCGCGAAGGTGTTAGATGATTAAAGGAATGGATCACGTACTGGTGGTGGATGACGACGTCGAATTGTGCGCTCTGGTGCAGGAGTACCTGACGGCCGAGGGGTTCAGCCTGAAGGCCGTCCACGACGGCGAACAGGGCCTGCAACAGGCGCTGACCAACGAGTATGCCCTGGTGGTGCTCGACGTCATGCTTCCGGGAATCAATGGCTTCGAAGTGCTGCGCCGGATCCGCAGCGTGTCGAAGATTCCAGTGCTGCTGTTAACCGCGCGCGGCGAGGACGTGGACCGCATCGTGGGACTCGAAATCGGAGCGGACGATTATCTTCCAAAGCCCTTTAACCCGCGGGAGTTGGTGGCGCGAATCCGCGCCATCCTGCGCCGCACCAAACCGGTCAAGGCGGCGGACGCAGCGCCGGAAGTGTTGAGTGTGGGCGACGTGGAATTGGACCCGGCGACGCGCAGTGTGTCGCGAGCCGGGCAACCGGTCGATCTGACTTCGGTGGAATTCAATCTCCTGGAAGTGCTGCTGCGCGAGGCGGGGCGAGTGGTGACGCGGGAGCGGTTGGTGAATGCCGTGCTCAGCCGCAAGTTCATGCCGTTTGATCGCAGCATTGACATGCACGTCAGCAAGGTGCGGCGGAAATTGGGCGACTCCGAAGAAGACGGGGACCACATCAAAACAATTCGAGGAGTGGGGTACATGTTTGCGCGGCCGGTCGCGAAGCCGAAAAAATAATAATGAAGAGCCTTTTCCTCAAGATTTTCCTGTCATTCTGGGCTGCCCTGGCGCTCTCCCTGGTGCTGGCGATTCTGGTTACGATTGCCCTGCGTCCGGCGCGGCATGGGATCGAGAGTGAGGGGCCGCAGATTTTGGCGGAAACGGTGAATGCGTATCAGAGCGGCGGAGAGAGCGGCGCCCGCAACTATCTCGAAGAGCTTGGCCACGCGCAGCACGTGCGGCCGTTCGTTTTCGATCCAGCGGGCCACGAGCTCTCTGGGCAGCAAGTGCCACGCTGGATCGAGGACATCCGGCAGGGCGTTGCGCCGCGCGGTGGCCCTGCCCGGCACCGTGGTTGGATGGAAGGGCTGCTTTCGCCCCCGTTTGTGCGGGAGGGGCTGACGCTGGATGGAAAACGGTACACACTGGTGTTCGAGTTGCCGCCGGCAAAGGGAGTTTTTTTCGGACGGCATGACATCCCCTCGCTGGGAATCACGATCGCGATAATCTCGTCGGGACTTATTTGCTACCTGCTGGCGTGGTCGTTGACCAGTCCGGTGACGCGTTTGCGGAAGGCGGCGCAAAGCCTGGCGGCGGGCGACTTGAGCGCACGCACGGGCGCGCCTGCGGGTGGCCGGAGCGACGAACTGACGGAGTTGATGCGCGATTTTGACCGCATGGCCGAACGGATCGAAGGCCTGGTCGACTCGCAATCGCGGCTGCTGAAGGATGTCTCGCATGAACTGCGATCTCCGCTGGCCCGGCTGAGTGTGGCGCTCGGGCTGGCGCGCCAGCGGGCGGCGTCCGAGGTCGGGCCGGAAGCCGCGCCGGAACTTGAAATTGCGCTGAACCGAATCGAACTCGAGGCCGACCGGCTGAATCAACTGATCCAGCGCCTGCTGACCATTTCGCGGCTGGAGTCGGGCACCGACGGCCTGCGAAAGACCAGGCTGTCACTGCGGGAGTTGGTGGAGCAGGTGGCGCGCGACGCCGAGTACGAAACTCCCGGGCGTCCCTGCCGCGTAACCACGCCCGCCGATGCTACGGATGCCGATGCCACGGATGCCGATGCTACGGATGAAGATCAATTTCTGGTGGAAGCCGACCCCGACTTGCTGCGGAGCGCCGTCGAGAATGCAGTGAGGAACGCCACGCGCTATACTGCCGAAGGCACGACGGTGGAGGTGCGACTGGAGCGGCAGCAAGCGGCCAATGGCGAAAATGAAATTATTGTTCGCGTGCTCGATTCCGGTCCCGGCGTTCCGGACGAAGCGCTGCCCAAGATATTTGAGCCCTTTTATCGGCTGGACGACGCCCGCAACCGCCAGACCGGAGGGGCGGGCCTGGGTCTGTCGATCGCCGACCGGGCCATCAGGCTGCATGGCGGCACAATTCGTGCATCCAACCGCAAAGACGGTGGGTTACAGGTGGAAATACGGATTCCGGCTGGTCCTCCTGTTCAGGGGTTTGCTCTTCCTGCTCATTCCTGATAAACAAATATGTTTCAGCCACAAGCTTCAGTTTCCGTGACGCTCGGCGAGGCATCGCCGGCGGACGGGAAGCGGCTGACCACCTCAACCACGAAAATCGCGTCGGTATTGGTGACCCCTTGGGAGAGCAGATGTCGAAGAAAATAGGCGGAGTCGTTGTGCTCGTGGGCATTTGCGCCCTGAGTGTGTTTCTGCTCAACTGCGGTAGTTCCCCGTTCCGGCCCTCGGAAGAGTTGTATGTGCTAACTCAGGGGAGCAATGGTCTAGGGAACAACGTGGCTTCTTTCGGCATCGATCTTGAGAGTGGGACCCTGACGTGGATCAATTCGTATGCCACCACGTGTCCAACCCCAGCGATTCCCACCAATACCAACCCATGCGGCCTGCCCGTGGACATCTTGCTCGACCCGACGGGCAACAAGGCGTGGGTTCTCAATCAGGGTGCGCCTGCCTGTCCCTCCTGTACGCCCGCCTCCAATTATCCTTTTGCGCCTTCGATTTACCCGTATACCGCGAACTCGGATGGCAGCCTGTCACAGCCCGGCACGGTGGTAAATTGGACGTGCATCATCCCTACTGGAACTCCCTGTAACAACACCAATGCCTACATTGACACTGCGGTGGCCATGGTGCGCGATGCCGCGGGACAGTTCTTGTTCGTCATCGATTCTGGATCATCCCCTCCCCCGGGATATCCGACCCCATCCTCGTCAAATCCCTCCTGTCCGGCGACTGGTACGGGTTTCACGAACGTTACGACTACGAGTTTTGCGCGATGCCCGTCGATCTCCGTGTTTGCCATGACGCCAGGCTCCACTGCCCTGAAATTTGTAAGTCAGAGTCCGCTGACCGGCTACCAAAGTCCGTTCTTCCTCAGCAAAATTCCGACCTCCCTCTCCCCCATTATTTTTACGACGCCGGGCTCTACTACTGCCCAGGAACTTCTCTTCGTAACCAACAACACAGACATCTGTACTCAAAACTGCGTTTACCCGTCCCCGCAAAATGACAGTACGGTGAGCGTGTATGCCGTGAGCCCATCGGGTATCCTGACCGAGCAACCAAATTCGCCATATACCATTACCGCGGCCGATCCGGTCTCGGTGCTCGCGGTCAACACCAGGCCGGCCCAGGTAGGCTCCATCGGCGGCCTCTTTGTTTATG
Source organism: Acidobacteriaceae bacterium (assembly GCA_003138955.1). Lineage (GTDB taxonomy): Bacteria > Acidobacteriota > Terriglobia > Terriglobales > Acidobacteriaceae > Acidiflorens. Next base: position 14,465 of record PLHP01000115.1, on the reverse strand, counting down.
TGGGCCAGGGGGCTGGCGGCGGAGCGCTATATCCGTTCCAGGTGTGCACGCAGGCTAACATCTATTGCACGCCGCAAAATGTGGCCGATAATTTGCTGCTTCCGCTGACCACATGTCCCACGCCCTCTTGCCAGGTACCGCCGTCAGCGGCCGGGAAGAACCCGGTCGAAATGCTGGTAGATCCGACCAACAATTTTCTCTACGCACTGAGCGAAGGCTCGAACCAGGTTTTTGCCTTTACCATCAACACGACTTCAGGCGAGTTGAGTGAGGCACCAGTGCCCTACCAACCGACCGGAACGTTGCCGGTGTCGATGGCGTTGCACCCGAGCGTATTCAACACCGGCCAGTATCTCTACATCTCGAACAGTGCGTCGGCCAACATTACGGGCTTCACGCTAAGTACGACGAACGGAGCCATGCTCAATCCGATCACGGTGATCGCCCCGGAAGCGCCCAGCGGAATGGCCGTACACTGAGTCATTAAATCATTTAGTCATTGAGGTATTGAGTCATTGAAGAACCCGCAGGTTTTTCTATGATTCAATACCTCAATGCTTCAATGGCTCAGGTGGGCATCCGAAGAATCAAATACCCTCCGATGAAACCAAAGACCAGGTCTGGGGACCAGGCCGCGACCGCGGGCGGGAGCTGACTCAGATTGCCCATCGCCTCGAACAGGCCAGAGATCGTCCAATAGACAACGCCGATGCCGATGGCGGTCGCAAGCCCTGCGACCGCGGAGCGCTTACCGGCGGAAAGCGCGAAGGGAATGGCGAGCACGGCCATCACCAGGGTGATCAGCGGGTAGGCAATCTTTTTTTGCAGTTGCACGCGCAGCCGCACCACGTCGAAGCCGCTCTCCTCCAGATCGTGAATGTAGCGGCGCAGTTCGTCGTAGTTCATTTCCGACGATTGTTTGATTTCCTTCTTGAAGTAGGAGGGCGCTTCGGAAAGCTCGGGGTAAGTCGCGGCATCGAACTTGTGATAGCTCTCGATGGCCGATCCGTTCAAGCTTCGTTCCCATCCTTCTTCGTATACCCACCGCCCCATTGAGCTCGACCAGTGCGCGCGGTCGGCAGAGATGCGGTGCGTGATCTGGAAAGTGTGCGGGTCGAATTGGAACACGGAGACGCCGCCGAAAACATCGCGGTCGGGATCGAAGAATTGATAATAGTAGATATCGGAGTGCTGGCCGAAGATCCATTTGCGGTCGGGCCGAAGGTAGGTTTGCGCCGGCTTGCCCTTGATTTGGTTGCGGAGTGCGTCCTGACGCTTGTTGGTGTAAGGAAGATAGAACTGGTCCGACAGGAAGAGCACGCCGGCGACCAGCATGGAGGCCATCAGAACCGGAACAACGATGCGGTAAAGGCTGATGCCGGTAGCCTTGATGGCAATGATTTCGTTCGAGCGTTGCAGCAGGCCGAACGTAACCAGCACCGCCAGCAGCATGCTGAGCGGCGTGGTGGTGTAAAGAAAGAAGGGCGCGACGTTGAGCAGATATTCGCCCACGGTGAGCGGCGACACCTGATTCCGCATGATGTCGCCCAGCAACTCGAACAGGGTGAACACCAGCAGCAGCATCAGGAAAGCGGCAACGATCATGGCAAGGTAGAGCACAAAGCCGCGCAGCACATAATCGTCGAGGATGGTTGGGAAACGAAGATTGAACAAGCGCCGGCGCCTGGTCAGGCGGTGGTTGATGCCTTCGCGAAGGGCCGGGCGGGACGACTCACCGTTCAATGCCAGATCTGCCACCGGCAGGCCGGGCGTAGAAGATGGCACGCCCGAAGCCTTAAGCCTCAAACGCTTGAACCAGGAGCGGAACCCAGCCAGTTCGATCGGGCGGCGTTCCGATTGCCAGAGCAGAAAAACTCCTCCCACCAGAAACACGAAGTCGGCAAGCCAAACCCCGGCCGCGGGAGGCAGGCGTCCCTGGCGCGCAAAAGACACGCCGATCACAGAAATCGAATAGTAAAGAAAGACCAGCAGAATGGTCAGGACAAATCCGCTCGACTTGCCGCCTTTCTTCGACGAGAGGCCCAGAGGAATGCCGACCAGGGCCAGGACAATGCAGGCGCTCGGCAGCGCCAGGCGGTTATGGAATTCGATCAGGTCCCAGCGCCGGGTGACCGGGTCGGCGGTTCGTGCGATACGGAGGAGTTCGCCAATCTTGAGTTCATGCAGTGATGTGGGTTCGTGTTCCTGACTGTTTTGTGTGGGGACCTTAATGGGGATGTCAGTGGTCTGGAAGGTGGAGATCTGGTACTGGTCCGGGTTCTTGGGATCGGTCTCGTGAGTGGAACCGTCGGTGAGATGCAAATCCAGAGTATCGGGCCCCTGGCTGACGAGCAGGCCTTGGCGCGCCAGGGTGATGCGCGGCGCGGCTGGGTCCGTCAAATCGGCAAGGAACACACCTTTCCACCGCGCTCCGCCAGACATGGCCTTGGCGTCCTGCACGTAGAGGATGATCTTCGGGAAGCCCTCGTAAAACACACGGGGCTGGACCTCGAAAGAAGCCTGAGAAGACTTGAGATTGTCCTGGAGCTGTCCCAGGGCGGCAAGCGAGCGGGGCGCGAGATAGACGCTGTTACCGAGAGCGAGCAGCCAGGCCACCACCACGAACATTGAGATCACACGCAGGAAAGTCCATACGCCCAGGCCGCTGGCGCGCATGGCGGTGATTTCGCTGTCTGCGGCCAGACGGCTGAGTCCGATGAGGATGCCGACGAGCACGCCCATGGGAATGGTGTAGGTGAGCGCAACCGGAACGGTAAAGAAAAAGATCTGCGCAATACTGGGCAGCGGGGCGCTGTTGCGCACCACGAGTTCGAGGATGCGGCCGAGATCGCGGGTGAAAAGAACAAAAGTGAAAACCGCCGCGCCGATCAAGGCGTGGGAGACGACTTCTCCCAGAATGTAGCGGGTGAGGATGCGCATCCGCAAGGTTGGTTGACTCATTGCGAGTCTAGCATGAGACCGGGAGCGCCGGAGTGATGGGAGTGCCGGGAGTGCAATAGCCCGGTCCGCAATGGCTAGCAGGCGGCGGAGAAACTCGGGTTTTGACTTTGCTTTGAAGGGCACGCTTCAGCCGCGAAGTCCCGGAGGGACGACCGAGTTCTCAGCCACACACTTCAGCGCTGCAATAATTGTTCTGTATTCAGCATCGGCTTTTTACCCGCTGACGCGCCGCCCAGCTATCAAGATGAAGCACCCTAGCGGGTCTGCAACGGGCAAGGTTCGCAGAGAATTCCGCGAAAGCAACTTTGACGGCGCTGACCTGCGCTCAGAGCCGGCCCCTTATTGCCTGCACCAACAAGAGCACTCCGATGCTTGCCAATCCGAAGTAAAGGTACCTAAGAAAAACCTCTCCGCGAAGGCGATGATTGATCGCTCTGCCAAGGAACACGCCGAGTACCGTGAGCGGCAGGGAGAGCAGATAATAGTGGGTTACGGCGGGAGTCCAGAGTCCCGCCAACCAATAACCACCCATGCCAATGACGCTGGCCGGCAGGAAATATCCTTGCAGCGTCGCCCGGAAATGTTGCGCTGACCACCTTCGCATCGCTCCGTACACAACTAGCGGCGGACCATTCATCCCATAGGCTCCGCCGAGCACGCCGGCACAGAATCCACATGCTAAGAGCCATGCTCGACTGTCGCGTCGTAGTTCCAGCCGTGTGCGTCCGATCAAGGAGTAGGCGGAGAACGTCATGATAATCACCGCCAGGGCGGCCTTCACTACCCTTTGATGATTACTCATCAGCAGCAGAAGACCCAACGGGATACCAAAAAGGCTGCCGAGCACGAGCCAGCCCGTGCTACCCAGGTGGATCTTCTTCCAGTCCTGCACGACGACTATGGCAGCGACGGTAATCGACACCAGCACAGCAAGTGGGGCGGCGACGCTCAACGGTATGCAGAAGGCGAGCAGCGGAACGGCAATTAGCGCCTCGCCAAAGCCGAACGCTGATCGGATCAGGGTGGCGATAAACACGATGAATAAAACGCACAGCGTAATAAGATCGATTGTCATCTCCGAAGCGAGCGGCATTCGTGTCCGACAGCGCGGGACTCGTAGGAGGAGAGACGGGCGTCTCGCCCCTCCAGCAGTCCGGCGACCCGGGCGGGGACGCTCGGCTCCCCATTTCCGTCTACGCCTTCTTTAGAAACAGCGCCCCCAGCGGTGGCAACGTCAGCCGCAGCGAATACGGGCGCCCGTGGGTGGTTTCGGGCAGAGCCTCGGCGCCTCCCGCGTTGCCGACGCCGCTGCCTCCATACTCCTGGCCGTCGCTGTTGAGAAGTTCTCTCCAGTAGCCGCCCGACGGCACGCCCACCATGTATCCCACTCTGGGCACGGGTGTGAAATTGCACGCGATGAGTATGGGGTTCTCGCCGTCCTTGCCTTTGCGTAGCAGCGACACCACGCTCATAGGCGCGTCATTGCAGTCCACCCATTCAAAACCCTTGGGATCGTTGTCGAACCAGTGCAGCGAATTTTCGCTGCGATAGACGCGGTTGAGTTGCTCCACCCAGTTCATCAGGCCATAATGCACCGGGTACTTCAGCACGTCCCAGTCCAGGCTGCGATCGTGCGACCACTCGCTAACCTGGCCGAACTCGCAACCCATAAAGAGCAGTTTCTTGCCGGGCTGGGCGAACATGTAGGCCAGGAGCAGGCGCAGGTTGGCAAATCTCTGCCACTCGTCGCCGGGCATTTTGCCGATCAGGGAACCTTTTCCGTGCACCACCTCGTCGTGGCTGAGCGGCAGAACAAAATTCTCGTGGAACGAATAGAGCATGCGAAAGGTCAGTTTGTTGTGGTGATACTGGCGATGAATCGGGTCCTGGCTGAAGTACTGGAGCGTGTCGTGCATCCAGCCCATGTCCCACTTCAAGCCGAACCCCAGACCGCCGAGATANNAACTGGCGCAGAAAGTCGATGGCTTCCAGGTTCTCGCGGCCTCCGTACTTGTTGGGAATCCATTCCCCCTGCTTGCGCGAGTAGTCGAGATAGAGCATGGAAGCGACGGCGTCAACCCGCAGGCCGTCGATATGATATTTGTCCAGCCAGAACATGGCGCTCGACATCAGGAAGCTGCGCACTTCAGTGCGGCCGTAGTTAAAGATCATCGTCTTCCAATCGGGATGGAAGCCCTGCCGTGAGTCGGAGTGCTCGAACAGGTGCGTGCCGTCGAAGAAGGCGAGCCCGTGTCCGTCGGAAGGGAAGTGCGATGGGACCCAGTCGAGAATGACCGCGATGTTGTGCTGGTGCAGGTAGTCCACGAAATACATGAAATCCTGAGGCGTGCCATAGCGCGCCGTGGGAGCGAAGTAGCCGGTCGTCTGATATCCCCACGATCCGTAGAACGGATGCTCCATGATGGGCAGCAGTTCGACGTGGGTGAATCCCAGCTTGTTCACGTGGTCCGCCAGGCGGGGCGCGATCTCGCGATAGGTAAGCGGACGGTTGTGCTCCTCAGGGACCCGCATCCAGGATCCGAGGTGCACCTCGTAGATGGACATGGGCGCGTGCAGCGAGTTTGCGGCTCCGCGTTTTTCAAGAAAGGCCGCGTCGTTCCAGGTGTAGTCGAGGTCCCAGACCACGGAAGCCGTGCGCGGCGGTTTCTCGGTGAAAAGTGCTACCGGGTCGGCTTTTTCCGTCTCGTGCCCCTCTTTGTTAGAGTTGATGTGGAACTTGTACAACGTGCCCTTGCCGACGCCGGGGATAAAGCCTTCCCAGATTCCCGACGAACCGCGAGACTGCAGGGGATGGGATTGCGGGTTCCAGCCATTGAAGCTTCCGCTTACCGCCACCTGCCGTGCGTTCGGAGCCCAGACGCTAAAGACGGTGCCCTTAATCCCCTTGGATTCCACCCCGTGTGCGCCCATCTTCTCGTAAAGGCGATAGTGGTTGCCTTCGTTGAACAAATAAAAATCTTCGGCGGTCATCAGGGAAACGTCGTAGCGTACCGGAGATACTTCCTGAGTTGTAGTTGTCTGCGTCATGGTTTCGCTCGGCTCTAGTGTATTCGAATCCTGAGAAGGATACCGCGTTTGAAATCGAGCGTCGCCGCAGTCGAACTGAAGCCCCAGCACCCGCGCCACGACGAAAGCTCACGGCCAACAACTAACGACCAACGACTAACGACCGTTCTGTTTCTGTGCTTCGCGCTTCTCCCGTGCCCATCCTTCTTTCACGCTCTGCCGCGCACGCCCAAGCGCCAGCGCATCCGCCGGCACATCTTCCGTAATGCAGCTGGCGGCCGCGACATAGGCTCCCCGTCCAATCGTTACCGGCGCCACCAGCGTCGAGTCGCTGCCGATGAACGCGCCATCTTCGATCACCGTCTTGTGCTTCTTCACGCCGTCGTAATTGCAGGTGATGGTGCCCGCGCCGATGTTCACGTCTTCACCGATTTCCGCGTCCCCCAGATAGCTGAGGTGATTGGCCTTCGAACCCTTGCCCAGCTTGACTTTCTTCGTCTCGACGAAGTTCCCCACGTGCGCGCCTTCGCCCACTTCGCTTCCCGGCCGCATATGAGTGTAAGGTCCAAGCACAGCTCCCGCGCCCACCCGCGAGTCTTCCATGATCGTCCCCGGCCTCACCGTCACCCGCTCGCCAATCACAGAATTCCGTATCACGCTGTAAGAGCGGATGCGGCAATCCTCGCCAATCTTCGTATGACCCAGCAACTGCACAAAGGGCTCAATGACCGTGTCGGCGCCAACTTCCACATCGCTGTCGATCACGCAGGTGTGCGTGAAAAAAATCGTAACGCCTTGCTCCAGCAACTGGCGGCATTTCGCCAGCCGCAGCCGCGCATCCAGCATCATCATCTCCGCTCGCGTGTTGCTGCCCAAAACTTCACCCGCATCCGAGGTCTTGATCGCGACCACTTTCTTGCGCGCCTGGTGAAACACTCCCGCCATGTCCGTGAGGTAGTACTCGCCGTGCGCGTTCGCGGTGGAAAGACGGTCGATATGCTCGTACAAGGCGGGCGCAGCGAAGGCATAGAACCCGGAGTTGATCTCACGGATTTTCTTCTGCTGCGGGGTCGCAGACTTCTCCTCCACAATCGCCAGAACCCGCGCGCCTTTGCGGATCACGCGCCCATATCCATAAGGATTGTCGAGATCGGCGCTGAGAACCGTCATGTCTGCTTTCTGCGCGGTGTGGAAGTCGCTAAGCTTCCGAATGGTTTCGGCCGTAATCATCGGAGCGTCCCCGGAAAGCACGATGACCTGGTCATACTTATTGCCATTGCCCAAGAGCGCGTCGCGCGCCACCATGAGCGCGTGCCCGGTGCCGCGCTGTTCGGCTTGCAGCACGAAGTTCACGCCCGTGCCGGCAACCGCCTCACGCACGCGCTCCGCCTCATGGCCGATGATCACGAAGATATCCCGCGCCGGCACGACCTTTTCCGCCGTAGCAATCACATGCGCCAGGATCGGCTTGCCGCCGATTTCGTGCAGAACCTTGGGGTGTTTCGATTTGAGTCGCGTACCCTTGCCCGCCGCCATAATGGCGATCGCGATACGCGGAGGCCCCGGTTCTGGTCGGGAAGATTTCGACATGGTCTTTATCGTTGCCTCGGGTGCTTTTGCCATGCCCAGCCAATATACCGCGAATCCCACCGCAGGGACGCGGTTTGCCGCGTTTGGTTCGTATCAGGGCATCGCTTCAGCGATGCCGAGAGCTCGCACAATCATCTACCCCTTTAGGGGCTGGGTGCCGGTTAGCGGCGCAAAGCTATTAGCTAAACTATCAACTACGGATCGTCTGCCGATCCGGCGCTTGCGCCATCAGCGCCATCAGGTCGTGCGCCACCCGGTCGGTAGCGTGCCGGGCCACCTCGCCCTCTTCCAGATAATCCCCCAGCACCGGACACACGCCCAGCGCCTCGATTGCTTCCAGATCGACCACGATCTGCGAAGCTCCCTCCAGGGCGTATTTCGCCTTCATCTCTGGCGACGCCGTCTTGCGATTGAGCAGCGTGTAGTCGAACAACTGGACGCCGGCATGGTCGTTGAGCGCGCGAATGTGGTCCGCCGCGCTTAAACTAAGACTTTCATTTACTTGCGTCATCAAATTGCAAACGAATACCTTGATGGCATTGGATTCGAGAATCGCCTCGGGGATCCCGCGCACCAGTAAGTTCGGAATCAGGCTGGTGAAGAGCGATCCGGGGCCAATCGTGATCAGGTCGGCGCTGGCGATTGCTTCCAGCGTCTGGGGAAGCGGTTCCACGTCGGGAGGCACCAGGACCAGTTCCCGAATCTTGCCTTTGCTCGCCGTGATCCGCGTCTCGCCGCGCACCCGCGTTCCGTCTTCCAGCAACGCTTCCAGTTCCACGCTCGCCATGGTTGCCGGATAGATATGCCCGCGCGTGAGCAGAATTTCCGAAGACAGCCGCACCGCCTCCGCAAAGTCTCCGGTGATCGAAGTCAGCGCCGCCAGAAAAAGATTTCCGAAGCTGTGGCCTTCCAGTCCGGAGCCCTTCTGAAAGCGATGCTGGAACAACCGCGAAAGCAGGGCTTCGTCTTCGGAGAGCGCGACGATGCAATTGCGCACATCCCCCGGCGGCAGCATATTGAACTCTTTGCGCAGACGGCCGCTCGATCCGCCATCGTCGCTCACCGTTACCACGCCGCTCAATTCGCGAATGGTAGGCTGACCGGAGATGGCCAGCGACGGCGTCATGACGTAGCGCTTCAGCCCCTTCAGCAGCGTGGAGAGGCCGGTGCCGCCCCCAATTGCGACCACCCGCAGTTCGGGTCCAGCCTTGCCGGTGTCGGATGAGTTAGTGCGCATAGGGATGGCAGAGGTCAGATTGCAGAGGTGGAACCTTGGCTCGGACTGGGAGATTCTAACCTCTGCAATCTGACCTCTGACCTCTGACCTTCAACTAATACGCGCTCGCTTCTTCTTCCTGCGGCTCGGCTTCGGCGCCCGGATCCGGATAAAGCAGTTCGGTGAAGCGCGGATCTTCCGCCAGATTCTGGAAGTCGGTATCGTTTCGCGCCTGGAAGCGCAGCGCGGGTTTTGCCTGAATTGCCTCGTTGAGCGTCTTGAGCGATTCTTCGACGTGACCGGTCAGGCAATGCAACGCGGCCAGCCCGTACAGAACATAGTCGGCCTTGGGCGCTTGCTTCAATAGCTTGTCGAGGTGCTCGCGCGCCGCCACGTAGTCACCCGAGTTGATCAGCCACACTGCGTAGTCGTAATGTTCTTCCGTCGTTTTGAACTGCAGCGCGGGTTCTTTCATATGCTTGTCGCAGGTGACGATATGCACCTGGGCTCGGTCGACCAGGGACTTGTCCGGTCCGGTCAATACTTTCTGCAGGTGGCCTTTGGCTTTCTCGAACTTGCGCTCCTGCAAAGCGCGAAGCCCCGACTCGTAGTTCTGCACTGCTTGTGTGTGTCGTGGATCCTCGGTTACTGGTTTCTTGGGGGTCACCTTGAGTGGCATCAAACCGCCTCTAGTTCGAAATTTGGTCCAGAATTGAAATCGTAAAGCTAGTAAGCGAACGCGCGAGAATCCGCGCACACCTGCCGCGCAACGTCAGATTCATATTTTACCTGAAGGCGCGGGATTGGCGAGTACGGGGCGGGTTCCGGGCCAGCATCCGAGCCAATGATCCGCACCGGCCTAATACCGACCCGGGCAAGTACTAGCGGCCTCGAACGATCTCATCCGCCGACAAGTCGACATCCCGCAGAATCGAACGAAGCAGCCCCGGACCAAGATCGTCTCACCAGCATGGACGGGGACCGTAGTTGCCCTCCCATCTGCATGCCTCAGAAACAAGTGGCTGCCCCGTGTCCGCACGATCTCAAAACCGAGTTTTTCGAGGAGACGCACCACTTCCTTGCCTTTCAGGCGGGGAAGGCGAGTCATACTGAGATCTGCTGGATACCGACGAGCTCGAGGGATGGGCTGACCCGTTTATCCTCCAAGCACAGCTCCACCACCTCCCGAACCCGCTTCATGAGAGTGTCGAGGTTCTTGGCTTGAGTATGGCAGCCCCTCAAGACAGGGACGGTGGCTACGTAATAGCCGTCTTCGTCTCTTTCGATGACAACCGTGAACTTCCTCTGCGCCTTCACGAGTTGATTTTAGCACGGGAAAAAAAGGCCCGTTCCGGGTTGTCCCGAGGGGCCTGAACGTGGAATCCACCTCCGAAAGCCAGAGCCCGCCTTATCCCAGCTTCTCAAAAAACAAGCAGATCGTCTCAATCCCGCGATGGAAATTAGGAATGTGAAACTTCTCGTTCGGAGCATGCAAATTGTCGTCGGGAAGCCCAAAGCCCATCATGACCGATGGAATCTTCAGCACGTCCTGGAAATCGGTCACGATCGGAATCGACCCGCCGGAGCGAATAAACACAGTCTCCTTTTTGAACGTGTCATGCAGCGCCTCGGTAGCCGCCTCGATAAACCGGTTGTCGGTGCCGACCACGGACGCCGGCCCCTTGCTCCAAACTTTGATCTTGAGCTCGATCCCCTTGGGCGTCAGTTTCTTGACGAACGCCGTGTAACGCTTGAGGATGTCGTCCGGATCCTGGTTCGGCACCAGTCGCATCGAAACCTTTGCCGAAGCCCTCGCCGGAATCACCGTCTTCGCTCCCGCAGCCACAAAACCACCCGGCATGCCGTGCACCTCCAGCGTCGGACGCGCCCACGTCCGGTACAGCACCGAATATCCCGACTCGCCGGTCAGCACCTTGGAGCCGACTTCGGTTTTGCGATAGCGCTCTTCGTTGAAAGGCAGCCGCTTCCAGGTCTTCAACTCATCCTTGCTGGGCGCTTTGACATTCTTGTAAAAGCCAGGAATCAGCACCTTCCCCTTCGAATCTTTCAGCTTGCTGATGATCTCGATCAGTGCAAACAGCGGATTCGGCGCCGCGCCGCCATACACGCCCGAGTGCAGGTCGGTCTTGGCCCCGACCGCTTCAATCTCCGTGTACACCAGGCCACGCAGGCCGACGCAAAGAGTTGGAATTTCCGGCGCGAACAGTTCCGTGTCGCAGACCAGCGCGAAATCCGCTTTCAGCCTCGCCTTCTGTTTGCGGACGTACTCGGCAATCGATTCACCGCCGACTTCTTCCTCGCCTTCAAAAATAATCTTCACGTTGATCGGCAGCTTGCCCCCATGAGCCTGCATCAGGGATTCAAGCGCCTTCACTTCCATCCAGAGCTGCCCTTTGTCGTCAACCGCGCCGCGCGCGTAGATGTTATTGTTGCGTTCGGTCGGTTCAAACGGCGGCGTCTTCCATTCGTCCAAAGGATCGGGCGGCTGCACATCATAATGTGCATACATCAAAACGGTTGGCTTGCCCTGTGCGTGCAGCCAGTCGGCGTAGAGCAGCGGATGTCCTTTGGTCGGGATGATCTCGACATTGTCCATCCCAATGCGGCGCAGCTCAGCCGCCACAAATTCTGCCGCCTTCAGCACGTCGCCTTTGTGTTCATCGAGCGTGCTGACGCTGGGGATGCGGAGAAGGTTCTTCAGCTCATCGAGAAAACGCGGTTGATTATTGCGGGCAAAAGCCACTGCGGGAGAAGCCATATCCTGTTGCCTTTCTGGCGCGCGGGGCGCAAATACTGCGGCGGATACTACGAACGATCGCCGAAAACGATTCAGTATATACCCTGAATCTATGGAGAGACGGGCGTCTCGCCCGCCCAAGCGGGCGGGGACGCCCGCTTCTCCACCGGCGATTGTCAGTCAGGTCCGAACCAGGTCGCGCAAGTCGCGTCCGCTCAAGAACCTGAAACGCAATTGACAGCAACCCCCATCTCACAAACAATAGGTTCTACAGTCCACATTCAACTGGAGCCTCCCCTTATGTCTGAAGGCGAACCGACCGTTTACCACCCCGAGCCGCAGAGCAACGTCGGCAAATGGATCCTCATCGTGCTGGCCGTTGCCTATGCCGGCGCGTCCGCGTTTTTCATTTACGACCAGCACGGCAAGCTCGAAAAGGTCACGCAAGATCAAGCCGCCAGCCAAAAACAAATCGGCGATCTGACCAAGCGCATGCAATCCGCCGAAGCCGATTCTGAGACCCTGGCCCACCAGTTGGGCATGACCAAGAAAGAATTGGCGACGCGCGCCGGCGAGCTCCAGCATCAGCAGCAAGCCGCAGCCGCAAGCATTGCAGCCCAGGCGGAACAAGAGAAGAAAGATGTAAGCGCCGTTTCCGGAGAAGTTGGCTCCGTGAAGACCGACGTAGGCGGTGTGAAAACCGACGTTGCCGCCACCAAGGCGTCGCTCGATGCCACCATCGCGAAGCTGCAAAGCACCATGGGCGATCTCAACGTGCAGAGCGGACTCATCGCCAACACACGCGGCGACCTGGAAGCTCTCAAACACAAGGGCGACCGCCAGTACTTCGAGTTCGCCTTATTGAGGGGAGCCAAGCCGCAGGCATTCTCGACCGTGGCCTTGCAGCTCAAGAAGACCGATCCCAAACGCGGCAAGTACACGCTCGACGTCACCGCCGACGACAAAACCATCGAGAAAAAAGACAGGAACCAGAGCGAGCCTGTGCAGTTCTACACCGGACGCGATCACATGCTCTATGAACTCGTGGTCTGGTCGGTGGACAAGAACAAGATCACCGGCTACCTAAGCACGCCAAAGAATGCGCCGGTACCGATCACCGCGACGCCAAAGTAGCGGCAACTGGAGTAATGAGGTCAGAAGTGAGAGGTCAGATTGCAGAGGTGAAATCACGGGATCGCCGACCACCGTTTGTGCGATGGGTTTTAACCTCTGCAATCTGACCTCTAACTTCTAACCTTCCCATGCTGCCCGGGTGCCCCACACATTCGCGAATGTGTGGGTGTGCGCCATCGCATCTTTCGCGGGCATTCACGCTTGCGCACTCGTTATCAGCCCTACGGATGCGTCATCTTCTCCGGCTTAACCAGCGCATCAAATTCCTCACCCGAAAGATGTTTCAGCTTCAACGCCGCCTCGCGCAGGCTCGAGTGCTCGACGTGCGCCACGTGCGCAATCTGCGCCGCCTTGTCGTATCCCACCTTCGGAGCCAGCGCCGTGACCAGCATCAGCGAATTCTTAACGTACCAGTCCACCTTGGCGCGTTCGACTTCAATGCCCTTGACCATGTACTCCACGTAGCCGTGGCAGGCGTCGGTGATCAAAGTGACCGAGTGCAAAAAGTTGTAGATGATCACCGGCTTGAACACGTTAAGTTCAAAGTTGCCCTGCGATCCGGCAAATCCCACCGCGGCCGTAGCTCCGTGCACCTGTACGCAGACCATAGTCATCGCTTCGCATTGCGTGGGATTGACCTTCCCCGGCATGATGGACGATCCCGGCTCATTCTCCGGAATCGACAACTCGCCCAGCCCGCACCGCGGACCGGAAGCCAGCCACCGTATATCGTTAGAGATCTTCATCAGCGAAGCGGCCAAAGTTTCCATAGCGCCCTGCGCAAACACGATCTCATCGTGCGCCGAAAGCGCAGCGAACTTGTTGCCATGGGAGCGGAAGGGAAGCCCTGTGAGTTGCGCAATCTGTTTCGCGGCTCGTTCCGCGAATTCGGGATGCGTGTTCAGTCCCGTGCCCACCGCGGTCCCGCCAATAGCCAGATCGTAAAGGCCCTCCAGCACCTGCTCCAGCCGCTTGATGTCGCGATCGAGCAGGCTCGCCCAGCCGCCGAACTCCTGCCCAAAAGTCAGCGGCACGGCATCCTGGAGATGCGTGCGCCCAATCTTCACCACGTCATGGAATTCCTGAGCCTTGGCCAAAATCGCATCTCGCACTGTCTTGATAGCCGGAATCAAAGCGTTCTTAACCCGCGACGCCGCCGCAATGTGCATAGCCGCCGGAAACGTGTCGTTAGACGACTGCGACATGTTGACGTGATCGTTAGGATGCACCGGCTTCTTCGATCCCATCTCCCCGCCCGAAATTTCGATGGCGCGATTCGAGATGACCTCATTCACGTTCATGTTGGTCTGAGTGCCGCTCCCGGTCTGCCAAATGCGCAAAGGGAACTGGTCATCCAGCTTGCCGGAGATGACTTCGTCGGCGGCTTCGACAATGAGCTTAGCCTTGTCGGCAGGCAGCTTGCCCAGATCCTGATTCACCAGCGCACAAGCCTTCTTAAGCGTGCCAAAGGCGTGAATCAGCTCCGGAGGCATGGTGTCGCGTCCAATATCAAAATGCAGCAGCGAGCGCTGCGTCTGCGCCCCCCAATAAACATTCGCCGGGACTTCGATCTTGCCCATGCTGTCGGATTCAATGCGGGTCTTGGTTTGAGTCGGGGTGGCGGGTTCGGTAAGAGCAGACATGACGGCCCCTAGGCGCGCGAGTCGGAGTGGCGGGATGGAAGCAACTGCCACTGGGCTCGAGCTGGAATGATGAACCGGATATTATACGGCGCGGCTCTCTGACAAGCATAGGGATAGTCTTATCCAATACAAGATG